>NZ_QAJQ01000010.1:339326-448032 GCF_003852395.1 Pedobacter sp. KBW01
TGTAAAATAAAGTGCATCGGCTTTTTTATGATAATGCTCGGCAAATTTTTCCTCAAGATTAATGTTCATTTGACTAAAAATATTTATAAAAAGCGAGTAATAATGGTATGTTTGTTTAGGAAACAAAAGCCCTAAGTTACAATTTATGAGCGTTCAGCAAATACCAACCGGAAAAATTATTGATGGCGAAGAAGTTATCGCAATCGAACTAACCAACAGCAAAGGCACTTATGTTAAAATATTTAATTACGGTGCTATCATCAGCAAATTTGTAGTTAAAAATGCCAATGGCGAAATGCAGGATATTGTATTGGGTTTCGATACCATTGAAGGATATCTTGATCCTGCATATTTGGCAAGTTACCCTTATTTAGGAGCGGTAGTTGGTCGTTATGCCAACCGTGTTAAAAACGGCAGATTTACAATTGATGGCGAAACTTACCAGCTGGCTCAAAATGCTGGTACCGATGCCCTTCATGGTGGTATAACTGGTTTCGATAAAAAAGTTTGGGATATAATTGATGTAGTTGAGGGTCCACAACCAGCAGTTACATTGCAATATGAAAGCCCGGATGGTGAAGAGAACTATCCTGGAAACCTGATCGTTGATTTAACCTTCGAACTGACCGAAAATGATGAACTGATTTTAAGCTTCGAAGCTGAAACAGATCAGGCTACTGCGATTAACTTAACCCACCATGGTTACTTTAACCTTGCGCCAAAAGGTGGAAACATTAAAAACCATAAATTACAGATTTTTGCCGCTAATTATTTGGAACAGGATGATAATTACTCGGTAACAGGTAAGTTAATTCCGGTTAAAGATACTGAACATGATTTTACGCAGTTAAAAGAAATTGGTCGCGACTGGAACGAGGATGAAGGATACGATCAAACTTTTGTCCTTGATAAAATCTATGGAGATTTATCACTGGCTAGCAAAACAATTGAATCAGAAAGCGGTTTAACTTTAAGTGTATATACTACTGAGCCGGTAGCGCATTTGTATACAGCTAAATACTTAGATGTAAAAAATGGCAAAGATGGACGTGATTATGAAAGTTACAGCGCCTTTTGCGTAGAAACACAACATCATCCGAACGGAATTAATATTCCGGAATTCCCGAGTACTGTGTTAAGGCCAGATGATTTGTATACACAAACAACAGTTTACAAAGTTTCATTAAACAGATAAAGTATGTTTACCATTTCGAATATCCAGGCAGCAGCGGCAAAGATTAAAACCGGTGCAGATTTTCCTCAATTTATTAAAGAAATTAAGGCAATGGGGGTTAAGCGAAATGATGTTTATGTAAACAATGGCTTATCTATTTACTTTGATGATGAAGATAATGCACAGCAGGAGAGTCCGGAGGATTATCCTGCTTTAATTATTAACGAAGTATCTTCTGCTGAAAAACTGGAGCATGCTTTAAAAATACATCAGCAGGGCGAAACCGATTTTTTTACTTTCTGTAAGCAGGCGGCCGATGCTGGCGTAGAAAAATGGATTATTGATACAGAAGAAATGACCTGTACGTATTTAGATAGCGCCGGAAATGATCTGGTGAAAGAAGAAATACCTAAAGTTTAAATGATTGAATGATTGAGTTTTGAATGATTGCATAAAGCTGTGCCTGAGCATAGAAAATTCACTCATTTGGTCATTCAAAATTCAATTATTACAATCAAATCCTCTCCAGAACCATTTTAATAGCATCATCTACAATTTTATTGGGATTGCTGCTAAACTCGAATTTTACCCTGCTGGCTAAAATGGCATTTACCGATAGTGCTTTGTGTCCTAAAACTTTAGCCAAAGCATAAATACCCGCGGTTTCCATTTCTAAATTGGTTATGCGGTGCTGGTTGCTGCTAAAGCTGTTAATTAAACTAATAAAATCGGGGATTGCGTTTTTTGCGCGTACAATTCTACCTTGGGGTGCGTAAAAGCCTGGTGCCGTAATGGTAATGCCATGGTGCATATTTTTACCGATGGTATTTAGTAAATTATCGTTAGCTGCTGTTAAATATGGGTTTATATTTTTCAGATGGCCAAAATGCGATTTCAGGTCATCCATTAAACTGCGTTCATCTCCAGTTAATTCATGGTAGTAGTAATTCATCAGGGCATCCATTCCTAAACCGTAAGATGAGGCCAGAATTGTGCCCATCGGGATATCGGGCTGTACCGCGCCAGAAGTGCCTATGCGGATAATATTTAAAGAAGTAAGATGTTTTTTAATCTCCCTGGTTTCGAAATCAATGTTTACAAGGGCGTCAAGTTCGTTAAAAACAATATCAATGTTATCGGTGCCAATGCCGGTTGAAAGCACGGTAATCCGCTTTTTACCTACATAGCCTGTATGCGTTATAAATTCGCGTTTACCTTTCTTAAACTCAATTTTGTCGAAATATTTGCTCACTTCGCCAACCCGGTCAGGATCGCCTACGGTAATTACGTTATCCGCAATATCGTCTGGCAACAAATTTAAGTGATAAATGCTGCCATCGGGGTTGATAATTAAATCGCTCTCAGCTATTTTCATTTGATTATTGATTATTCTTCGTTTTACAGGTAACTAAAATCTACTGGTAATAATGGTCAGGTTTAAATGGTTTGCAGGTATTTTAATTTAACGCCTGCTATTTTATCAAATTTACCTAAAACCTGGTTCAGTTGGTTTTTTCTGATTTCGAATTTCAATACACACTGCGTATCAAATTGTTGCGCCAAAACTTCAATGTTTTCTTCCTTCACCAGCTTCATCACATCATTCATTTGAAGATAATCAAAATTAACTTCATAAACATCATTTACAGTTTTGTTTATAATAGTTGCTGCTTTAATCGCCTCTATACTGGCGGTTTTGTATGCGTTAATTAAACCTGGAACACCCAATAAGGTTCCGCCGAAATAACGAACTACCACCACCAAAATATTGGTCACATCTTCTGATAACAGGCAGTTGAGTATAGGTCTGCCAGCAGTGCCAGATGGTTCTCCATCATCGTTAATCCGGAATACGGACCGATCCGGTGTTAAGCGGTAAGCATAGCAAAAATGCCTTGCCTTAGCATGCTCAGCCCTTAAAGCGGTAATAAGAGGTTTAACTTCTTCTTCCGAACGGATGGGATAGGTATAAGCAATAAATTTGCTCCCTTTATCTCGAAATATGCCTTCTGATGCACTCCCGATTGTTTTATACGAATCATCGAACAACATTTTGCGAAAGGGTAATGCAAATAACCGCGGCAATGGCCAGGATTATTCCAAGGTAATTTATCTTTGTTAATTTTTCTTTAAACACTGCAACACCTATTAGGGTACCGACTATAATAACGCCCAGGTTCATTGCCGCAAACACTGTAGAAGGGTTTTGCGACAGGGCTTTATGTGCTTTTAGGTAAAAAAGGATGTTTCCGAAGTTGAAGAAGCCTAAAATCAACCCACAGGCCAGATTAACCAATTGTAATTTTATCTTCCCGGAAATTGTCATTACGGCAACGATAACCAGCGAAACCACAAAAGCCATGCAGAAAATGGTAAAAAGAGAGGTGGTATAGGGTAATTCTTTGTATAAGGCAATTTGTTTAAACAGTACATCAATTGTTCCAAAGCCAATAAATACCATTACCGGATAAATAAGGTTTCCTGTTTTTTGATCAGGATTACTTTTGCGTAAAAATGTTAGGAAAATGGCAACAAAACCAACGGTTAGGCCAACTACTTTTAGATTGTTAAAATCTTCTTTAAAAATAAAGTAAGCGGCCAGTATTGGGATAAATAGCGACAAACGCTGAGCGATATCGGTTTTAACAATGCCAAGGTTTTTAACAGAAGCAGCAAGGAACAAAAATATAGTAGGTAAGAGTATAGCCAAAGCAGTGTATATGGGCCATGGCGCTGCACTGCTTACTAATTTGATATCGGGTTTGAAAAAGAAAAAACAAAGTGTTAAGGCGGCAAAATAGTTTACGGCAACTGCCTGGATAATGCTGATTTGATAACGTTTGGCCAGCTTTAACAGCACGGCTACGGTAACACTACAGCAAATGCTTAAAGTAATGTAGATCATTTATTTAGGTTGTTTATATAGATAGATAGTTTATCGTTTCCGATTTGAACCTGTTCTTGCAGATTACCATTTATTGCGGGTGATGGTATACCTTCGTTCCAGCTGGTTGAGGAAGTAAAAACTCGTGCTTCATCCCAAAGACCTGCATCTAAAAATTGCTTCAAAATATTTGCACCACCTTCAATTATTACCGATTGTATATCCATCAAATAGAGCTGAAAGGCAATCTTTTGCGGGAGGTAGAATTGCATGTCTTCCATTTGAATGTAATGAATGTTGCCAACCACGTCGGTTTTAACTTCATTAAAAACAATGGTTTTAGCCGCTTCGTTATAAATGTGATTGGATTGCGGAACCTGCAGGTTTTTATCAATAAGCAGGCGTATCGGATTTCTACCCGGCCACTCTCTTGAGCTTAACTGTGGATTATCGATAATAGCCGTTTGCTTGCCAATCAGGATTGCATCTTCTTCGGTTCGCCATTGGTGTGCAAGACGTTTAGCTAGGGCTCCGCTAATCCATTTCTGGTGACCATCACTTGTAGCAAAATAGCCATTGGCTGTTTCGGCCCACTTTAAAATAACATAAGGCCGTTGTTGCTGTATTCGGGTAAAAAATCTGCGGTTGAAATGGCGGCATTCAGCATCTGCAATGCCACTAATCACTTCGATTCCGGCATTTTTAAGTTTTTCAATTCCTTTGCCATCAACACCCGAAAATGGATCACGGTTTCCGATTACTACTCTTTTGAGCTGATGTTTAACCAATAAATCGGCACAAGGCGGGGTTTTGCCAAAATGCGCACAGGGCTCTAAATTTACATAAGCGGTAGCTTGTTTTAATAAATTTTCGGCCTGGTCGCCATATTTATCGAACACAGCTTTTACTGCATTGGGTTCGGCATGCGCCTGGCCGTACTGCTGGTGGTAGCCTTCACCAATAATTTGATTGTTAGCTACAATTAGGCAACCAACCATAGGATTTGGACTAACCTGGCCAATACCCAAAGCGGCCAATTCCAGACAGCGTTTTATGTAAAATTCGTCGCTCATGGTGGCAAAAGTAGTAAAAAAAGAGTCATGGAGCGCGCTAAACAGAATTGATATCATCCTAAATAAGTAATTTTGCAGCCATTGAAATGTCAGGAGGAAAGGTGTTATGCTGCTGTAAATTGTGCATTAACCCGATACTACCTGCTAAAACAAAACTGTTGTTAATGAAAATTGGAGAATTAGAAGCATTTTATCAGTTAGAGCTTAAAGCTTTATATGATGGCGAGGAAGCCAGTGCCTTGTTTAGACTTGCTTCAGCGCATGTGTTAGGTTTGTCTTTCACTCAATTGAGGATGCTGCGCGATACAGCTGTTGATTTGGTTAACGAACAGCAATTGTTAAGCATGCTTAGCGATTTGCAGATGGGGAAACCGGTGCAACATGTTTTGGGCGAAGCTCATTTTTACGGACTGGTATTTAAGGTAAATGAAAATGTACTTATTCCGAGACCCGAAACTGAGGAGTTGGTGGAGTGGATTATTTCAGATAGCAGTTTACAGTTTGCAGTTCGCGATATTAAAATTTTAGATATTGGAACAGGCTCGGGTTGTATTCCGGTTACGCTTAAAAAACATTTGCCACAGGCAGGAGTATCTACGTTAGACGTTTCGGAAGAGGCTATAACTGTGGCTAAGTTAAATGCTACGCAAATAGGTGTGGAAGTGAATTTTATCTTGGCTGATATATTAACTTTTTCAAGTGAATTAAAATTTGACGTTATTGTAAGTAATCCGCCGTATATCAGGTATTTAGAGAAAGTTGAAATGCACTATAATGTTTTAGAATATGAACCACATTTGGCACTTTTTGTAAGTAATGATGATCCCCTAATTTTCTACAAAGCCATTGCTGTTTTTGCGCTAACAAACCTGAAACCTAATGGGAAGTTATACTTTGAAATCAATGAATATTTAGGTCAGGAAACCGTTGATATGTTGGTTAGTAAAGAATTTGAAAACATTGAGTTACGAAAAGATATGCAAGGAAAAGACCGGATGATTTGCTGCCGTTTACCTGCTTAAGACCGCGGATGAAATTGTGTAATTACTTCTCTTAAATAATCGCGGTCAATGTGCGTATAAATCTCGGTAGTGGTGATGCTCGAATGCCCCAGCATTTCTTGTACAGCCCTTAAATCGGCTCCACCTTCAATTAAATGTGTGGCAAAAGAATGCCTTAAAGTATGTGGACTAATGGTTTTCTTTAAGCCCGTACCTACAGCCAGACTTTTAATCAGGTTGAATATCGAAATTCTGGAAAGCTTGGCTCCAAAGCGGTTTAGAAAGATAAAATCTTCGTGACCTTTTTTTATATTGGCATGCACCCGCACTTCGTTAATATAAATCTCCATCAGCTTCAGTGCTTCACTTCCAATCGGGATTAGACGCTCTTTATTCCCTTTACCAATTACTTTAATAAATTCGATTTGAGGAAAAATGTTTGATATTTTTAAATCAGTTAACTCACTAACGCGTAGACCACAACTGTATAGTACTTCAATTATTGCTTTGTTGCGCATGCCTTCGGGTTTAGAGGCATCAATGGCGGCTATTAAGGCGTTGATCTCATAAATATTCAGTGTATCGGGTAGCTTTCTGCTAAGTTTGGGCGCTTCAATTAACGCCGTTGGATCGTTGGTAATTACCTCTTCAATCATCAAATAAGCAAAGAAAGCTTTCAAGCCCGAAATTACCCTGGCCTGGGTACTGGCCTGCATGTCCAACTCATTTAACCACGAAATAAAAGATTTGATATCGCTTGTACGGATATCGGTAAGCTGCGGAGTTTCATCTAACGATTGATAATACTGCACCAGTTTTTCGATATCGCTCAGGTAAGCCTCAACCGAATGGACAGCTAACGATCGCTCGAGTTTTAAATAAGATCTAAAACCTTTAATATATGATTGCCAAAGCATGCTTTTATTTGAGATTTTTTATAACATTGCAACGTTACAACATTTAACGTTACAAGTGATCATGAAACCATCATGATTTTTTCAAAAATCGAATAGATTATGGAAATGACGGTAGCTTAATCATCATTAAAACAAGATTATAAACAGATGAAAATACAAATTATTAATGGCCCCAATTTAAATCTTTTAGGCGTACGCGAACCTTCTATTTATGGTAATACCAGCATTGAAGATTACATTAAAGAACTGAAAACAGTATACCCGGCTATCGAAATCGATTACTACCAAAGCAATGTAGAAGGCGAATTGATTAATAAATTGCATGAAATTGGTTTCATTTACGACGGAATTATTTTAAATGCTGGTGGCTATACCCATACATCAGTTGCGCTGGCAGATGCCATAGCAGCCATTAAAACCCCGGTAGTTGAGGTGCACATTTCAAATATTTATGCGCGTGAAGAGTATCGCCATGTTTCTTTAACGGGTAAGAATTGCCAGGGCGTTTTAACCGGTTTTGGCATGAATGGTTACCGCCTGGCTATTGAAAGTTTGCTTATATAAATCTCAAATTATATGTTCAAATATCTAATATTAACTGCTCTACTCATTAACTGCTTGTTGGGGCAAGCACAAGAAACTACACAAAAAAGAACCATTCTTAACGAACAATCGGTTATACGAGGAGAAGATGGGATGGTTTATCCTTACAATGCCTGGAAAAAATTAATGCAATCAGGTAAATATGGAATAAAAGACAGGAAAACCTTCACAGATAGTGGTGAAAAGGAATATCTGATTTATGAGCTCTCTGCTGATGAGAAAGCGGCTTATGTAAAAAAAATGCCAAGGCCACGTGAAAGCGAATCTTTTAAAGAAGGCGAACTATTTAATGGCTTTAAGGCCAGCGATATTGAAGGCAATAGATACAACTTGAAGGATAGTACCGCAAAGGTGTATGTGATTAACTTCTGGTTTATCAATTGTCCGCCCTGCAAGGCCGAAATTCCGCACCTGAACGAAATTGTTGCGAAATATAAAGACAATAAAGATGTGGTTTTCCTGGCGATTGCTCTGGATGAAAAGCATGAACTTAAACCTTTTTTAAAAACAATGCCTTTTGATTATCACATTATCGGTGGAGGACGCTCTATCGCCAGTAAATACGGCGTAAAAGGCTATCCAACACATGTTGTGATTGATAAAAAGGGTTACATTAAATTTAGTACGCTAGGTTTAGGATCGAATACGGTAAACTGGGTTGAGAAATCGATTGAAGAATCTTTGAAATAAGACATGAGCATTTTTTACCACAGAGGTCACAAAGTTTACACAGAGAAACTCAAAGATTTTAAGAGTGTTTTGTATGCCTAACTTTGCGCTCTTTGCGCCATGCTTAGCGTGCTTTGTAGTTAAAATTATTTTAAAGCAGAAAAGTACTTAATCTTCCGGATAAAAAATGCCCAAACCACGCTGTTGTTAAATACACCCTGATGTGTAGCATAAGGCTTTTGAAAGGCTTTTCGTTTTTTATTTGTTTTAGTTAGCGATTTTAAGAAATGCCAGTGCCCTTTGCTTACCGCCATGGTAAATTTAGGTTTTCCACTTAGCAGGAAGTGCCACCAGGCTACAAAATCTATACACATCCTGATAAAAATCCTGAAAACGGCATCGCTTGCAGGCAGGTTTTTTTGCATAATAATGAGGTTATTCCTGAAATTAAGGTAGGTTTTAAAAGGATTCTCGGTCTGCAAAGTACCGCCACCCACATGGTACACTTCTGCATCGGGACAGTACATGATTTTATAATTCAGGTTTTTTAAGCGCCAGCAGAGGTCTATTTCTTCCATGTGCGCAAAAAGGTCAGCATCTAGTCCGCCAGCTTCTTTCCAGCATTTACTTTTAATGAAAAACGCTGCACCACTGGCCCAAAACACTTCTTGGGTATTGTTGTATTGGCCATTATCTTGTTCGTAAACGTTGAACAACCTTCCGCGGCAAAACGGGAAAGCGTAAATATCAAGGTATCCACCGGCTGCACCTGCATATTCGAACTGGTTTTTGTCGCTGTACCATTTTATTTTAGGCTGTGCAGCTGCAATTTGCGCATCACTTTCCATTAAATCGATAACTGGCTGTATCCAGTTAAGGGTAACTTCTACATCTGAGTTGAGCAGAATAAAATAATCTGCCTCAACACGTTCTAAAACCTTGTTGTAGCCGCCTGCAAAGCCATAATTAACCTCGTTCCGGATAATTTTAATGCTGGGGAAATTTTCTTGTACAAAAGCAACAGAATCGTCGGTCGAGGCATTGTCTCCTACAACAATTTGCAGGTTATCATACTTGCTCTGCAAAATTCGGGGCAAAAATTTTTCTAAATATGCTTTTCCATTCCAGTTTAAAATTACAATGGCTACAGAAGGACTCATTCTTTTTATTTCGGGTTAAATTTCCGCTTGTTTATCGCTACGGAACCAAATCATCTTTTAATAAAATTTAAAAATAAGGACGATTACTATAATTTTTCTAAACCCATTGCTTAAATAAAGCAGATAATGTAGTAATCTTGCAAAAAAATAGCAGGGAAGGTGTAAAGCGTTATAGCTGGTATAAAAAACAGGCCAGAATGCGAAATCCCTCTTTAAATCATTATTTTTAAACGTTTCAGCTACAAACATAAATTTTCAAATGCAGAATACAGCTATACTTCCATTATTTTATCTTCCACCAGTTGGTTATTTTAGTTTATTGCAAAAGCTGGGGCCAGATTTTTTAATTGAAAAACACGAACATTTGGCTAAGCAAACGTACCGGAACCGGGCCAGTATTTATTCGCCTAACGGGAAGCTAGATCTTACCGTGCCTGTGGTTAAAGGTTCAAAAACGCATACCAAAATGAAAGACGTGCGCATTAGCTACGATTTTAAATGGCAGCGTTTACATTGGCTTAGTTTAGAGGGCTGTTACAGAAGTTCCGCATATTTTGAATATTACGAAGACGAGCTATCACGCTTTTATCATGAAAAATTTGAGTTTTTGTTCGATTATAACCTCGAGCTGATAGAATGGTTAAATAAAAAACTCAAACTGCCCGTTATCATGAATACTACCAACGAATATAACGATACGGTACCACCGGAGCTCGATTATAGGGGGATGATGAACCCTAAAAAGGAAGAAGATATGGTAAATAATAAGCCGTATTATCAGGTATTTGAAGACCGGCATCAATTTTTGCCCAACTTAAGCATTGTTGATTTGTTATTCAATCAGGGCCCACAGGCCCGGTTATATTTATAATTATGGGGAAAAACAAACCACGTAACAGGCATAAGCACTACAAAGTGCCGGCACCAGGCACTAGTCCGGGTTTATATGCTATTGATGAAGATGCTTTAAAACCAATTATTGTATTGCATACTTATAACGATAAAAGCTATAAGAAAGTAGAATTAGACAATATTAATAACATTGATAAACTGATTGAAAGCAAGGATTTTAATTATTGGTTTGATATTAAGGGCCTGGGTGACCCAACCATATTTGAAACCCTATATTCGAAATATGACATCAGCCGATTGGTTTTAGAAGACATTACCAGTTCTTACCAGCGACCAAAATTAGATGAATACGATAACGACAAATACATTTTTTCGGTAAGCCGCCACTTGTATTTAAACGATGAGGGAGTTTTAAATAACGATCAGATCTCATTTATCCTTTCCGAACGAACCTTAATTACTTTTCAGGAAACTTATGCCGATTGTTTTGAGCCGGTAAGGAAACGTTTGGAAATAGGCAAGGGGAATATCCGGATTGGTGGCAGCAGCTACCTGATGTATGCCATTATGGATGTGATCGTTGATAATTATTTCGCGCTTTTGAACTTTTGGGGTGAAGAACTGGATGCAATTGAAGACCGGCTGTTCGATAACCCGGATAAGCGGATTATGTACGATACCCAGGGTATTAAGCGCTCACTGATTACGATCAGGAAGGTGGCCTGGCCAGAGCGCGATAAACTGAATGATATTATCAGAACAGACAGTCCGTTAATTTCCGATCTGACTAAAACCTATATGAAGGATGCTTACGATCACTGTATTCAGATTATTGATTTTATAGAATCTTTAAAGGAGATTGCCTCGGCTAATATTGATATGAACCTGTCGATTATCAGTAACCGGATGAACGAGATTATGAAGGTACTGACCATTATTTCGTCTATTTTTATTCCGCTAACCTTTATAGCAGGTATTTATGGCATGAATTTTAGTCGTGAAGATCCGGTAACGGGTAAAGTAATGCCCGATAACATGCCTGAGCTTTACAGTCCGCATGGTTACACCTGGACATGGATTATAATGGGGATAATTGCGGTATTGCAGGTGATTTATTTTTGGCGCAAAGGTTGGTTTAAATAATGATTTTGTATAGAGATAATTTCGCATTTCCAAGTTTTTGAAATTTTATTTTTCAAAAAGCTGGATAAATCATTAAATTAATTGAGTGTAGTCTAGCCCTGATTATTGAAAATAACCTTTACTTTTGAAACATCCAGCTGAAGAGATAAATGCAGTCATTCGAAATAGATAAAAGCGACGTACTGAAGGTTAAAAATGCAATTTTAGCCGGTGATGAAATTTTGGTAGAGGTTTTGGCAGAATACCATGCCTCAGAAATTGCTATTTTATTTGAACGTTTAGATAAATCGGAACAGCAGCACATCATTAATTTGCTGCCTGCAGAAACTGCATCCGAAATTATTTCGGAGATGGATGAAGAATCCCATCCCGAAGACCTGCTTTTTCAACTGCACCCTGATAAACGTACCGAAATTGTTGAGGAGCTGGATTACGATGATGCGACCGATATTATTTCGCAACTCGAAGACCACGAACAGAAAGAAATTCTCGAAGACCTGGAAGATGACCATGCTTCTGAGATCAGAAACCTGTTAACCTACGACGAGAAAACTGCGGGTGGATTGATGAACACAGAGCTGATCTGTGTAAATATTAACCTCACCAAAAAAGACGCAATCGACGAGATCATCCGTCAGAGCGAGGAAATGGAAGAGTTTTACACCATTTACGTGGTGGATGATGAGGAGATTTTTAAAGGCATTGTATCGCTTAAAGATATTATCAAAGCCAAGCACAATGCCAAAATAACCGAGCTGGTAAAGGTTGATGCCGTTTATGTGCATCCCGATACCGACCAGGAAGAAGTAGCTAATTTAATTTCGCAATACAATTTAACCAGTATCCCGGTTATAGACGATCACCAGAAACTACTCGGAAGGGTAACTTTCGATGATGTAATCGATGTAATGGAAGCGGAGAGTACCGAGGATATCCTTAAAATTTCGGGGGTATCAGAAGACGAGGAACTGAGCGGTAACTGGGTAGAGGCGGTGAAATCGCGTTTGCCCTGGTTAATCATCAATTTAGGTACGGCTTTTTTAGCCTCATCGGTAGTGCGGTATTTCGATCCAACCATTAAATTAATTCCTTCATTAGCGGCCTACATGACCATTATTGCAGGTATGGGCGGTAATGCAGCTACACAAGCCCTCGCAGTAACGGTAAGGCGTATTTCTCTTTACGATTTGACCGACAAGCAAGCCTACCGAACCGTTTTAAAAGAGTTTACAGTAGGTTTAATCAACGGAGCTTCTAACGGATTAATTGTATTTATTTTTGCCTTCTTTTTTGATGGAAATCCGATGCTGGGCCTGGTTATCTTTCTGGCAATGACTGGGAACCTGATTATTGCAGGCATTACCGGGGCTGGTATTCCGCTAATCTTAAAAAGGGTGGGCATCGATCCTGCCATTGCATCATCTATAATTATTACTACTTTTACCGATGTTTTTGGCTTCCTGTTAATTTTAGGTTTAGCCAGCAAACTTTTACTATAGCTTAAACAAATCCTGATCCGAATGCAAACGACAAGACACGATTGGACAAAAGAAGAAATATACGAAATTTACAATAGACCATTTTTAGATCTGGTTTACGAAGCAGCAAGCATACACAGAGCGAATAAAGATTACAATGAGGTTCAGGTAAGCTCATTGATTTCTATCAAAACAGGTGGCTGCAAAGAAGACTGTTCTTACTGCCCGCAGGCTGCCCGTTACCATACGGATGTAGAAGTACAGCCTATGATGCAGGTTAGCCAGGTGGTGAGCGCTGCAGTAAAAGCAAAAGAGGGTGGTGCATCACGTTTATGTATGGGCGCAGCATGGCGCGAGGTGCGCGATAACCGCGATTTTGACCGTGTTATTGATATGGTTAAAGCTGTTAACGATATGGATATGGAGGTTTGCTGTACCCTGGGGATGCTTACAGAAGATCAGGCACAACGTTTAGCTGATGCCGGTTTATATGCTTATAACCATAATCTGGATACTTCTGAAGATGATTACAAACGTATTATCTCGACCAGAACTTACGATGACCGTTTAAATACCATTCATAATGTACGTAAAGCTAAATTAACCGTATGTAGCGGTGGTATTATTGGTTTAGGTGAAACCGTAGAAGACCGCGTTTCGATGCTACAGACTTTATCAAATATGGAAACACATCCGGAGTCGGTGCCGGTTAATGCTTTGGTACCTGTTAAAGGAACGCCTTTAGAAAATCAACCCCGTGTACCGATCTGGGATATGGTAAGGATGATTGCTACTGCACGTATTGTAATGCCAAATTCAGTGGTACGTTTATCTGCCGGAAGAAATGAAATGAGCACATTAGAGCAGGCTTTCTGTTTTATGGCAGGTGCAAGTTCTATTTTTGCAGGTGATAAATTGCTAACTACACCAAACCCGGCTTTTGTTGATGATATGGCCATGTTCGAACTATTGGGATTAAAAACCCGCGATGCTTTTAAAAACGGCCGTCCGGCTAATACTTTGGTTAAAGAAGAAGCGATATAATTTTAAGCCAGTTGACAGCTGACTTTGATAAAAACACAAAAGGTTCCGGTTTTTAATCGGGATCTTTTGTGTTTAAAGGAAATTTTTCTTGAAGAAATACATATTTATTGTAGCTCGTCCTTTCGACCGAAGTGAAACGTAGTCGAGAAATCTAATTAAAGATCTCTCCATTTCGCTGCGCTTCGGTCGAGATGACGACTATCATGTAGGTTTGTACAAGGACCTACACCGCAGTAACCCTAACCTCGATATTCCCTTTAGTAGCTTTAGAATAAGGGCAGGTTCTGTGCGCCTTTTCTGCCAGCGACTGTGCTTCTTCATGAGAGATGCCCGGGATATGTACATCCAGATCGGCAGAAAGCACAAATGAATTTCCATCTTTATTAAACGAAACCAAAACTTTTACATTTGCTTCACTTACATCTATACCTTCGCGTTCGGCTATAGAACCTAAAGCTCCCAAATAACATGGACCCCATGCTGCAGCAAATAACTCTTCGGGGTTGGTGGCACCACCTTGTCCACCCAATTCTTTTGGTTTTCTTAAATCGAAATCCAGTATTCCATCGCCAGATTTAATGTGTCCGTCTCTTCCTCCAGTAGCTGTAACTTCAGCTGTATATAGCTTTTCCATAATATTTTCTTAATTGATTTAGTTTAACAAATTACAGTTGTCTTTGTTTTTAGCTATGGTTAGACTGCTTAAAAATACTGCTAAGGGCATAATTGGCGATAGTTGAAATATTTTAAAATCATTTCATGTAAAAAAACAGGAGTTATATCCGCACTTTTATCATCAAAAATGAAAACGAAAATGAATCTGAAAATTGTAGGGTAAATAATTTTGTTTTTAATATTATTGAAAATCAGACAGTTATGATCTTTAGTGTTAAGATTGAGTACATGTAAGAATTAGCTCTACTCATTTATTAGTATCCGGTTTCGTGTAAAAAAGCATGACTTTATCCTGACACAAAATCTCTGCATATACTAAAACGATATTTTTATGTCATAACTATTTAAATCATCCCGTTGATCAATAGATTGTTTTTGATGTTGCTCATAGCATGCTTTGCTATGCCAACCAGGTCTTATGCGCAATCCTGCCCGGAGAATATTGGCTTTGAAAATGGAAATTTTCAGAACTGGAAGATATTTACCGGTCTGGTTAGCATTGAAAACAACCAAACCACCTTTACTTTAAACGAAGTTGCTAAACCTGCTACGGGAAGACATACGATCATTAGTAAGAAAAACCTTATTGACCCTTATGGAGGCTTTAATCTTATCCCGCCATCTGGAGGCAATTTTGTAGCTAAAATTGGTGATAACGGAACCGGAAGCCAGGTGGATGGTATTTCGTATCAGATGACCGTACCTGCAGACCGGCCTGATTTTACTTTAACGTATCAGTATGCAGTGGTTTTAGAAGACCCCGATCACGAACCTTACGAGCAACCACGGTTTATTGCGCGTGTAAAGGATGTAGAAAAAAACGAGTATATCCCTTGCGCTTCTTTTGAGTATGTAGCTACTTCTTCCTTACCTGGCTTTAAAAAATCTGCCGATTATGAAGGCGTAATTTATAAAGACTGGTCGGCGGTTACCATAAATTTATCGGGTTACCAGGGCAAGGAGTTGCTGATTGAGTTTATCAGTACCGATTGCGCCAGAGGTGGCCATTTTGGTTATGCTTATGTAGATATAAACAATGTTTGCGGTGGTCCGATAGCAGGAAGTACTTATTGCAAAAGTTCCGATGCCCTAAATATTTCGGGGCCAAGTGGCTTTCAGGGCTATAGCTGGTACAATGCAGATCGATCGGTTAAATATGGTACAGGCCAGTCCATCAGCATTAAACCTAAACCGGCCGATGGATCGAAGATTGTTTTAGATGTAGTTCCTTATCCCGGTTTTGGTTGTCCGAGTACAATCAGTACGGTAATAAAAGGAGTAGATTATGAATTACAGGTTTTAAATAAAGATATCGTTTGCCAGGGCAGTGAAATCGATTTGTTAAGCGAAAAGTACATCTTAAACCGTTCGGCCGATTTTACTTATCTGGTTTATGAAGATAAAGACCTGACTAAGCAAATTGGGGCTATTGTTAAAATAACTGCCGATAAAACCTTTTACATTAAAGCCACCAATAACAAAGGCTGTGAGAGTGTAGTGCCAATCGATATTGCTGTATATAAAGTAACCAATATTACAGTTAATAGCCCCGCTGCGGTTTGTTATTCGGAAAGTGTGGATATTACGAAGAACGAATTATGTGTGGGCGAACTGAGCGGCATAACCAAAGCCTATTATGCTGATGAGGCTGCCACGCAAATTTTGACCGACCCACAGCACATTAAAGCTTCTGGCAGGTATTTTATTAAGTTTGCAAACGAATTTGGCTGTAGCAAGCTGGTTCCGGTTGAGGTAACAATTCAAGAGATGCCCCTGCTCAAAATTACCAATCTAAAATCCGTTTGCCTGGGCGATTTGGTAGATCTTACCACTTTGAAAAATTTTATCGGCAGCGACGTTACGTTCAAATATAGTTTTTATGAAGATGAGGCGCTGAGCAAAGCTTTAAGCGATCCTTCGCACATTGATAAATCCGGAGTTTATTATGTAAAAGCAGTTAGTGCAGCGGGTTGTGTGGTAAGTGATAAAATAGTTGTGAACATAACGAGTCCACCTGTTTTTACAATAAATCAGCCTGCAATAGTCTGTTATCCTGACAAGGTAGATTTAACCAATCCGGCATTATACACCGAAACCAATGGACACTTTACTTACACTTTTTTTAGTGATGAAGCCCTTGCAAATCCGCTTGCTTACCCTAAAGCGATTGTAAAACCAGGTATCTATTATGTAAAGGCAACCAACGAAAGCGGTTGTTTTAGCGCCGCTAAAATTGTAGTCAACTTCAATGAACCGCCAAAACTTGTTTTAAATCAGCCAAAAACCATTTTTGATAATGAATTTATCGACTTAACCGCACCAGAAATTACCAAAGGCAGCAGCGCATTTGTTAAGGCTACTTATTTTGAAGATCAGGACCTGAAACGTCCAGTACAGGACCCTACAAAAATAAACAGGGCAGGAGTTTATTATGTAGCCATACAAAGTACGAATGGCTGTATAAGCAGCACCTCAATTACCTTAACTGTTTTGCCACAGCCTAAAATTATAGTACCAACCGCTTTTACGCCACAAAAGGAAACCAATAATCGCTTGTATCCTTTTTTGGTAAGCGTTAAGAAACTAACGAGTTTCAGGGTTTACAACAAATGGGGTATTTTGGTTTACGAAAGTGAGGCTCTTGTTAATGGAGGTTGGGATGGTCAGTTTAAGAGCAAAATGCAGCCGCTTGAAACATTTTCGTGGTTTGCAGAAGGAATTGATCTGTTTGGCGGAAAAATTCAATCAAAAGGAAAAACTATTCTGATATTATGATGTACAAAGCGCTGATACTATTCTTTTTGTGCCTGGCTGCTGTATGTTGTTCGGCACAAGACCCCAAATTTTCGCAGTATTTTGCTGCACCACTCTCGTTAAATCCGGCCTTTACGGGTTTCTTTGATGGCGAGTACCGTATTGCAGTTAATACAAGGCAGCAATGGGGTAATCTCGGCGATCCTTATAATACCTATAGCGTTTCGGGTGATATTAAACTGGTTGAGGACGAAAATTTTACCAATAACTACTTTAGCATAGGCTTAAGTGGCTTGTTTGATGAATCACTAAATAAAGCCTTAAAATCGCAATATCTCAGTGCCAGTGTTTCTTACTACCAGTATTTTGATGAAGAACACCGCTTTAAATTCGGATTGGCTCCACAAATTGCCTACGTAGCCAAATACCTCGATTACAATAAACTCACCTTTGCTTCGCAGTATAACGGTGGTGGTTTTGATACTTCGATGCCCAATTACCTCGATTTAAAAAACGATAAAACGGCTTATTTCGACGTAAACATCGGGGTTAATTTTGCCGCAAATTTCGATAGGCTGAGCATTGCCGGTGGTTATGCGCAATACCATTTAACCCGTCCTAAAGATGCGCTTTTAAATAGCAGTCGCGAATTTGTAGCTGCCCGCCGAACCGTTAACCTGGGTATGGTTTACCTGTTAAATGATTTTGCAGATCTAAATGTTACCGGGGTTTACAATGCGCAGAATAAAAACAAAGATGCCATATTAGGTACTGTTTTAGGTTTAAAACCCGGCGAAGAAACCAAAGTAAAACTAAATTTAGGACTTTGGTATAAATTTAACGAAGCATCGTTTTTCCCCTATGTTGGGGCGGCTGTTGGCAATATTAGTGCAGGCATAAATTATACGGTATATGGCAGTAAATTATTAAATGCCACGCCACGCACTTACGAACTCTCTTTTATATACCGGCACAATAACTTTAAAGGGTTTAAAGTGCCTTGCCCCAGATTTTAATATGATGAAAACCTTTATCTGTTTCCTGTTTTGCTTTGCGTTGGCCAACACCGCTTATTGCCAGAAAAAGCAACTCGATTACCAGTATTTCCGCGAGGGTAAAACTTACTATGCTTTTAGCCTTTTTAGCGATACGACTAATGCACCCAGAGCCTTGTTACTCGATTTTACTACCAAATCTAAATTCAATAAGATTGAAAAAATATCTGTTACTGCAGGTAGTATTGAGGTAAAACTGAAATTCAAAGTTCGAACTGATTCAATTCAATCAGACAATACAGAACAACGTTCTTATTCAGTCGTTTTTAATGCCAAAGATATTGCAGAGAAGCAGCTTGGCTGTGATGGGCAGATTACTTTTAAACTCGATAACGGAGAATCGTACACTTTACCCTTTAATGCCTGTCTGATTAAATAAAAGGTTACAGTTTTATTTTAACCGAGAGTTTATAAATGTCATAAGCTACTTTCTGAATCAAATCGAACTGCTCTGGCACAAGGTCTTCGCCTTTTTTAGCACTTAAACCATTATCGTTCAATCTAATTAAAGGTACATTATCTAAGGTGCCAGCTCCCTGCAAAAGGTTGTTGAGGGCTGCATCTAACAGGTAATTGGTATTGTTCGCAATCGGTTTTAAGTGATCAAAACTTTCGAAAACAAACTCATGTTCCTTGTTATAAAGCGAAAGTGTAGCTACATATGATGACAGCAGGTGACTTAAAGAGGTAAACTGGTGTACTTCTTTAATAAATAGCTGTTTACTTTTAGGCTCAGAAAACATTCGCTGGAACAGGGAAGCCAGATTGGCCGTACTTACATATACTTCTTTACGTGCCAGTTTATATTCTGTACGGTTATAGCTCTTTTCAAAGTACAATTTAATAACTTGGTCGTAATAATCCTTGTTGGCTTTTAAAATATCGATCATGGCCTCTTTCAGGTTTTCGTACTCCCAGGTGGGGAAGAGAGAATAACTGGCCAGTAGTGCAATGCCCGAGCCGATAAAAGTATCGTAAATCCTTTCTCTGGCCAACGCAATAGATCCCATCCCTAAAAAATCGAAGAGAATGAGGATATAGGGTGTCATAAAAAGTACGCTTACTACATAATTCTTACGCTGAAAACTGTAACAGCCAATCATACAAATCAGCAAAATTACAAATAAGGTATTTCTGTCGTGGATATAGGTAAGCACACCCATTCCCACAAACGCCCCCACGGTTGTACCGATTAAACGTTGGTAATTGCGTTCTTTGGTTAAACTAAAGCCAGGTTTGGAAATTACGAGGATGGTGAGTAAAATCCAGTAACTGTGCGAAAAATCTAAGACCAGCGATACAACAAAGCCAAGTAACATTACTACAGTAACACGTAGCGAATGCCTGAAAGTGGAAGAACTGTAGGTTAAGTTTTCGGTAAACAGTTTAAAATCGAACTTCTGGCGCGTAATAAACTTTTCCGTATCTACCTCTGCCTGGCGAATATCCTTGCTATTCCTGATTTTAAAATAGCTGAAAATGGTTTTAACACGCGAAAGGATATTCTCGATGTTCACCTCAATGTTTTTCAGCGCAATAATCCCCAGCGTATTGTATTCCTGGTTTTGGTTATTTTTTTCGAGGTTATTGATTTTAATTTTTAAACGTTCTATTTCAATGAGCAGCCGTTTGGAAACAACTGGTGTACCACCGCTTTTCAGTGCAAAAGCAATATCATCTAAAGCATAAGAAATACGTTTAATGGCCATTTCGTAATCAGACAGGATACCTGCCTTATCAAACTGATCGTGCAGCTGCTGATAGTTGTAATAAGTAGACATAACCTGCTCAAAAAGATCAACCATATCAACAAAAACCAATAACAGGAAACGACCTTCAGGTGTCGAATCGCGTACAATCTCGCGCGTTCTGAAAAGCAATTCCCTAACCGCATCCTGTTTTTCATGCACCGATACCTGGAGTTGTAGCAGATCGGCGTAGGTTTTTTCGTAATTGTTGTTCTGGTGATAAAATTTGGCTTTTTCCCTTAAAAATTCGGCTACTTCTAAAATCGAATCGCTTAACGATTGTTGCACCAGCCGGAAGGGGCGCAGGCGGTAAACAAAATAGCTTAAACCGGTATACCATAAGCTACCTGCTAGAACCAGTGCTGAGTGAAGCAATACTTCCTGCCAGGGCCTGATATCGTCGATACTGAGCACCATAATTAGCAACACTGCAGTACCAACCGAGGCTGCCCTGAGGCCATAGATGTAAAACATCGAAAATATAAAACTCGATACAGCCAGTAAAAAGCCAATAAAATAATGGTTCTTGTTGGTAAGACCGGTAATAATTGAAAAGGTGAAAATGAGTGCCGTGGTAATAAACATGGCATTTCTCCGGTGCACCATTGGCCCCGGACTATCCACTACGCTCACACATAAAGCACCGAGCGATAAAGTCATGCCATATTTAAGCATGCCAAACTGAGCAAATATCAAAGAGGGTAGCAGTACACCGATGGTAATGCGCAGACCGTCGGCAAAATACGTACTCAATAAAAAGTCTTGTATGTTTCTAATGGGTTGCCTGATCTGCATATTACAAAAATAACATAATAGCAATTCTTTTTGTTGAGATTGAAATTAAGTTTTTTGTTTTTTTAGCATTTTACGCCGAAAAACAGTAAGGTTCTGATTGCCAGTTGGCTATGTTTTGTGTATGAGTAAAAATGGAGCCAATGTTAATAAACTGAAAATAAATGCGTTTTTATGGTTAAAAACAAGGTTTTGTTGTTTTTAAATTGTTGATAACCAGTTGATTTAGGTTGAAAACTTTGTTTATAAAAACCATTGTTTTTTCTTGACAGATAATGGTTTTACACCTAAATTAGATCATATCAAATACGAAGTACTTTGAATTCTGATAAAACAATCCAAAAGAAATAAAGAACCGAGAGGTGACAGATTTCGGATAGTTTACAAGGATAACGGTTAGTTTCAGAAAGGGTTAAACTGATTAAGAATATATATCACCATCGAGAGATTGGCCGATAAGAAAACTGCACAGGCCTAACAGAGATTATTGAAAGCTAAGAAGTTTACGGACAGAAGAGTTGGAAATAAATTTTCACGAATCGTAAAAGTTGCAAGACCTAACGATAACGGAAAAATCAAAGTAACAAGAATTAGATGCTTTAAAATACAGCTATGGTTGTTTTTAAAGTTAAAAACGGGGAACTTAATCGAAAGAAGAAAGTCCCCGTTTTTGTTTTTAAGCGCTTGCTCAACAAGAAAATAATTTGAAGATTGCCTGTTTCACTTGTTTGATCGATTGCTATTGGAATGCTAATTAATAGCAGTTAAAACTTTTCTTTTGTTTTTAGGTCATAGGCCTCAAAATTTTCAAAGCTACCTACACCTGCAAATCTTATTTTTACTCCCATGAGCTTACCAATAGGGATTTTATATCTGCTATTAATGATTTCCCTGTTATCTACAAAAAGCCTGGCGTGCTGGTTTTCAATCCTTAGCTTAATGTGTTTGCCATTGCGAAGGTCCTGGCCCTGTGGTCTCAGGTCATCTTTTGTACCATCAAGCTGGTTCTCAGAAAATTTCAAATTGCTCCATACTACACATTCTGGCTTAATGAGGTTAACCGCATGAAAGTCTTTTTCTCCATATACAATTAAATCTGTTTGCGAACAGCGTACTCCGGGGCGAGAGGGCGAGGTTTGGATGAAAACATTTAACTCAAAGTTGTCGGCACTTATGGTAGTCGGTTTAACGTTGGCAAATGAAACAAAAAAGGTTTTGGTAGTATCAACGCCTGATTTGATAAGCGCAGAAGTGGATGCAGATATTCTTTTTCCGTTTTGGAGCGCGGCAGAACTCACTGGGTATACCCTGGTGGTATCATGTTCTACCATAGCAATCAAATCCCAACCTTTGCTTTGAAGGTAAACCCATCCTGTATCTATTGGCTTTTTGTGATGGAACAGTACAGGGAAATACCTTCCGGGAGCCTCATAGTAATGGTTAACCAGATTTGCCGAAAAACTTTTCTTCATGGTACTGCCATCTGCAAAATCGATAAGGTATTCAGCGCGGTTAATCTTCGCATTGTTTTTAACGTTTAGTTTAAAAAGTGCAGAGTGTGGACTTATCCCGTTGGGGTTTAGGCACAGAAGTTTAATGTCCTGATCGCTAATCAGACTTTTAATGTAAATCCACAAACTAATCCCTACCAATACTGTTATAGCAAATAAAATAACTTTAAGCGTGTGCTTAGCCCTTTTCGATGGTTTTACAGGCTCTTTTGGCTGTGTCGGCTTTGGTAGGGGAGGTTTTTCAATAGTAAGTGAGTTAATACGCTCAAATTCCTGCCAGTCGCGAAAATCAATAAACTGTGCCAACGCATCACGAGTGGCTTTCTGCGGGTAGTAGCGGTTAGAGGTTTTGACTTTACCAAATATCCGTTTCAGGGTATTCTCGCCCAAATGCACTTTTGTTTTCCGATAAAGTAAACCACTGAGCTTAACATAATCGCTGTTTTTCCACGAAGCTATATCCTGGTTACCGGTCTGTTCTGCTATTTTTTGACAGCAGCTATCCAGGTTGCGGAAGAATAAGATGTTTTCAGCCTGTAGGGATTCTTCGTTCATGCTTTGTTGTATCACTTGGGGACGGGTAATGATAATATGTTTGGTTAGTTGATCGGTTATCGGATGTGCCATAAAAATACAGAAAAAGCCACCATATCAAAATAAAAGCGCATGGTTTCGGGTTGCGATTCACAATTTAAAATCGATGAAATAAACGGTAAG
This sequence comes from Pedobacter sp. KBW01, assembly GCF_003852395.1. Lineage (NCBI taxonomy): Bacteria > Pseudomonadati > Bacteroidota > Sphingobacteriia > Sphingobacteriales > Sphingobacteriaceae > Pedobacter > Pedobacter sp. KBW01. Next base: position 362,577 of record NZ_QAJQ01000010.1, read on the forward strand.
GCTCAGATCAACTATTTTTTCGTTTTATCGGCTTATCCATTTAAGTTCTTTTTTGTGTTTAAGGTGCTGTTAGTTAGTGTTTTATGTTGTACTAAATAATGGCTCAGCTTTGGTCAGCTGTTGAGCGTGTTTTTAGCTAAATATGCCCCTAAATTTACAGTTAGCTGGTGTTATCATCAGTGAAGAGAACCAACAAACTATTTAATAACTAACCAAATCTTGAATGAAAAAGAACCTATTGCTATTGTTGGTGCTAGCCTGTATTTACTATGCAGCTCATGCACAAACAAAGATCGTTTCGGGTAGAGTTACCGATGCGAAAACAAAGGAGAGCCTGATCGGTGTAACTGTGAGTGTACCAGGCACAAAAAATGGAACCTTAACCGATACTCAGGGTCGATTTACCCTAACCATACCTGATGCTGTAAAAAGCTTGACTTTCGGTTATGTGGGTTATCAAATACAAACAATTATTCTTAACGGAAAGCCACTTGAAGTTGCACTAATGGCCGATCAAACCAATTTAAATGATGTGGTGGTAGTGGGGTATGGAACGCAAAAGAAAAAAGATTTAACCGGTGCCATTGCTACACTTAGCGGCGAAGAACTTTCGGGCAGGCAAACCCTGCAGGTTTCTGAATCTTTGCAGGGCGCGGTAGCAGGAGTATCGGTTACGCGGAGCAGTTCAGCGCCTGGTTCGGGCGCTACGGTTAGGGTACGCGGCATTACCACGCTAAACAATAACGATGCTTTGGTGGTGGTAGACGGTATTCCGGTAAGCAGTATGGACCTGGTGAACCCGAATGATGTCGAATCGCTTAATGTGCTCAAAGACGCGGCTTCGGCTGCCATATACGGCTCGCGTGGTGCCGCCGGGGTAATCTTAATTACCACCAAACGCGGTAAAAACGGTGCCTCGAATCTCGAATACAATTTCGAGTATGCTTTACAAAAACCTACTGCCTTGCCGGCTTATGTTGATGCGCCAACCTACATGAAATACTTTAACGAGCAGGCTACTAATGATGGCGCTGCAACAGGGCCATATGCCAACGATTACATTGTGAATTTCGAAGCCAACAGGGCTGCAACACCCGATAAATTTCCTTTTGCCAATACCGATTGGCAGCAACTGATTATGACTAATAAATATGCCCCCAGGGAGCAGCATGACGTGGTATTTACCGCTGGCAATGAAAAGCTGAAAACCAAGGCTTCGTTAGGTTACCAGAATGTGGGGGCATTTTACGATAACTACAATTATGAGCGCTATCAGTTCAGGATCAATAACGATATCAAAATCTCAGAGAAACTGAGTGCTATTGTTGATCTTGGATTAAGAAGGCTTAACAGTTTGGCGCCGGTATCGAATCCCTTTAGTGGCCAAACACCAATTTACGAGGCAAGGGTAATGCCTCCGGTTTATGCCGACCGCTATACCAATGGTAAGTATTCTATTGCTAAGGATGGTAGAAACCCTCTTGCGCAATTAAACGAAGGTGGAACTACAACGGGCCGCTCTAACCAATTGCAGGGGCGTTTGGCATTAAACTTTAAACCCGTAACGGGTTTAACCCTGACTGGTATTCTGGCTCCGACCTTTGATTTTAATAAAACAAAAGCCTTTTCTAAAAAAATTACCTATACACTGGCAGATGGGTCGCCTACTACCTTATCCAATACCGCCTTAACGGTTTTAAATGAGGGTAGGAATGAGATTTACCAGTTAACCAGTCAGTTTCTGGCCAACTATAACAAAACGGTTAATAACCACAATTTTAGTGGGTTGCTGGGGTACGAAGGTGTTTATAGCAACCAGGAATCGTTAGGAGCTTCGAGAAGTGGTTTTGTACTTACCGATTTTCCTTATCTCGACGCAGGCTCACAGTTATTGAGAGATAATTCGGGCGATGCATCAGAGGCTAACCTCCGTTCGTTCTTTGGTCGTTTAAGCTACGATTACAAAAGCCGTTATTTTTTACAGGCAAATTTAAGGTATGATAAGTCTTCGCGTTTTGCACCTGCTTATCGCGATGCCTATTTTCCATCATTTTCGGCGGGCTGGAGTTTGAGCGAAGAAAAATTTATGAAAAACATCAAATGGGTTAGTTTTCTAAAGTTGAGGGGCTCGTATGGAGAGGTAGGAAATGAGCGTATTGGCAATTATCCTTACCAGGCCAGTATTGATTTGAGTACCGCGTTGTTTTATCAGAACGGAAGCGTAATTCCGTTAAATGGAGGGGCACAAACCGTTTATGCCGTTCAAAACATTTCATGGGAGACCACAAAGTCTACCGATATAGGTATTGATGCTGCTTTCCTGAACAATAGATTAAGCCTGACTGCTGATTATTACCAAAAAAGAACTACCGATATCCTCTTAGGACTGGATATTCCGATAAACCTTGGTTTTGACAGGCCTACACAAAATGCCGGAATATTAGATGTTAAAGGCTGGGAAATGGCCATCGGCTGGAAAGATAAAATTGGGGAACTGAGCTATAGTGCCGGCTTTAACCTTTCGGATGCCAAATCGAATATCGTAAATATGGGCGGCACACAAATTCTTGGCGATCAGTCTATTTTTGAGGGTAGCCAGTTTAACGAATGGTACGGCTACCGTTCAACAGGTATTTACCAAAACACTGCCAGTGCAAACGCAGCGCCCAGAACCAGTAACGCGGTTACGGCAGGCGATTTAGGCTACGCAGATACCGATAATAATGGTATTATCAATGCCAATGACAGGGTGCTGCTTGGCGGTTCATTACCAAGATATCAATATGGTGGTAACATCAATCTGGCTTATAAAGGATTTGATTTCGGCATCAGCTTTCAGGGGGTAGCTAAACGTTTGAGCAGGTTGAATAGTGAAGTGGTGAGGCCATTTCAGGAGCAGTTTGGCAATTTTCCGGAACTGATTGACGGGAAATTCTACAGCAAAAACAATACGCCTGAGCAAAATATGGTTGCCCAATATCCGCGCTTAACCAATACCGTTTCCGGAAATAATTATGCGCTGTCTGATTTTTGGCTGTTTAACGGAGCTTACTTCCGGATCAAGAATACAACTTTGGGTTACACCTTAGCTGATAAGCCATTGCTGAAGAAAGTGGGATTACAATCTATCCGTTTTTATGTGGCAGTAAACGATTTCTTTACCAGTAGCAAATTCCCCAAATATGCCGATCCTGAATCGGGAAATGCAGCTTATCCAATCGTAACCACATTTCTTGGCGGTGTTAACGTAAAATTTTAATACACAGGGATATATCAAACCTTATTTAAAATGAAAAAGAACCTCTTTATTATAGCAATGTTGGGCATTTGCATTTGGTCATGCAAAAAGCTCGATCTAAATCCCCTAAGTTCGCCTTCAACAAGCAGCTTTTATTCCAACCAGGTAGAGCTCGAACTGGCGGTAAACGACCTTTATCGTTTAGATTTTTGGGCGCCAATTAAAGAAAATACAGGTGCCTGGGAAGAGTTTTTCTCCGATAACTGTTACTACCGCGGTGGAAGCGGCTCAAACCCGGTTATCGCCGGTACACAGTCATCATCAGATGCTTTTTCGCTTACCTTCTGGACCAATGCTTACAAAGCTATTGCACGTGTTAATGCTTTCCTCGAAAATAAAGATCGGGCGGCAGCCAGTACGCCGGCAACTGTAATGACTACTTTGGAAGCCGAAATGAGGCTAATCAGGGCCTATCAATACAGTAAACTGATTACCCATTACGGAGATGTTCCGCTTAACCTTAAAATCCTTACGCTCGAAGAATCTTACAACGTTAAGAAGAGCAGTAAAGCCGATATCTATAATTTTCTGAAAGCGGAATTTGATTTTGCAGCGCAGAACCTGCCGCAAAATTATGCCTCTTCGAGCATAAAACGGTTAACAAAAGGAGCTGCATTGGCACTTAAAGCCAGAACAGCCCTTTATATGGGCGATTGGGAAACTGCCCGCGAGGCTGCTTTGGCTGTGATGAATCTCACCGGTGCCGGAGCTTATAGTCTAAATAATTCTTACAGCGCTCTTTTTCAGAGAGCAGGAGAACTTAGTCCCGAGATTATTCTTGGCATTCCGCGAGATCAGGCACAGAAAGTTTCAGCAACACCCGATGATATCTTATCGAGAAATGCTGGAGGATTTGGTGCAACCATGCCAACCCGTGAGCTGGTAGATGCTTATGAGTGTACAGACGGAAAACCGATTAACGAATCGCCGCTTTACAATCCACTAAATCCCTTTGCTAACCGCGATCCGCGACTTGCAGCTACTGTGGTTCCTTTCAATACCTACTGGTTAGGCTACAACTACAATCCACATCCCGATTCTTTGCAGGTATGGAGCTCAAAACTGGCCAGAAAGGCTACCAATAACGACTCGAGGGGAGTAGCACCATTTGCCAGCTTTACCGGTTTCCTGTTTAAAAAAGGCGTTGAGCAAAGCTGGTCCGATACCCATATCGAAGATAATGACGCCATTATTGTACGTTTTGCAGAAATGCTGCTTACCTACGCAGAAGCCAAAATAGAACTGGGGCAGTTAGATGCTTCAGTATTGGAGGCAATAAACCGGGTTAGGGCAAGGGGATACGGCGTTGCTGCTACCAGTATAGGTTCTTACCCGGCGATTACGACACTGGATCCGGTTCAGCTTAAAAAAATAGTAAGGCGGGAGAGGAGGATAGAGTTTGCTTTCGAGGGCCTGCGTTATATGGACCTGATTAGATGGAAACTGGCTGAAAGAGCACTTAATAAACCCATTATTGCACTGCCCGATCCTGCAAACCAAAATAGAGCAAAATGGCCGTTTCCGGGCATAACACCTATTGATGCTGACGGTATCGCCGATTATTCGGGCTTTGGTAGCGATGTTAAAATACAGTTTGTAAGAAAGTTCGATGCCACCAAACAATACCTCTGGCCTATACCACAGCAGGAGGTTAGGTTAAACCCAAGCCTTACGCAAAACCCTAATTATTAAGATTTTTAAAAAGAGATGAAAAACATAAGACCGAATATCTATTTAAGTGCAGTAGCCGCACTCGTTATACCATTTTTAGTTAAAGCCCAAACTAAACCCATTCAGGTTAGCGGTGTATATCCGCATCTGGCCACCTTTAACGAAGGCTGGCCAAAAAAAGAACTGCAGGATAAGAAGGGAGGCCAGGGTTTTGAAAACGGTATAGGCGCCATTACACCCTGGGCCGGTCAGCTTTGGATGGTTACCTATTCGCCACATGAGCCCCATGGCAGCGCCGATAAGCTTTACAGTTTAGATAAAGATTTAAATGTAACCATTCATCCGGAAAGTATTGGTGGTACACCAGCCAATAGGATGATCCATCGTGAGTCCAACCAGCTTATTACCAGCAGTTATTTTATTGATGATAAGGGCAAAGTGAGGACCATCCCTTTCAGTGTAATGCCTGGCCGGATGACCGCAACAGCCAGGCACCTGTCTGATCCCGAAAACATGGTGTATTTTTATGATATGGAAGGTGTGCTATATGAAGTAAACGTACATACACTCGCGGTTAATAAACTGTTTCATAAGCCTGTTCCTGGCTGGCACGGTAAGGGGGCTTATACAGCACAGGGCAAATTAGTTGTAGCCAACAATGGTGAGGAAGCCGTTTTTAAAATAACGAAAGACATGCTTCAGGCAGGCAGTTTACCCGGTAACAATGAAGAAAAAGGAGTACTGGCCAGTTGGGATGGTAAAAAATGGGAAATAGTAGAACGCAGGCAGTTTACCGATGTAACCGGACCGGGAGGTATTTATGGCAGTCCAGACAATAAGACCCCGCTATGGAGTATAGGCTGGGATAAACGTTCGGTTATACTTAAACTACTGGATAAAGGGCAATGGTATACCTACCGTTTACCTAAGGCTGCCCATACTTACGATCACCGTGGGGGCTGGTATACCGAATGGCCACGCATCCGTGAAGTGGGGAATGGCAAAATGCTGATGGATATGCATGCAATGATGTATGATTTTCCAAAAACCTTTTCCCGGGCAAACAGTGGAGGAATTGCACCACTTAACACCCATTTGCGCTATATCCCCGATTTTTGCAACTGGAACAATCAGATTGTAATTGCAACAGACGAAACCACGGTGCTAGAAAATCCGTTGGCCGGACGGGCTCAATCCAACTTATGGTTTGGCCAGTGGAACGATCTTAATAAATGGGGCAGTCCTACGGGATGGGGCGGCCCCTGGGAAAAGGATGCAGTTAAGGGCAATACCCCATCAGATCCTTATCTCATTAATGGATTTGATAAAAAGGTACTCCATTTGTTAGCCGATAAGCAAACTACGGTGACACTCCAGATCGATGTAAGCGGAAACAATAGCTGGAAAGATTATAAAAAAATCAGGCTGGATGCTAACCATTATCAATATTTTCTGCTGCCGGCAGATTTGAAAGCCACCTGGATCAGGTTTAAAACCGATAAAGATTGCATCGCAACAGCCTTTATGCATTTCAGCGGAAAGCCACATACACCAAATAATACATTGTTTAAATCGCTGGCCGATATTACGGAAACAAGTCCGGTTAATGCAAACATTATCCGTCCGGCAAATTTTAATAAAAACCTGCAGGTATTGCAAACAAGCGAAAATAAGTACACGGAAGTAGATGAGAAACTGGTTACTGTTACCCCAACAACCGACAGTAGCGCACAGGTTTTGCGTTTAGGAAAATTAGTTAAGGGATACACGGTTGATGAGGCTTCGGTAATTGTAAAAGATGCAACAGGTACATTTCGCTTGCCCAAAGGTTCAGATATTTACCAAACCTTTGCCTATCGCGATAAAAGGGAAATCGAATCTGAACGGTTTATGCTGAATATTTCGGGCACCTTTTATGAAGTTGGCAGGGAAAGTGGTTTTATTGCTTTGCGACCGATTACCACCCATAATAAAAAAATTATTGATTTCTGTACCTGGCGCGGGTTATTGGTGCTCAGCGGAACAAAAAAAGATGCACGGGCTGATGGCCAGTACTTTGGCAACTCCTCGAACGGCTTGTGGTATGGTGGGGTAGATGATATGTGGAAAATGGGAAAAGCAGTAGGCACGGGAAGCGTTTGGAAAAATACTACAGTAAAAGCCGGAGAAGCTTCGTTGCCTTACTTAATGACGGGTTACGACCGTAAAAAGGTTAGCTTAACTGCAAATATCCCTGTGAAAATTACCCTTGAAGTTGATTTCGACCTCACTGGTTTTCACCAATACAAAACCTTTAACCTTACTCCAGGCAAACCCGTTGAATACGAATTTCCTGCCGGCTTTAGTGCTCATTGGGTAAGGGCTGTGGCCGATAAGGACTGTGTGGTAAGCGTTACTTTTATCTATCAATAAATATGGAAAAGATTGGTGGTAAAAGTGTATGGCAGCACTTGTTCAGCACGGTAGTTATTGTTGCAGCTTTAGGTTATTTTGTAGATATATACGATTTGCTGCTGTTTGGCATTGTTAGGATTCCGAGCCTGATTGAATTGGGCCTGGATGAAACAGCACAATCTGTAGAAGGAGCGAGCATTTTGAACTGGCAAATGAGTGGTTTGCTATTGGGCGGCATATTGTGGGGCATTTTGGGAGATAAAAAAGGCAGGTTATCGGTGCTTTTCGGATCGATTATTACCTATTCAATAGCCAATTTTGCCTGCGGATTTGTTCAGGATATTACCCTATATAAAGTTTTGCGCTTTGTTGCCGGTGTAGGTTTGGCCGGAGAGCTTGGAGCAGGCATAACTTTGGTTTCAGAGAGCCTGCCTAAAAAATTGCGCGGTATTGGTGCCTCGGTAGTTGCAGGCGTGGGTTTGCTAGGCGCTGTTGCAGCCTATTTTACCGTTGAGCTTTTTAGTTGGCGTTATGCTTATTTCACGGGCGGTGGTTTAGGGATATTGCTGCTGCTTTTGAGAATAGGGGTTTTCGAATCGGGCATGTACACACAGATAGCCGAACGTGAGCAGGTTCGTAAGGGGAGTTTTAAATCATTTTTTACCAATACCCGCCGCTTAAAACTCTACGCCAGGTGTATAGGTATCGGATTGCCAACCTGGTATGTAATCGGTATTCTGGCTACTTTTAGCAACGAATTTGCCAAGGCTTTAGGCATAACGGAAGAGGTAAAACCAGGCCTCTCGGTAATGTGGTGTTACATTGGCCTAGCTACGGGCGATCTGCTGAGTGGTGTATTAAGTTATCTGCTTTGCTCCAGAAAGAAGGCTGTAATGATACTCATGCTCTTTACGCTTTTGGGTTCGATTATTTACCTGTATGGAGGTCTGGCAAATCCTACAGGAATATACCTCATGTGCCTTTGGCTAGGCTTTGGTATTGGCTATTGGGCTATGTTTGTTACTATTGGTGCCGAACAGTTTGGAACCAATTTAAGGGCTACGGCAGCAACTACCATTCCCAATATGGTTCGTGGCACGGTGGTATTAATGACAACACTTTATGCGGCTTTAAAACCCGATATACTAGCGCTTAATGCTGCGGCAGTGGTGGGGGTAATTTGTTTTAGTATTGGCATATACAGTGTGCTCACTATACCCGAAACGCACGACAGGGAACTTAACTTTATTGAGCAGGATTAAAAAAAGTCGGTAATTTATATAAATACTAAACAGAGATATTTGTTTTTTGAAGTGTTGGATTCGGCTTGTCTGAGTTCAACACTTTTTGTTTTAAGCTGCCGAAAGCAATTTATGTTGTTTATAATAGCTTAATTTTTTTAGTTTTGCTAAACTTTTTCTCGTTCAGATTTGAAAATATTTTGGCTTACCATAAGCTGAAATAAAAAAAACAAGTGATTAAAGGAAAGGTATTTGAAGATTAACCTGTACCTTGTAACAAACCAAGCTACAACAAAACCAAAAAACTGCACAGCACAATATCCCTAAATCGTGTGCTGACTAAACGATTAATGACTATATTTTTGCAAAATTATCCCAATACAAGTGTTTCATTTCCGGTAAAAGGAAAGAGCAGTCGTAAATTTTATCATGGACAAGCATAATTTCGCCGAGGATAAAATTACGTTCCATGTATTGTGGTGGGAGGCCCTATGTATGGGCGAAAGAGATGCCTTTCTTAATTTGTATAAAAGCCTCTATAGAAGTTTAGCCGGATTTGGCTTGAGGGTTTGCAGCGACTCAGAAGTGGTTACCGATACATTAAACCAGGTATTTCTCGAAATTTGGGAAAAACACGAAACACTACCCCGTGTAGAACAGGTTGAATCTTATCTGCGTACGATTTTAAAAAGAAAAATTTTAAAACGGATTGCACACGAACAACGTTTAAACAAAGCCATTTCAGTAATTGTAAGAGAAGATGAAGCTCTTTTGGAAATGCCTTATGAAGAACTGATCGTAAAAATTCAATCAGACGAGCTGGTAAAAACCAGTTTGCTTGCTGCCCTCGAAAAACTAACCCCTCAGCAAAGAAAATTAATCCAATTGCGGTTTTATGATGGATTGAGTTACGAAGATGTGGCCAAAAGAACACAATTAACAGTAAGAACAGCCTATAATACCATTTATAGCGCATTAAAATTTTTGCGTACACAGCTTAAATTCTAGTGCTCTAAGCGCTTTGAAGCACATTTTTAAATAAAATAAAAAAAAAGTAAAAAATACTTGGTAAAAAAATCACTTTCTGTGCACTGGTATTAAAAGCCCGTTCCATGATTGATGAATATAAGTACCCTGAAGATTTTTTAATGGATGATACCTTTAAGCAGTATTGCGAAGGTAGCAACGAAAAATGTGTGATTTTCTGGGAAACATGGATAGCCAAACATCCTGAAAAACATAAAACACTGCAGGCAGCTAAAAAGTTATACCAGGTATTAAGCGGTAATTTAAAACCGGTTAATAAACAGCTAGATTACCTTACTAACCAGATAAGTCCTGTAACTAAAGTTAAGCGCTTCAGATCTGTACATTATGCTATCGCCGCTTCTCTTTTGGTCGTATTGTTTATAGGTTTATTGTACAACATTTATAATCAACCGAATAACAGCTTGCATTATGCCGAAAATTTTGCAGCTAAAAAAGGAGAGAAGAAGAAAGTTACCTTACCCGATGGTACTTTGGTTTATCTAAATGGCGACAGTAAAATTGAACTGGGAGATAACTTCGATCAAAAAGATAGAAATGTTAAGCTAACCGGAGAAGCCTACTTTGACGTAAAGCACAATGCTGCCAAACCCTTTTTTGTACACACCAAAGATTTTAAGATTACGGTGTTGGGTACTGCATTTAATGTGAAAAGTTATGCAAATGAGAACGAATCGGCTGCAACCCTGGTACGGGGTACGATTAAGCTTGAAGACAATACCGGCTTAAATAAAAATACCATTATCCTTAAAGCAGGGCAAAAAATCACCTATCACATGTTAATGGCACCGATAGATCCGGGTCAATCAATTAAAGAGCGCCAGTACAGGTTACCTAAAATTGAGGTCAATAACCTTACGCTAATGAATAAACAGGTAGTAGAATCGGCCTGGACCAATAACGATATCATTTTTATAAACAACGATTTTGAAGAGATTAAAGAGCGTCTTGAACGCTGGTTTAATGTAACTATCGAGTTCGGGGATAAAGAAGTAGCCGAATATATTTATACCGCCAATTTTAGAAATGAAGACATCCTAACGGTATTGCACAATTTGCAACAGGTTAAATATTTTAATTTTAAACAGAAAGGAGATCACATTACAATAACCAAATAAACAAACTAACCAAAATAAACCTGTATCAAAAAGAAAAAGGGGAAGTGCTCGAACACATTCCCCAATTAAATTTTTTGATCTTTTTTCTAATCTGGGGTTCCTCACTGGAAATGCGTAGCCCCAAATAAACCAATCAAAAAACAAAAATATGATTAAAATTTACATTAGTCAAGCCTCGCCATGGCTCAGGCTGCTTTCTAAAATCATCATCCCCATGAAGATTGCATTTTTATTAGTATTTGTTACTTGTTTAAATGTTTCTGCCAAGGTTTTCTCACAAGAAAAACTTTCGCTTGATATGAAAAATATCAAACTCGAAAAAGCCTTGCAGATCATCGAAAAACAAAGCGGATACCGTTTTGTATACAGCCCAACAGAAGGGCCGTTTAACAAATTAATCAATATCAAAACAAGCGAAGCCTCGTTGGAAGAGGTGATGCGTGCGTTGTTATCAGGGACCACACTTAATTTTAATATTCAACAGAACAACCTCATTACTATTTTACCTGCCGGAGAAGCCAGCAAGGATATCATTGTTAAAGGAACGGTGCGCGACACTACAGGTGTAGGGCTCCCGGGAGTTACCGTTATTGTGAAAGGTACAAAGGGAATAGGCGCTTCTACCGATGGTAATGGAGGCTTTACCCTTAAAGTACCCGATAATGCAGTTTTGATATTTTCAATGGTAGGATATAAAACACTGGAAGTACCAGCTAAAACTTCTATGGCAGTTACCTTAACGCCCGATGATAATAGTTTGGATGAGGTTGTTGTACAAGCTTATGGTACAACAACCAAGCGTAAAACTACGAGTGCCATCAGTACTTTAGATATGAGTAATGTAGCACCTTTGCCGGTACAATCTATTAACGATGCTGTGGCAGGTAGGGTACCTGGAATAATCGTGACAGCAAGTAATGGAGCCCCGGGTACTAAAAGTGGTATTTTAATTCGTGGCCAAAGTCCAATTTATGTTATCGATAATATTGTGCGTTCTGCAAATGATTTTTCTAATCTTAACCCTAACGATATTGAGAGCTTTTCGATTTTAAAAGATGCTGGTGCTACTGCTTTATACGGTAATCAGGGTGCAAATGGAGTAGTACTTGTTACTACCAAAAGAGGTAAAGAAGGGGTAATCAAAATTAATTATTCCTACAATCAAATATTTTCTCAACCAACCTTATTCCCTGAAAAACTTAGTTCTTATGACCAGGCGCTTGCAAAAAATAAATTATATGCAGCCGAAGGTAGAACCCCGTTTAGAACGGATGCTGAATTAGAAAAATTGCGTACCGGCTCAGATCCTTTTAATTTCCCCAATACCGATTGGCAGGCACTGACTATGAAGAATTTTGCGCCGGAAATGCGCCATGATTTAGCAGTTACATCAGGAACTAAAAAATTAACTTACTATGCGGGTCTTTCTTACTACGATCAGAGTAGCATTTTAAAAACCGATAACAATTACAACAAACGTACTACTTACCGTTTAAATACAACCAGCGAGTTTGAAAATATAAATCTAAAGGTAACTGCAGGTTTAGATGGTTTTATTGAAAGTAATATTCAGCCTGGTGCAGGTTATGGAAATATATATAGCCACATTCAAAATAGAACACCAGAGCAATTGGCTGTTAACGAATTTGGTTTGCCAACTACGCAGTCTGATAACCCGGTAAGGGAGTTGGATCCTAAATCCGGATATAATAAAGGCTTTGCTAAAATTTTAAATACCAATTTAGGTCTGGAGTATGCAGCTCACTTTTTAGATGGTTTAAGATTTAAATTTAATGGTGCTTATACTACCTACAATAACGTTGGTAAAAGTTGGAATTATCTTGCACCTGCCTATAATTTAAACAGTACATCACCAATATTTGGTAATGCACCAGGCTTAACCGTATCGCAAGGACAGGGAAGTACATTAACCCTGCAAGGTTACGTACTTTACAATAAAACTTTTGGCGATCATAGTATCGATTTTACAGGGGTAGCAGAACGTCAGCGAGATGAATTATCATCTGTTAATGGGAGTAGAGTAGGTTATCAGATTATTTTTGATCAGTTAGTAGCTGGGCCAGCTTTAAACCAAACTGTTGGTGGTGGCGAAAGCGAAGCAGCAAGAGCAGCGTTATTAGGTAGGTTAACCTATACTTACAAATCAAGATATTCAGTAGAGGGATCGGTTAGAAGGGATGGTGACTATCTTTTCGTGCCCGGTAAACAATGGGGTACTTTTTACGCCGTTTCAGGAAGTTATATCATCTCTGATGAGCCGTTTATGAAATCGCTAAAAGAAAAACATATTTTGGACTTTTTGAAATTAAGAGGTTCTTATGGTGTATTGGGCGATAAAACCGGTGTTGGTGCATTTGGATATGTACCCGCATATGGCATTAATGCCCAGGCTTATGTAGTTAACGGCAATATGGTTCAGGGTACATCAGAACCTGGTAGTTTGCCTAGTAATACTTATTCATGGCAAACTATTGGTAACAGAGATTTAGCCTTAGAATTTGGAACCCTGAATAATCGGTTAAATGCCACCTTCGATTATTTTTATACCCGTAGAACCGGATTTGTAACCAGCGACCCTCGTTTTGCTCAAACACTGGGCATTGGTTTGCCACAAATAAACTTTACCGAAGGCGCTACCCGAACTGAAGGCTTTGATTTTAATGTGAATTGGGCGAGTAACATCGGCGACCTGACCTATAAAATTGGTGTCAACTTTACCCGATTCAATTCATTGACAGAGCGCTCGGCAGCAGATGATGACGCTACATTGAAAAATCCATATACCAGAACAACCAATACAACTGGCAGTTTTCTACAAACTGGTTATTTAAATGGTGGATTTTATACAGATAACAGCCAATTGTTAACCGGAGCTCGTCGTATCACTTCAATTAATGTAGGTGCAGGCGATTTAAGATACCTTGATCTAAATGGAGACGGACAACTTAACGGAGATGATTTTAGAAGAATAGGTAGTAATACAACTCCACGAACCAATTATGGTATTACGGTTGATTTGGCTTATAAAGGATTCTCTTTAAATGCCGTTGTACAGGGAGCAGGTAATAGAGATCGTTATATCGGAGATGTAATTCAGGGTGTAAGCGGACAAAATTTACTCGTTTATGATTTTCAAACTGATTATTGGCGACCAGATAACACAAATGCTATTTTTCCCAGAGCAATTAGTAATGATGCCGTTAACGGCAGTAATAGTTCGCGTGGAAGTGATTTTTGGTTGATTCAATCTAAATATGTACGTCTAAAATATGTGCAAATAGGTTATGATTTTAAACAAGGTTTGCTAAAAAAATCGCCATTTCAAAGCCTGAGGTTATTTGCGTCGGGTACGAATTTATTAACATCGGCAAAAAGCCAGAAATATTTTATTGATCCGGAATCAGATACCAATAATTACAATTACCCTATTCAGCGCACACTTGCATTGGGTTTAAGTGTAGGTTTCTAATTAAACTATTAAAAATCATGAAAAAAATTATAACAATAATTGGAGTTTTTACTGGTTTGCTGGTATTAGGCTCATGTAAAAAAGTATTGGATGCAGAACCTTTAAGTTTGATCAGTCCTGATGTAGTATGGAGTAGCAAGGCCAATGCCGAAACTTTTATTTATGGCACTTACTCGGGGATCATGAACGCTTACACATGTGGTCTTAAGGGTGCTGAAGATACTTATACCGCAAACATTATAGGTGCTTATGGCAATGCAAGCGATGCACTCCCGGTTTTTACAGAAACTTTAACCAATAGGAGCGATTACGGTTTTAATAACTGGGCAGCGGTTCGTCGTTGCAATGTAATTATTAAAAACGTAACCGAATCAGCAGGTATCGCAGACGCTGATAAAAAAACACTGATTGCCGAAGCCAAGTTTTTAAGGGCTATGTCTTACTTCAGTATTGCCAGAAAAACAGGCCGCATTGTTTGGATAGATAAGGTTTTAACTGAAAATGATGAGCTTAAATTACCAAGTACCGCAAACCCCTCCGAAAGTTACAATTACATCATCAAAGATCTCGAAGATGCAGTTGCTGATTTGCCAGCTACCAAAGTATCGGGTAGAACTAATAAATATGTGGCAGCAGGGTTTTTAACTGAAGTTTGTTTGCAAGCGCTTGCTTATAAAAATTATCCGGCAGCACCAAATGTTGCGGCTAACGATCCATTGCTTGATAAAGTTATAACCAATGCCCAATTGGTAATTGGTGGCGGCTATGTGCTCGATACGGATTATGAAGGCATGTTTAACGAAACCAAAAGTACATCAAATGAAATTATTTTCGCTGTGTACAGAAAAGCGATTAACACTTCATTGAGTGGTACGCCAATGCAACACCAACTGCCAAATATTAAGCCAGAAACAATTACGCAATTTGGCGGCTCACCTTTATTTAACAAGCCGGTGCCTTTTGAGGTTTGGCCAGAGAACTTTCCTACGCAGAACTTTACCGATGATTACTTAACAATCGATAAGGCCGATCCTACCAAAGCGTTGCCCTGGAACCAAACCTCTCAGTACCTTAATGCTGTTGATGAAAGCGTAAATGTAATTGCACCCTTTGCTAAATCAGGCTTCCCTGATGATAAAACAGCTAAACTGAATAATGACGTGTTGGTGAAAATGGGTCGCATTAAAGCTGGAAGTACCGAAACCATGTTAACCTTAACCAACGAGAATAGGGATGCACGCTGGAAAGCTTCTATCATTAGCGATCAAAATACATTTTACGGAGAATTATTTACTACGAGCTTAAAAGGTAATTCGGGTAGGTTTTTGGGCACTATTAATGGTGGTGGATACGAAACCAGTTTAAGTAATATGTACTGGCGTAAGGGATTGTATACCAATGTAGCGCCAAGTTATTTAAATAGTGTTAATACCGACTACCATTGGGTTTGTATGCGGTTGGGCAGGATATATTTAAACCTTGCCGAAGCCTATTTACTTAAAGGAGATATTGCCAATGCGCTCATAAACCTAAACAAAACCAGGGTTTTACATGGTAAGCTTCCTGCTTCTACAGCAGGTACAACAACTGCTGCATGGAAAGATTATAAAATTGAAAGAAGGGTAGAACTCGCAGAAGAAAACGATCATTATTATAGCTTGTTGCGTTGGGGCAGATTTGGCGGCGATGCAAACAATGGCCTGGCTTCTGGTCAGTCCATTAGTGAGTTAACTGAACCCATCCGTGTAATGGATTTATCAAAAGATAGCAAATCTTTTTCGATAGTAACCGGGCCATTTAACAATCAATATAACAATAGAAAATTCGATGCTTCCAGGAGATACCTTTTCCCGATAGGGCAAGGCTATATCGATAATAATGCCAAGTTCGGTCCACAAAATCCAGGATGGTAACCTTAAAGTAAAAATCATGAAACTAAAAATAAAACATATATCCTTACTGATGATGATCTTATCATTGGGTTTGTTGTCTTCTTGTTTAAAAAAGGGACTAACTGATTACGCGGTATTTGATACCAACGAAATTACACTCGTAAATGTTGAGCACCGCTTTAATGGTACGCAAACCATGAACGGGCAGCCCATTGTAGCTTATCAAAAGTTGGGATTGGCACAACAAATCGACCAGGCAAATTCGACAATAAACGTACAAATAACTGTGCCCGCTGCGAATGGCCAGTTTACAGCTGCCGAGAAAGCCAAAGTAGTGCAAAGTAAACTGTGGTTTTATATGAATATCTCTACTGCAGCAAGTATTTCACCAACAGGCGGAACGCCTACACTTGGCGATCCTACTGATGCAACAAAGCAGCTTAAATATGTAGTAACTGCAGCAAACGGCGCAAGCCGGGTATGGACCATTAATATAACCTCATTTACAAATAATTAGTTAGTTAAGTTGGTTTAGTTTGGAGCCGTTAAAATTTTTAACGGCTCTTTTTTCACACACACATTTGAAATTAATTAAGATGATTATGTTTAGAACATTTTTATTTGGCTTACTTATGCTCTTTGTAACCGTTTTACAAGCACAGGTTTACCAGATTAACATCAAAAACGCAACAACACCCAAACGCGATAATATCCCAATGTTGGGCACAAACCCAGCCGGTACAAAGCTGGGCGTAAACAATCAATACTTCACTAAAAACGACAAGCCCTGGTTTCCGATGATGGGCGAACTACACTATAACCGAGTAAGGCCCGAAGATTGGGAAACAGAAATTTTAAAGATGAAAAGCGGAGGCTTATCCATTGTGGCTACCTACGTTTTTTGGAACGAACATGAAAGAGAGAAAGGCGTATGGGACTGGAAAGGAAACCGCGATCTACGTCAATTTATTCAGCTTTGCCAGAAACATGGTCTGTATGTGTGGTTACGGATCGGACCCTGGAGCCATGGTGAGCAGTTAAATGGCGGTTATCCGGAATGGATACAAAAGCTTAAGGGACATAGGAGTAATAACCCCGAGTATCTGAAAGAATCGGCTGTTTTGTTTAACCAGATTGCACAACAAACCAAAGATTTGTTTTTTGCAGCTGGTGGGCCGATTATAGGTACACAGTTAGAAAATGAATATGCCAGCGGACAGGCCGCACATATCAGTACATTGAAAGAAATGGCTCAAAAAGCACAAATTAATCCGGTTTACTGGAG
Source organism: Pedobacter sp. KBW01 (assembly GCF_003852395.1). Taxonomy (NCBI): domain Bacteria; kingdom Pseudomonadati; phylum Bacteroidota; class Sphingobacteriia; order Sphingobacteriales; family Sphingobacteriaceae; genus Pedobacter; species Pedobacter sp. KBW01. The sequence continues at coordinate 380,013 of NZ_QAJQ01000010.1, forward strand.
TGTAACGGCCAATACTGTGTTCGACGATAGCAAAATGGAAGTAATTCCTTTGCAGGGTTCTTATGCTTACAGGGGTTGGGAAAGGGCCGGAGGAGTAGCCACCAAAGACTTTTTGTATGGTAACGACCAATGGATCATGACTGATGCTTTGGGCAAAGTTTTTTACGATGTAAATAAATTTCCGAGAGGATTATGCGAGCAGGGCGCTGGTAGCCAAATGACTTACCGCAACCGTTTTGTAGTTGCGCCAGAAGTTGTGGCGGCACATTTGCAAAATCAGATAGGTCGCGGAATGAACCTGGTGGGGTATTATATGTTTCATGGCGGTACCCAAACACCCGGATTAAAAGAACCCGGTTATCCTGAAAGTTACGATTTTCAGTCTCCTATTGACGAATTTGGCTTGATCAGACCTTCGTACAAACAGCTTAAGGTATTGCATACTTTTATTAACGATTTCGGTACTGAACTGGCGCCTATGCAGGTTTACGAACCCGAAAATCCGGTACGGGATGAAAAAAATACCAGCGATTTAAGGTATGTGGCCAGGGCCAGTGGTAACAGCGGCTTTCTCTTTTTAGGCAACACACAGGCGCGCATAACCATGCCCGATAAAACGGTTTCGATGCAGGTTAATTTAGCCAACGAAACCATTCATTTCCCGGCGTTATTGCTGAAAGGACAAACTACGGCCATTTTGCCATTTAATTTAAAAGTGGGCTCGGCTTTAATTAAATATGCCACTGCACAGCCTTTCGCTAAACTTGTAAATGATAAAAATATTACCTTGTTTTTTAAGCGTCTAAACGGTGTAAATCCCCAGCTGGCAATTGATACCCGTACGCTGAAAAGCAAAGATATTACAGGTTGGAAAGTTACCCAAGCCGCTAATCAGTTACAGCTCGAAGCAGGCAGTCGCACCGATTGTAGTTTTGCTGATGTAGATGGAAACCAGATTAATGTGGTGTTTATTACCACCTCGCAGGCCGAAAATGCCTGGTGTACCAAACTTAAGGGGCAAGATGCACTGCTAATTACTCAGGCCGATGTTTTGGTGCAAAAAGACCAGGTTACATTACAACAGTTAAGCAAACCAGTGTTCGATTTAATGGTTTACCCCAAAGGTTTGCAGGTTTTTAGCGCGGTTACAGCAAAAACTACCAGCACGCTTTTCGATACCTATCGTTGGCAGTCGCCAGTTTATAAGCCACAAGTAGAAGTTAAATATCCAGGCAATAAAACAGCCGAAGTTACTTTGAACCCTACACTACCTAAAAATGTAAATGATATTATTTTAAATGTAAATTATCTGGGCAATGATTGCGATCTGGTTCAGCAAGGACTAGTTAAAACCGATAACCTGTTTAATGGCGAAACCTGGCAAATCAGCCTCCAAAGGTTTTGGAAAAAAGGCAGCTTTAGCCTTAATTTAAAAGATTGGGACGATAAAACGACAGGTGTAGCAGTAGATAAAGTACAGGAAATAAAAGCCAAAGGAACAAGCTTTGTTTCGATTACTGCGGTTCCACAGTATCAAACTATTATAAATTTGAAGCATTAATCTCTGCTGTAAAGATGCTTTATTAATTGATTAAAGCTATATTTATAACCACGCACGATGAAAAAATATATTTTCTTCTTACTATGCTGCGTAGGGCATCAGCTCTATGCCCAAACCATTGATGTTACCGGGTTTGGTGCCCAGCCCAACAGTTTTGCCGATGCTACTGCAAGTGTACAAAAGGCAATTGAAGTAGCAAAAAGCCAAACCAATGCCGTGTTAAATTTCCCCAAAGGAAGATACGATTTCTGGCCCGACAGTGCTGTAGAAAGCCATTATTATATTTCAAACAGCTCGTCGGAAGTAGAATTTCCGGTAAAGAAGCAAAGGGTGGGTTTATATCTGAAAGATTTAAAAAACCTGACTCTGGAAGGCAACGGTTCTGTTTTTGTATTTCATGGTAAAATGATTACCTGGGTAATTGATGGCAGCGAAAACATCCGCATTCAAAACCTTTCGGTTAATTACGAAAGACCAGGGATGTCGGAAATGACCTTGCAGGAAATTACTCCAACATCGGTTACCGTTAAAGTACATCCTGACAGCAAATTTGCGATTATTAACGGCCAGCTGGAGTGGTATGGCGAAAAGTGGATTACCAAAAACCATCATGCCGTATTGGTAAGGCCAACGGCTGGTACCTTGTTTTACAGCAACTGGGATGTTTTTGCCAAAAGCAAAGCCGAACAGGTGTCATCATCAACAGTGAAATTTACTGGTAACTTTTCAAGGTTTAAAGCGCAGCCTGGCGATGTGCTGACGGTTAGGGACCGTTACCGCGATTATGTGGGCGCATTTAACAACCATTCTAAAAACATCAGTTTGCAAAACGTTAATATGTATTCGATGCATGGTTTAGGCATTGTATCGCAATTTTGCGAAAACCTGCATTACGATAATGTTGCCGTAGCACCAGAGCCGGGTAGCGGTCGTGTAATTGCTTCATCGGCCGATGGCATGCACTTTTCGGGTTGCAAAGGGCAGATTACGCTTAATAATTGCCGGTATAATGGCATGCACGATGATCCGGTTAATGTGCACGGAACACATTTAAAAGTAAGTGAAATTGTATCGCCCAATGTCTTAAAGCTAAAATTTATGCACCACCAAACCTATGGCTTTAATGCTTTTGTACCTGGTGATACCGTGGCTTATTTACACAGTGCCGCCCTACAGATTTTTGCGCAAGGTGTAGTTAAAACAGCTAAATTAATCTCAGCACGCGAAATGCTCGTAGAGCTCGATAAACCTTTTCCTACAGAATTAAAAGTGGGCGACGCTTTAGAAAATGTAACCTGGACACCAGCCGTAAAAATTACCAATTGTAGGTTTGAAGGCACCATTTCGCGCGGAACCTTAATTACTACGCGGCGCAAGGTACTCATTGAAAATAACGTGTATTACCGTACAGGCATGCATGCTATCCTGATCGAAAATGATGCCATGGGCTGGTACGAATCGGGCCCGGTAGCAGATGTAACCATCCGCAATAACCAGTTTATAGAATGTGGTTTTAATAGTGGGTCTGATAATTACGCCATTAAAATCAATCCCGAAAACAGCGAGTGGGTTAAGAATTATTATGTGCACCGCAACATCAGGATCGAAAATAATACTTTCAAGCAGTACGACTATCCGGTTTTATCGGCAAAAAGTACAAAAGGACTGAGTTTTATTAATAACAAGATAGAAAAATCTGATTTTATGCCAGCAGGTAAAGTGCGTGCTGCGCTAAATTTTTGGGGTTGTAGCGGCGTACTAATTAAAGGAAACCAGTTTGGCAACGTAAAACCAACAATACAATTGAAAGATATGGTTAAGGCAGATATCAAATCTGATATTAAGTTTGATATACCTGTAAACAGCGAATTAGGCAAGCATGATAATTAAGTTTAGGATTTTGCCAAAACAATTGATGATTAAAGCCTGGTTTTTTGTTTAATTTACTTCCAGTTCCTATAAACTAACCAAATGAAAATGAGATTTTTATTGACTTTACTTTATGTGAGTGTATGCCTAATCGTTAATGCACAGCAAAATAATGCCCTTAAGCTCTGGTACACCAAGCCCGCCACACAGTTTGAAGAAGCTTTACCGCTTGGTAATGGCCGCTTAGGTGCGATGGTTTATGGCGGTATTGATAAAGAGCAGATTTCGCTTAATGAGGCCACATTATGGTCGGGTGGGCCGATTGATGCTTCGAAAATCAATCCCAATGCTAAAAATTACCTGGCTCCGGTAAGGGAAGCATTGTTTGCCGAAGATTATAAAAAGGCCGATTCGCTGGTACATTTTATGCAGGGACCATACTCTGAAGCTTTTATGCCCCTGGGCAACCTGTTTTTTAATTTTGCCAACACCGGCCAGGTATCCAATTACAGGAGGGAGCTCGATATTCAGAACGCGGTGTCGAAAGTTAGTTATCAGTCGAATCAGACCACCTATACACGCGAATCTTTTGCTTCGCATCCGCAACAGCTTATTATTTTTAGGCTAACCGCTTCCGGTAAAGATAAACTTAATTTCACCTGTAATTTCGATAGTAAACTATTGGCCAAAAGTTTGGTTAAACAAGGTATGCTGTTGCTTAAAGGCTGGGCTCCGGTGCACACTGAACCCAATTATCGCGGCAATATTGCCAATGCTGTAGTAAACGATACTGTAAATGCCATGCGCTTTGTTTCGATGCTGAAAGTGCTAAAAACTGACGGTAAACAGGTTTTGAAAGACAGTACTTTAAGCATTAAAGGCGCAACTGAAGTGGTTTTAGCACTATCAATGGCTACCAGTTACAATGGGGTTGACAAGAATCCGGGTACAGCAGGCAAGGCCGAAAATGCGATAGCGGCAGCTTACCTTAAAAACGTAGCCAACCGCAATTACGAAAGCTTAAAAACTGCACATCAGGTCGATTTCAGGAAATATTTTGACCGGGTATCGCTACAACTCGGCGATACCGAAAACGAAAAATTAAGCACTATAGACCGCCTTAACCGTTTTGCCTCAGGTAAAACCGATAACAGTTTAATCGCTTTATTTTATCAGTACAGCCGGTATTTGTTAATCAGTTCATCGCGCCTGGGTGGATTGCCCGCTAATTTACAAGGCATCTGGAACGAATCGGTACGCCCACCATGGAGCAGCAATTATACCACTAATATTAATGCACAAATGAATTATTGGGGCGCCGAAGCAGCTAACTTACCCGAAATGCACCAACCTTTGTTAGATTTTATTGGTCGTTTGGCCGGCCCCGGTGCCCTTACGGCAAAGAATTTTTATAATGCAGGGGGCTGGGTATGTCACCACAACAGCAGCATGTGGGCCATGACTAACCCTGTAGGCGATAGTGGTGAGGGCGATCCTTGCTGGGCCAACTGGACAATGGGTGGCACCTGGTTAAGCACTCATTTATGGGAGCATTATGCCTTTACTGGCGATCAGCAATTTTTAAAACAACAGGCTTACCCTTTAATAAGAGGTTCGGCGCAGTTTTGCCTCGATTTTTTAACTGCCGATAAAAAAGGCTACCTGGTAACCGCACCTTCAACTTCGCCCGAGAATGTTTATATAACCGATAAAGGTTATGTAGGCCAGACCTTATACGGCAGTACTGCCGATTTGGCCATGATCAGGGAGTTGTTTACCGACTATCTAAAAACAGCTGCGGTATTAAAAGTAGACGGAGCCTTCCAAACCAAAGTGAAGCAGGCCATGGCTAAACTTTATCCTTATCAGGTGGGTAAAAAAGGAAACCTGCAGGAGTGGTATCATGATTGGGAAGATCGCGAACCGCACCACAGGCATTTATCACACCTGTTTTCAGCGTATCCGGGTTACAGCATTACGACTTCCGAAACACCAAAACTGGCCGATGCTGTACGTAAGTCGCTTGAACTACGCACAAACGAAGGTACAGGCTGGGCCATTACCTGGCGGATAAACTTATGGGCCAGGATGCAAAATGCCGAGCGGGCTTACGATGCCGTAAAAAAACTGATGCGTTTTGTTGGTAAAGATGCGGCCATTAAATATGGCGGCGGCGGTATATATGCCAATTTGTTTGGCGCTCATCCACCTTTTCAAATTGATGGAAACTTTGGCGGTGGGGCAGGTATAGCCGAAATGCTCTTGCAAAGCCATCAGAACTACATTGAATTATTGCCCGCATTGCCTGTTGAATGGAAAACCGGGGCTGTTAAAGGTTTCGTAGCCAGAGGTAATTTTGTGGTGAATATGACCTGGAAAGACGGAAAATTAACAAGCGCCATTATGCTTTCCCGTAAAGGTGGTAACTGTAAAGTGATGTATAATGGTAAATTAAAAGAGATGAATACCGTAGCGAATAAAAGCTATACCCTGAAATTTGACTAGTTATATTGCTATTGGCTGGTGTCGCTAAAACTAATTTTGCTGGTTGGTGGAGACACCAACCAGTAGCTCATCCTATCGGTTGGTATCCTCACCAATCGAAACAAGTAATGGCAAAGCCTTTGATACAAATGCCAATCAGCATTACACCATTTTATATTTATTCTACTGTTTTTAGCTCAAAAGGCATTTTTCTAAACCGGGTTCCGCTGGCAGCAAAAATGGCATTGGCAAGGGCAGGGGCAAAAGGAGGTAAGCCCGGTTCGCCAACACCTTTCACTTTTCCGCCATCGGCCAGTATATGCACTTCAACAGCAGGCGCTTCATTAATACGCACCAGCGGATTATCGTAAAAGTTTTGTTCTACCGTTTTACCATCTTTAAAGGTAATACCGGGTTTAATTGCAGCACCCAGCGCCATGATGATGGCTCCTTCTATCTGGTTTTTAACATTATCTGCGTTCACCACCGCTCCGAGATCAATAACGGCAATCACCTTATCAATGCTAATGGTTTTATCGGGGTGATGGGTTACTTCGACTACCTGTCCGGCGAGGCCGGCGAAAAAATCCCATACGGCAACACCACGACCTTTACCCTGAGGTAGTTTTTGTTCCCAGTTGGATACTTCTTTTAGTTTAAGCAGCACTTTTTTAGTATCGGAAGGTTTAGTGAGCATCTCCAGCCGAAAATCCATCGGGTCTTTTTTGGCTTTATAGGCCAGTTCATCAATAAAACCCTCATGTGCAAAAGCTAGCGTAGAACTGGTAACCGAACGCCATGCAGCTACGGGAATATGTAGGTCGGCCCTAACGTAAGTAGTTTTTAAATTGGGGATTTCGTAAGCCTGCTCAGCAATCCCTTCCATCATAATGCTATCCACTTTTGTACGGTCGAAATTGGCCTGCATCGATTCAAAATAAGATGGGCTGATTACCTTGTGCTGAAAGGTGCTCAGTTTTCCATCGGTAGAAAAGCCTGCCGAAAGTTTCGAAAAAGTCATTGGCCTAAATGGTCCCTGTGTGGTGGTATCTTCTCTCGACCAGATTAGCTTTACCGGTACATCAACCAGTTTGGCCACATTTACAGCTTCAACAATATAATCGAAATACAATCTGCGCCCAAAGCCACCACCTATAAACTGGTTGTTTAGCTTCACATTTTCGGGTGCAAAGCCCACTTGTTTGGGTAAATCGTTCGCACCGCTTCCTGTCATAGCACTGGCTACCTGGGTCGATGTCCATATTTCCAGTTTATCGCCTTGCACATGGGCTGTACAGTTCATGGGTTCCAAGGTATGATGCGCCACCATAGGGGTTTCGTAAAAAGCCTCGAAGGTATTTTCGGGCGAAATCTGCACCGTTTCAACCGAACCGATATTTTTGCCCGTTACACCAGGTTCTGCAGCCAGTTTGCGCAAATGGTTTTCATAATCAACGGTGTTAAACGTTTCGTGGCCATTGTTTTTCCAAACTACTTTCAACTTTTTACGCGCCTGGCTAACCGTCCAATAGCTGTTCCCGATAATGGCTATGCCTGTATATTTGTATTTTCCAACAATACGCTCTATCGGTCCAACTTTTTTAATACCTGCAATTTTCATCACCGCTGTAGCATCGTAACTTTTTAAAGTGGCCCCAAAAACCTGACTTCTTTCTACCACAGCATACAACATACACGGTAGCTTTACATCAATACCAAAGCCAGCCTTTCCATTGGTTTTAAGTGGGATATCCTGCCTTTTGGTTGCTTTTCCTAAAATTTTAAAATCTTTCGGATCTTTTAGTTTAGGATTTTTAGGTAATTCTATTTTCGAGGCTTCCTCAATCAGTTTACCGTATGGAAGTGTTTTTTTACTGGCTTTATGAATTACTGTTCCGTTTTCGGCATAACATTCAGCAGCATCAACTCCCCAAATCCTGCTGGCAGCGATAATCAGTACTTCTTTGGCTGCCGCACCTACTTTACGCATGGGCAGATAGTTGGTGCGGATTGATGCACTTCCGCCGGCACTTTGCCCACCTCCAAGCACTTTTTCGCCATTCGATTGTTTGATAATGATCTGATCCATGGAAACTTCGAGCTCTTCGGCAATTAATGCCGGAAAAGATTGCAGCGTTCCCTGACCCATTTCCGGTTTGGTATTGAAAATGGTAATCAGTCCGCTGGATTCGATCAGGATGTAAGGACTAAAATTAGCTGAAGCAATGTCCATCGCCATTAATGGATTTCCTTTTGCCGATAAACCTAACCAAATTGCAAAGCCTGCAGTACCTGCACTTTTAATGAAATGGCGTCTCGAAATTTCTTCCATAGCTGTATATTTTAATTTTGCCCTTTTCAGGTGTGTTGTTGAGTTAAATTGGTATAATCGGCCATTGTGTCTATATCTATATGGCCCATTTCGAAGGCTATTGTAGCTACATCATTTGGGTTTTCGACAATAATAGCCTTTGCACCGCTGTTGCCGCTTAAGGCTAAAAGTGGCGCAAAATATTTTTTGGTAAATAATACCGGTGTACCCATGGTGCTGGCATATTGGCTGGCAACAATTCCTTTTCCACTTATTTGCTGCGTTTCAAAAAGGGTTTTAAATACAGCCGCACTGATAAATGGCTGGTCGGAAACGGATAAGATTACGCCATCCAAATCTGGATTACTTTGCAACATTGCACTAAGCCCGGCTACAATACTGGTTGATATTCCTGCTTCCCATTGCTGATTGATGATGAAATCTATTTTCAGTTTTGCTGTAAGTTGCCCTGCGTGCCCGCCCAATACGGCCAGTACAGGCGAGAAACCACTGGTAAGCATGGCTTCCGTTACAATATCAATCAGCTGTTTTCCATTAAAGGTAAGCAACTGTTTAGCTTGGCCCAACCGGCTCGAATTTCCGCCTGCCAGCATAATGATTCCTGTTTTCATAAGCCAACATGTTGATGGATGGGTAGGATTTTGTTTTTCAATGGTTCTTTCGCCGCGCCGGAAAAGAAGGCCTTGATTTCGGCAACAATAGAAACGGCAATTTCAGCTGCAGTTTCGGCACCGATATCAAGGCCAACTGGGCCATGTACCCTGAGCCTGTTTGATTCGGTATCTAAGCCCAGTTCATCAAGCATTTTCAGGAGTTTCTTTTTAGGCCCCAGCGAACCAATGTATGGTGTATTGGTGGCCAGTAATCTGCCGAGCAGTTCTACATCATAATTGTAATTGTGCGTCATTAGTACAAATGCCGTGCGTGCATCGCTTTTCGTTACATCAACTTCGCTTGCTTTGGCAACCAGTACACAATCGGCTGTTGGGAAACGATCTTTGCTTGCCTGAGCAGGCCTGCCATCGATAACGGTAACCTGCCAGCCCAGTAAATGGCACATTTGAGCAAGTGGTTGGGCATCGTTACCTGCACCTGCAATAACAAGCGCAATCGGGGTACTGATAAATTCGAGGAAAGCTGTAACGGGCTGATTATCGAAGCTGTAAGCTTTAAATATTGAGGTTTTGCTCAGCAACACTTCCTGAAGATCCTCTTCAATGCTGCTGTTTATTAAGCCAGATATGTTTTTGAAATCGGCATTCGCTTTTAAAAGTAATTGCGTACCGGCATGTTGCTGGCCCTCTAATGAAAATAGAACCGCAATAGCCGCATCCTCGCGCTTTCCTTCCACTTCGTTAAGTATCGCTATCGGGTTGATCTTTGCATCTGCAGTTAAGGGTTCAAAAAGAATATATACAATGCCGTTGCAGCCCAGTTGTACACCAAGCTTTGCATCATCCTCATCGCTGGTATCGTAAGTAACCAGTCGGTTTTCCTGCAGGTGTATGGCTGCCAGTGCCTTGCGGAGTGCATCTCCTTCCAGGCATCCGCCACTAATAGCTCCGGTGAGCTGGCCGGTTTCAGTAACCAGCATCCTGGCCCCGGGCCGGCGGTAAGAGGAGCCCTCTACCTTTACTACTGTAGCCAGCGCTGTCCTGATATTGGCTTTGCTGGCTTTATGGTAGGCTTTCAGGATCTCAGTAATTTCGTTCATATCTGCTCGAAGTTTATCGGTTTGATAGTGAGGGCTAATGCTTTAATTTCTTTGTTGCTATTTGGCAGGCGCATAAGCTCCCGTTTTAAGCCATATGGTCCATTGTTTTTTAAATTCTGCATGACTCAAAGGTGGTAAGGTACGACCTTCGCCGGGGTTCCAGCCCGATAAAACCAGACCATCATCGGCATGTTCGAGCAATTTTTTCAGGTCTTTATTGCCATTTTGCTTTGGATCTACCAATTGTTTGGCCAGCTGATTGGCCGAACGGCCCTGAAAAATCATTTTCATGTTGGCTGGTGGTAAATGCCAGTTAGGGTTACCAGGTGGCGTATGTTTTCCGGCTGTATTGGTGGGTTGATGACAATTACTACATTTCATGGCATACACACCTTTACCATCTAAGCCGCGGCGCGGACTCATGGTGTGCTGGTGACTATCATCGCCCTGCAAAGGAATATCGCCACTGGGATGGCAGTTCATGCACCGCGGACTCTTGAGCACGCTGTACACCTTTTTGAAAGCTGCAACCGAAGCCACACTATCTTTAACCACAGCTGGAGTAGTGGTTGGTTTAACATCGTGATGAAGCGTAAAAGCCATAAGGGTTACCAATGAGAGGATTACACCCATTACCGCTGCTATGCGTAGGGTACCTGCATGGGCTTTGGTAAAATTTGAAAATTTTCTCCTCATCCCTTACTTTCTCCTTTCTTTTGCAGTTCGGCAGCTAGGTGTATCGCTTTGCGGATGCGTAGGTAAGTGCCGCACCTGCAAATATTACCGGCCATGGCCTGATCAATATCAGCATCACTAGGGTTGGGGTTCTCGCGCAACAATACCGCCGCCGACATTAACTGACCTGAATGGCAATAGCCACACTGCGGAACATTTACCTCATTCCAGGCCAGTTGTAAAGGATGATCGTTATTTTTAGATAAACCTTCAATTGTTCTGATTTTTTGGCCCTTGGCACGGCTCACTTTGGTAATGCACGATCTCACTGCCTCGCCATTGAGGTGTACCACGCAGGCTCCGCATTGAGCTACCCCACAACCATATTTGGTACCGGTTAAGCCAACCAAATCGCGGATGGCCCAAAGTAAGGGCATGTCAGGATCGGCATCAATGTCGAAAATCTGATCATTAACGTTTAATGAAATCATAAGATTCGTTTTATGTTTTGTTAATTATTGCAGTTGTTGTACTGCTTAACTGCGCCAGGATGAGATAACAACAGCTAAATTTTGTTCAATACACTAATTTACAATTTTGTACGGTAAAAGTTTGCTGATCGGTAATTTTGGTAGTGGATCAGTAATTTGGGTAGGTTGGGCTGCGATGCAGGATTGTTTATTTGCACAAAAGGCACCGCTGTGGATGCCTTTATAATATTCTTTGTATTAGCACTGAATAAACAGCAAGCTAGAATTTCGTAAACCTCAAATTTATCCCAGTTTTTTCCTCAGCCATTTGCGAACAGGTTCATCATACCATTTCAAAGTGATGTAAGCTAAAATAATGCTGCCGATTAAAATCAATAAAGCATAAGGCCAGGCCTGCACAATGGAAGTACCTTTATTGTTACTAATCCACGCGACATAAAAATACACCAGTGGATAATGCACCAGGTAAAGCGGGTAGGAAATATCACCCAGGAATTTGCATATCCGGCTTTCCGTTTGGCTGTGTATTACGCCACTGGCCCCCAGGTAAACGATGAACGGAAAAACAAGGATAATACATATGGATTCATAGATTCCGTTCATCCAAAGGTGTTCGGTACCACCTATGCGTGGCATATATAAAACGATGGCAACCATTAGGCTACACCATAAAAAGGCATGTTTAATGTGCGTGGGTTTCGCTATTCGAGAGAGTAGTAAACCCGCAAAGAAAGGAAACATTGTGCGCGTTATGCCTACACGAACCTGTTCTACGTTTAGTGTCCAGCCTCCGCTAACATCGCCATTGGGACTGGTAATAGCCAAATGAGCCAGCGCTATGGCTGCAATTAATACCAAAATGCTTAGTGCCGTTTTAGAAAACTTTCTGATACCGACGGCGTACAGGATATTGGCAATGTATTCGAAAAATAACGACCAGCCCACACTGTTTAGCGGGTGCATTTCTTGCCAGCCGCGTATATCTTGCGATAGGGGAACAGGCAGGATGGTGTAACCAATGAGCATTACCAGTAGCATTTTCCACAGTGGAATGGTGTGGATGAGTGGCCAGATGGTTGAATCGGTAAAATAGAAACCGATTGCGCCGAGGGTCATGCCTAATACCACCATGGGTTGAAGCCGTTCGATACGGCGTTTAAAGAAAGTACCCACAGTCATTTTATTCCAGCGATCGTCGTAAGCATAGCCGATTACAAAACCCGATAAAAGAAAGAAAAAATCGACCGCCAGGTAGCCATGGTTAACCAGGATATCGAAATGTCCGGTGCCTAGTGGCTCAGTGAGGTGAAAGGTTACAACGATAATGGCAGCTATACCACGTAATCCATCTAGTATTGGATAATGTGGTTTTGCAGAAAGGTTATCAGACATTGTGATGGTTATGTTTTCGCTTATAAATGGTTATTTGTTGAACTTGTAAAATTAAATAAATCAGATAGCCGAACTCAACTAATCGTATCAAAATCCCTACAAATAGTCTCATTTTTAGAGAAGGGAAAGGGCAGGAGGTCAAGCTAATGTATAGGGTACACAGATCGGGTGGGATGATTTAAGCGAATGTTTCTCTTTCGTTGAAAATTTTGAAACAATGGTTAGTTCTGTATATTTGATAGGGGACCAAAATTTATTAAATAACAAAATGAAATGGAAGGGATTGAAAATCAAATTTCTAAAGACAAAAATATACTGCTTGTTTTGTTTGAAAGGAGAGAGTTACACTTAGAAATCAGTGATTTAATTGACAATTTCTGTGGAAAGGTAGTAAATACAGTTCCGGAAGTACAGACCACAATAGGTAAAAGGCTCTATGTATGTGGAGATCTGAGTAGCATCAAGTTGGATAAAATACAAACATATATCATTCGAGAATTTTCAAGTAATTATGAGAATTTGGTTAATGAGGACAATATAGATGTTGTTGAACTTGGCGAAGTTCCTATTGTTGTTAATAATGCTGGGGTTTATTTTAGAAATCTATTTAATGATGATTATTTTAATAGCATAGAGACTGAACATAAATTTCAGGAATTGACGGAATCTACAAAAGAGTCAAAATCCTTTAGAAAAGGAATCTATCTGACAGAAATCTTAAAAGAAGAAACAATTGATAACAATGAAGTACTCCATTTTAGGTTATTGAGATGTTCAAGTAATTTAACAGGGCCAACAGACAACTTTCGCGAAACGGACCGTAAAATAATTGATCTTTTAAATGATTCTGTAAAATTTGTTTTTGAGAAAGAAACGAAATTGAATCACGTATTAGCACAGATCTATGAAAACAAAAGAAAGGAAAATCAGAAAGAAATAAAATCGAAGATTAGTGCACATTCTGACAAAACGAAAGATATGCCCAAAGATGGACTTATCGCCTTTTGTACTTTCTATGACATGTCGGCTATGGACAATATAAAGCCTTCCAAGACGGATAAATATGATTGGTGTTATAAGGAAACAAGTGCTTTAACAAGACTTCACTTCAAGTTAAAAAAATCAGTTGACGATCCTGCTTTGATCAATGAGTTTAGTATAACGCTATATCCAAATTCAGTCTTTATTATTCCTCTTTCAACAAATAGATTATATACTCATGAAATCAAACCATCCATTTTAAACATTGATCAAATTCCTACCAGAATGGGATATGTGGTACGTTGTTCTAACCTTGAGGCCGTATATATGAATGCTCAAACATACATTAAGGAGAATAATAATCTTTTCCAACTTGAGGATATGACTTCTGAAATGCTTGAAGATTTACGTAATTCTTATTACAGGGAAAATACAACTAAAAGCATAATTGATTATGGTAGAATTCATTTTAGTATGAATTCTGGTGATTATGAAAGGCCAATATACTAACATGCTTCATTAAATAATTATGAGTACTCCTGGATTTCAAAAAATCACTCTTTCATTCGATATAAATTTATATGAGAAATTAATTACTTCTGTTGATTTTGAATGCGTTGCCAAAGGAAGAATAGGTAACCATCTGGTTAAAATCGAAGAAAAGGGTGTTCCAATCGTTAGAACTACAACAGCATATCATATAGCCGCACAAAATTTTTCTAGTATTCACGATTTTATTATCGAACATATAAATTTTGCAATTAAAGATAGCGAATTGAATAACTTACCACCAGTTGATTTCAATAATGCTTTGATTGAAGTCTATGATTTTAATTATTCCAAAATGAATTATCATTCCGACCAAGGCCTGGATTTGGACGCTAATTCTTATATAGGGCTTTTTTCCTGTTATAAAAATCCAGAAGAATTGTCCGATAACCAGTTGAGAAAGTTAATAGTAAAAGAAAAAGGTAGTGATGAAGAACTTGAAATTCCATTAACACATAATTCATTGATTTTATTTTCTGTAGAAACGAACAGTAAGTTTCTTCATAAAATTATATTAGATCGTATGTTCCATCAAAAAACATTACAGTCAGATAATAAATGGTTGGGCATAACATTTAGAAAGTCAAAAACATTTATCCAATTTGAGGATAACTTGCCTTATTTTGCTAACGGTCAATTATTAGAGTCTGCTAGTGAAGAACAAAAAGCAGAATTCTTTAAGCTTCGGGGGCAGGAAAATCGCCTTATAAATTTCGATTATCCAGAACTGACATATACATTAAGTATAGCAGACAGATTGATGCCCATCAATAAAATTTGAATATTGGATGATTTTATCTTTTGATACCTATTACTACGAGAATAAAGCTAAAACAGTATGTCTGGCTTTTGAAAACTGGAAAACAATGGATGATTTCTCGGTCTATTGTGAAATCCTTGAAGATATTGAAGAATATATTCCTGGTGAATTTTACAGGCGGGAATTACCTTGCATTCTAAGTTTATTGAAAAAAATCAGGTTCGAAAAAATAGAGATGATTGTAGTTGACGGATTCGTATTTTTAGATGATAATGATAAATTGGGCTTAGGCGGTCATTTATACAAACAATTGGAAGAAAAGGTGCCAATAATAGGGGTTGCTAAAACTAATTTTGCCTCAATTGTAAAAAACAAACGAGAACTAAAGAGAGGAGATAGTCAAAATCCTCTTTTCATCACTTCAATTGGTCTTAATATTGATAAAGCAGTTGAATACATTGCTAGTATGGCTGGAGATTATCGAATTCCAAAATTACTGAAACACCTTGATTCACTTACTAAACAAAAAAACGGTGAACAAAATTGCAGCTAAGTATCTTTAACTTGGTTAGAAAGGATCTTTAATGCAAAAAGCCCCACATTTCTGTGAGGCTTTCTGTGATCCCGCTGTGATATGAACTTGGTTCAATCTTCAGCGTTTAAAGGCCATCTGGAAAGTTTGTTAAAAGTGATGTCTTTTATATTATATTCGTCTTATAAGAAAGCTCTTATCATGAAAAAAATCTTTATACTCTTATCAATCTTTATTAAATTTACCTTTGGCGTAGCGGCACAAACCATCATGATGCCACCCCTAGACAGCTACCTAGGCATTTATAGCAGTAAAAAATCGTCGCTCAAAATAACCATCAGCAAAAATAATACGACACTAATAGCCCAAGCAACCGGGCAGAACGCATTTCCATTGGAGGCCCGTGCCAAAGATCAGTTCTTGTATTATAAGGCTGGCATTGAGTTGTTATTTGATGCTACCAAAGGTGAAATGACAGTGAACCAGGGCGGCGACATATCTTTGTTTACCAAGGATAACTTTACACCTGAAACGGTAATTGCACAACAACCCATAATCTATCAGCCTGAAGCCATGCAGGCTGATCTCAATAAATTTAAAAATGCACTTATCAAAACACATCCAGGCCTTTATACAAATCAATCCCCGGAGAAATTTGAAGAAATGGTAGACAAATTGATGTTGGAAACTTCCAAACCTATGCAGGCTGCAGATTTTTACAAGGTTGTACTCCAAATGATTGCTAATATTCATGATGACCATACGAGTGTAAAAGCTTTTAACCATTTGGGTGATATTATAGCTAATCAAAAATGGCTACCCTTTCAAATTTACGTTAAAGATGAGCGCATTTTCATTGTCAACAACTTGAGTAATCTACAAATCCCTGAAGGCTCTGAAATTCTGGCAATAGATGGTTATTTAAGCAATAAGATTTTATCTGAAACTTTGAAATATTTCTCTTCCGATGGTACCAGCGAATCTCCTACACTACATAAATTAGGAGTTTCTTACTTCCATCTGTTTGGTAAACTATATCCGCAGATTTTTGGAGAAAAATTGTCCTACAATCTTTCTTACCGGGATTATAAGTCTAACAAAATTTTAACCGCACAAGTGGAACCCGTCTCTGAACAAAACTACATGGCACTCAAAGGAAAACGTTATCCATTAACCATCCAATCGACAGATGCTTTTAATTTTACGCTTAATAAGCATGGAAATCATGCAATTCTCAAAATCGATCGATTTTTCAAAGACAGTTTTAATGAACCCAAAAATACCTTTCCTGATTATTATAAAAAATGTTTTAAAGAAATTTCTGCTAACAAAATTAAAGACTTAATCATCGACTTAAGAGATAATAGTGGTGGTAAGGCGGAAAATGCCGCTTATTTACTTCAATACTTTATTAATAAGCCCATAATTCCAGCTAAAGAAGTAACTACATTGGGGAATGATAACTACTTTTTGAAAGCAACCGGCGTTAAACTTGAATTAGATGAAGACTTTGGCTTGGCTAAGCAAATGGATGGAACTTTTAAGGTGACAAAATCCGATGTCGCACTAGAGAAATTTGATCCAATCAAAGAATATCATTTTAATGGAAAATTGGTGGTGCTGATTAATGGTGGAACAGTTTCCGCGGCTGGCACAGCCGCAGGACTTCTAAAAGAATATACGAATGCTATTTTGGTCGGAAGTGAAACCTCCGGATATGCAGGCATTAGTAATGGGGTTCAAAAAATATCAATATTAGGCGGCCATACTGAAACCGCCATAACAATACCGCTTTTACATGGTGTGTATGCAATAAACCCAGCTATGCAAAAAAGAGGCGCTATTCCTGATTATCAGGTATCAAACTCTGTTGAGGACATACTTGGAAACAGGGATGCGGTTCTAGAATTTGTATTTAAAAACTTATTGCATATTAATGCTAAGTAATATCCTTAGAGGAGTATAACTTGTATATCAATTATTTGTTAAGGGGTCACTAAGTGCTGTACTGATGTTTTTTAGTTGTGTTTTCTAAAATCGGTTCTATCGCTTTTAAAACTTCATAAATTGGTTTAAATATTCCTATCCTAGTTACATGAAATGAAAAAGTTGTTTTTGGCAATAAAGAGTTTGGATTTATTTACTCCGTGCAGGTTAAGTTTGATATTATAGAATAATAACTTGAATAGAGTACCGCTAATGACTTTATGCCAGAAGCTTAATATATTACCAACTTTAACTAATTCTTTGACCTATGAGTAGCAGTTATTTTAAACAACGTGACCGTTTTGATTTTAGCAAAGACACCTTAGATATTGGAAACCCCATATCTTGGAGCCGTGAAAATTTTCTAAAACTCTTATTTAAAAGAATTTTTGCCATAAGCGAAGAACGCATTGAAGAATTTTACCAGCGACATTTAGCATATTATCTGGAAACCCACCCTGATGGAAGGAAGAAGTATTTTTTGAATTTCTTTGGGAACTCATAGAACGACAGTTAAAAGTACTTCTAGCCAGAGATATTTATCACAAAGACCATCCTATAAACGAGTGGGAAATCAAACAGGTTAGAAAATTTACCGAAGTATTAATCCCTTATGATCAATGGAACTTTGGATCAAGCGGAAAAGTTGAGGGAGGGATTATTTTAGCCATATATTTTAGATTATCCTTACTTCCTGAACGGCATCATACGCTAATTTCTGAACATGGAAACGATCAATTACCCGGTGCGCGTTTACAAAACACCGTTTTACGGCCAATTGCATGTTGGCAGCCATATCCATGATTACTTCCTGCACCCTTTTCCTAAGTTTTTCTGGGGTCTTTTTCAGTACAGATATAATATTTTCGGCCACTGTACTCTTTATCATCGCGACAATAGTGCATTTTCTACCCTTGGCTTCCTTATTGGTTACAATAGTAAGAGTTCCCCATTGGATAAAGCGGTTTCATCAATACTAAGCCTAGGACTTATATTCTCTCCAAAAAGCATCCATTCATCAGCATGCGCTTTCTGATCCCAATCACTGTAATCACTGATATGCTCTTTATATTGTTCTTTGAGCTATTTGCCATCAACCTGGAAGTAGTGCCCTAAATGATAACAGCTAATGGGATGGTTATCCAAATATTCCTTTTAAAAAAAGACCGAATTCCGTAGTCATTCGAGTCCCTTTGCGTATTAAATCCCAATCCCTGCTAATAATCTCTCCAGTCTTTTTTACTGTCCACCTACGTCGCTTGATGCACAGGGCCACCTTCTGCCCACGGATTGGGAAATCCTGTATCTGAACTTCGGGAAAGAATCCTTTGGATTCAAGATCATCTTTGTGGTAACCATCAGGCGCTATATTCTTCTCTTCAAGGTAGATGTGCAGTTCTTTGGTCGCTTTATCGGCTTTAGTAAGTTCGAAATAATCTAAGATGCCTTCTGGCAATAAAAAACTAATAAGGGTTTGTTCGGCTGCTGTCAAGGAAATAGATGTTGGTATTAAAACTACAAAAGAAATAAATTATTCCATTACCCCCAACTTTTCCGCTTGATCCCGCTTGATCCGAATCGGTGAGTAATTTAGTTTTTCCACTAAAATAAAAAAAAAGCTTTCAATCATTTGATTTTCAAGCTTTTACGTAGTTTTGATACTATTTTCTGTGATCCCGCTGGGGTGTGAACTTCGTTCAGTTTTCAGCGTTTAACGACTATCTGGGAGGGTTATTGAAATGACTCACCGAATCACTCACCTTTTTGTCTTATATTTTGATTTAAATTTAGACATCTGTGGTTCATCGCTTTCCTTTCTCAACTAATAATATCTGGATATGCTCTGAGTCGCGGTCTGCCTTGATATTGAAATTTATCAAAATGGCTTTATATTCTGCAAATGTTGCATTAAGAGAAATAGGATTATTTAGGTATGTTTTATAGGTGATTATGAAAGAGGGGCCTTCAGCATTTCCAATAAAATATAACGGAATAAGGTTTTTTCAATAATTACCTGATCATGAAGAGCAATTAGTAATATAATTAAGACTAATGCTATAAGTTTTTGAATAGTTTGATCAGCATTTATGCATTGATAACAAAAGACTAAAAGTTTACAGGCATTTGATTACCAATAACATATAACAAATAAAAGTCCTTTTGATTATTTATAATTTATTATATTAGTAAGGCTAAGGCGGCTAATGTATCGCATCAATACAACCACTTTCGGCTGGATTGGAGAATATTTATGTCTGGTATAACGGAGTAAGCCGAAATTTACCCAGACCACAAGAAATTCAAGAAACTAACAAATATTTAAAGTATGTCAGACAGACAAGTATCCCAAGATGCGTATTTCACTAAAACTGTACAGTCCGTTTCGCTCCAAACTGTACGCGAATTCGGCTGCCGGATTTTTTGCTAAGTCATTCCTTTCCCTCTGAACGCATAGCGGCGCGGCTGCAAATTTACTTCTTCCTCCAGGTGCTCCTTATCTTTCGGTTCGGCCTTTAAAATTCAAGCTTTTCTTTAGATCTTCATTCCATAATCCTCCGGATGAACCCGGAAAATCCGTCAAAAAGGCGCTCTAAAGCATTTAAAACCATTCTGATGGCGCAGGATCACACCAGGTACGATTTTACCTCTGGGGCTTTAATTTGGCTTGAACTTAGAAATATTATTGGAACTGCTGGCTGAAGAATTCCTGACCATGGGATCAGGGCGTACAGCTTGGAGCGAAACAGGCGTTCAGTTTGGAGCGAAATAAGGTGTCAGCATAAATGCGAAACGCACGTACACTTTTACCGAAATGCCCACACAGTGGGAGTCATTCGCATTACGATGATTTAGTGCAGCTTAGACTCGATCAAATTTCAAGTAATTTATCACCAGAGCAGACTTATGATGAAATTTTAAATATAATAAGCGATATTCGCAATGCTATTAATAGTTACCCCAACGTTCCCCTTAATCAATTACTTTTTTGATGTATTATAGAATTAAACACAGCTTAGATTTGAAAATTATTGGACAATCCAGCCAAATTCATGATGCAAAGCTTCCTGAAGGCTGGGATACCAATCCAGCATTCATTGATAATATTGAATTTCAAAAAGTTAGCTTTGAACCTATTACTCCTGTCGGAACTTTACACAAAAGATCCAAATTAACAGATCTAATAAGTGCTGTACCTGCAGGATTCACAAGAAAATTGCTTATAAGTAAAGCACTGAAAGGGGTTTTCGAAAGGTTTGACAGTGGACTTTTTCAATATTTTAAATGCCACGTCTTAAGTAAAGATACAACAATTGAATACTGGATAGTGAGTCCAATCATTTCTATGTTCGAAAACGTAGATTTTTCAAGATCTGATGTTGTTTCCAGAAAACGCAAACCTGAAGGCGGTACTTATCTGGAACCAGCGGCACTATCAACCTTAAATGAATTCCACAAGTATTTAACCCTTCAAGGTGAAGACAGTTGGAAAACAACAATAGATCATGTTTACATCAAGGAAGGTACTGTTGAAGATGTGTTTGCATTGGGTAATGTTGACGGGGGTGTAGGATACTATGCTTCTGAAAACTTTAAAAAAACTATTGAACAGCATGGATTTACAGGAATTGAATTTGCACCAAGTAATTTAAATTCGATCGAATGGCTACATAATGAGCGAAAAAACCGATATAAATAACTCATACGAGCAACACGTATTTCAAACAATATCACATGATACCTACTTTTGAGCAATGGGTTAAAAATGATCAAAAACTGAACGACCTACTCGTTAAAATACAATCAATTGAAGAATCAACTTTCCAGCAAGCTGAAATGGCTTTCAATGAGTTGTGCAATCTATATGATTTGCCCAAAATGCCCGAAGATCTGATTTGTTACGAAGCATTATCTCGTCCTGCTATAGCTTGTCATTAGGTCTGATACGGGTTTTCCTTTATTGTTTAAAGAAGGAGTAGAGCAACACGTGACGCATAAATATTCAAAAAAGATGCTGTTTGATGATACGAGTTTGCTTGATTCCTTAAGAATATTAATGAGTAAACGAAGAGTAATCAACAAACACTATTCTGATTTAAGGAGATTTTATGGGAATGAATCTGTTGTTTTGGATGAATTTCCCTCAAAAACAGATATTGAAATAGATTAATAGAAAAGCCGAACTGTTCAAGATATAAGCTTGCGCATCTCGAACTAATGAATAAGGAAAATCCCTAACTCTTGAAATATTATTCATGTAAATTAAAAATCTAGGTATATTTCTAAGTTCGAGAAAAATATTGAAATAACAGTTTACGACTTTTAGCATGTTGACACCGATCTCATTGACTGAATTAGAAGAATGGATCTCAAAGAGAGAATCAAAACTTGAAGGTGGGCCACTAAGAATTCGGAACCTAATTAAAATTATACCTCAAAAATTGCAGGAACCAGAATATGGAGTTGAGGGTTGAGGATTTTGGGTTATTACAGCTTTTGGAAATACAGTAGTTTTTTTATAATAATATCGAGGATGGGTTTAATATCCAACTCATTTTTCTCTGAACAAATCAGGAGAAAATTAAAATGCCTTCCTATCTTAAGGTGCTTATTTGTTACCTTAAGATAGGTTATCACATTTCGTGATAACCTATCCCTGTTATTTGTGTAAGTCTAGCGACTCATCCCTCTGCCACGGTCATTTTTCTGGCTATTTTTTGCTTCCTGAAGCTTACGATACAATTCCCTGTTTTCTAATAGACTGGTGTATTCACGTACTGCCTTTATGATGCTTTTCTGCACATCCTGCCATTTTAGCTTTGTGTCCATTAATTTTACGGGAACATTAAAGTCGATATCCTTATGGTACATCAGGGATGACTTAGCGGTGTTAGGATCGACATTTGGGTATTTCTGGCAGTAGTAATCCAATATTTCGTTCAATGGCATTTCTTTTAACAGGTAATGCATATCGATAAAATCCTTAATCCGTTGTCCGCTATTTACTATTGCATTGATCTTCATGGCCGATATATCCTGGTTGGACATCATCCTTATGCCTTCAATGGTTTCTATTGGCCTGATAGATGGATACTTGTGTGAGATAAAATCAAAATCAACTTCGCCAATACTACCACTTACATAGTTGCCCTTGTGGCGTTTTACATCTGCGCCATAGGTGTTCCTTAAATGTACGGCGAGTCTATCACCATCAAAGTCCGATGAGCTGAAAAGGTCGATATCTATGGATTCCCTGTGTCCAATCCTCAAAGATAGTGCGGTACCTCCAACAAGGTAAAAGGAGTTGAGCTGATGGTCTTGCATCAGTGCCTGGATTAGATCCAGTGTCCCTTGTGTAACTGTTTCTTTGTGTAACATCTGAGTTTTTCTTTGCTCAACTGAAAATATTTGCAAACGGCTTCCATGGTCATGTCAGAAAGGTATGTGATGTCTTCTTTAAGCGTTTTCACTACATTTTCTCGCCCATAAAATCTGATCATTTCCTCCCAATCCCTAGGACTACCTTTATCAAACACCCGTTCGATAACGGTTTTGTAACTCCTGTTCCAGTCCAGTTTATCGAAATCAAAGTCCCAGAACAGTACCTTTGGAAGGTCTGGTCTTCTGACCTTTTGTATCAGTGGCTGTCTTTCAATTTTGATTTCATCGTTTTCGAACGGAATCTTCTTTTTCGAAAGATAGTTGTTCAATGTATGATAGTTATAGGTTGGGTAGCTGTCGCAAAATCCTTTCAGACTTGAAAACACATCGATATCAGTACTGGCAAATCTTTTCCAGTGCACAACGATTACTCTTTTGTTCAATTCCTTTAACATCCTACAAATCTAACTAAAACATGAACTAATGCCTAATATTTTTAAATATTTGTCATTTGATTGTTGTTATTAAATTTATTGATTTATATCATAGCTAACTTTTTCTTTAGCAATGCCATGTCTTCGCTTACCTTGATATCCAAAATTTTAGCGTAATGCTGGGTAGTCCTGATGTCAGTATGTCCAAGCATCTTCGATACGCTTTCTATGGGTACACCATTCAATAGCGTAACGGTAGTGGCAAAGGTATGGCGGGCAATATGCGAGGTGAGTTTTTTCTCAATTCCGCAGAGGTCGGCAATCTCCTTCAGGTATTCGTTCATCTTTTGGTTGCTGGGAACAGGAAGAAGCAAGCCTTTATTATGGCAAACTTTGTTGGTGGAATATCTATCGACAATCTCAACAGCTGTTGACAGTAGCGGAACCGATGACCTTGTTTTGGTTTTCTGCCGATTGGTGAAGATCCATCGGTCGCCATCAATTCCCTTTCTGATATTCTCCTGTTTCAATTTGAGGACATCGACATAAGCCAAACCAGTAAAACAACAGAAAATAAAAACGTCTCTTACCTGCTTCAATCTCTCCGATAAAAACTCTTTGCCCGCGATATGAGCCAATTCCTCTTTGTTCAGATAAAAACGGTCGAGGTTCTTAGTTTTGCCTTTATAAGCGGTAAATGGGGATTTGTCTATCCATTCATTTTCCATACAGATACGAAGAATTTTCCCGAGGTTCTTAATGTTCTTTACCACATAATTGTTCGCACAGTTCTTATCAGACCTTAGATAATGGTCAAATCCATTCAGAAATGCCTGGTCGATGGTCCTAATGTCCATATCGGCTGCACCATATTTCAAAGGAATAAAAACCTTCAGGTGTCTTTCCAAAACTTTATAACGGTTCAATGTGCCACGGACGTAATCTTTACCCACAAGCTGCTCCATTTTTAAATTATGATCGGCAATCGCTTCTAATAGGGTATGGGAATTGGTGAGTGTACCAAGGTAACTGGATTTAATTGCATCGGCAGTAATCGGCACCCCCTCATCGAAAACACTTTGATGGGCATAATACATTGCATTCTGCAATTGGTCAAGATGGGTGTTCAACACCTTGATCTCTTCTTTGGAGCCTATGGCCCGGCTGCCCTTAGCGTTCCATCGTTTAGGGTCGCAATCCCGATTGGTGGCAATCTCTGCACGATTTCCCTCTATGGTAATCCTCATGTAGATCGGTACATTTCCACTTACATAGTTCTTTTGCTTTTTCAGATAGAAAAGCAGGCTAAAATTGGTCTTCATAATCTAACGATTAAAGGTGAAACAAAAATAGCTTTGCAACTAAATCTACACAAGATGTTCAGTTTATAACAACCTGTACATTAAATGATCATACGCCATTCGGTGAGTCAATTTTAACCGTTTTGCCTTACTCACCGAATCACTCACCAAAGTTTTGTGAATTCGTGCGATTTTTGGCAATTCCCCAAAAACAAAAACCCTGCTAATCATGCGATTGCAGGGTTTTGTACATTTTGATAGTCTTTGGTGTGATCCCGCTGGGATTCGAACCCAGGACCACTACATTAAAAGTGTAATGCTCTACCAGCTGAGCTACGGAATCTACTTTGCTTAAAACGTTATCCGTTTCCTTTAAAGTGGTGCAAATATAGGGTTCTAACCTATTTCCTGCAAATAAAAAATTATCAAAACTGCTAACTGTATTGATTTATAGGTGAATTAATTATTTGCCTTCTCTTTTTTAAACATAATTGATATTTTTATCGCTCAATATTTAACATCCATCATGCACAAATCTTTCCGTTTACTCTTTTTTCTACCTTCGCTTTGCTTATTTTCCTGCCAGTCTAAATCATCTGATGAAGCGGCACAGGCCAAACACAAACAAGATTCGCTGGTTTCGTGCGAAAAAAATATGCCCAGCCGTTTTGGTGGAGTAAAAGATACTTCGAGTTTTGCCAGTAAGGCACTGAGTCATGAAGGTATGGTGTTAATTCCCGCAGGCGAGTTTGCCATGGGCGCCGGAGATAAAGAGGGCAGGGAAGACGAATATCCACAACACCAGGTTAAGCTGTCTTCTTTTTGGATGGATGTTACCGAAGTTACCAATGCCAGTTTCCAGAAATTTGTATATGCTACCGGTTATGTAACCACTGCAGAGCGTAAACCCGATTGGGAAGAAATGAAAAAACAGCTGCCTCCGGGTACACCCAAGCCACCCGATAGTGTTTTCGTAGCCGCATCGCTGGTTTTTTATCAACCTAAAAGCGTTATCAGTTTAAACGATGCCTCGCAATGGTGGGCCTGGATTAAAGGTGCCGATTGGAAACATCCGCACGGGCCAAAGAGCAGCATTAAAGGCAGGGAAAATTATCCGGTAGTACATATTTCATGGGATGATGCCATGGCTTATTGCAAGTGGTCGGGCAAACGCTTACCCACAGAGGCCGAGTGGGAATTTGCAGCACGTGGCGGCTTAAAAAACGAGAAATACCCCTGGGGTAACGAAGATATTGAAAAGGGGAAACCCAAAGCCAATACCTGGCAAGGAAGTTTTCCTGTAAAAAATACCGATTGGGATGGCTACAATGGCCTGGCAGCGGTAAAATTGTTTAAAGCCAATGGCTACGGCCTTTACGATATGGCAGGTAATGTATGGGAGTGGTGTAACGATTGGTACCGTCCTGATTATTATGCTAAACTTTCGGGAATTGCCAGTAACCCACAAGGCCCGGCAGATAGTTACGACCCAATGGAGCCAACAGTACCTAAGCGTGTGGTTAGAGGAGGCTCGTTTATGTGTAATGCTTCTTATTGCAAAGGTTATCGGGTAACTTCGAGAATGAAAACTTCTGCCGATACTGGCTTAGAGCATACCGGTTTCAGGTGCGTTAGTTCCAATTAAGCTGGAGCTTGTTAAATTTAAAATCACGCAAACGTTTGTTGTGTAAATTATTGAAATATTTGTTTAGTTTGGCGCAATCAAATTAAACCGAACCGAATATTTATGCAACAAACAACAAAACCAGGCCAAACGCAGGGACCAAAACCGCTCGTTATTATATGTGCCTTATTCTTTATTTTTGGCTTTGTAACCTGGGCGAACGGAACCTTAATTCCTTTCTTTAAGTTATCTTTTGGCTTATCAAATTTACAGGCATTCTTTGTAACCTTTGCCTCGTATATGGCTTACTTCTTTTTGGCTCTACCATCATCGTGGATACTGAAAAAAGTAGGTTTTAAAAATGGAATTGTTTTAGGGCTGGTTATTTTAGGCTTAGGTTCTCTAATCTTCATACCAGCAGCACAAACCCGTACTTTCGGTCTTTTCTTAACTGGTATTTTTGTTCAGGGTGCAGCTTTGGCTTTGCTTCAAACAGCTTCAAATCCATATTTAACAATTATTGGTCCAATCGAGAGTGCTGCAAAGCGTATCAGTATGGCAGGTATCTGCAACAAATTTGCAGGTATGATTGTGCCTTTGGTTATGGGTAGCTTGTTTCTAAAAAATGCATCGGAGGTTGAAAAGCAAATTAAAGCAGCAACCGGCATTGCGCACGAACAATTGTTAAACGAGGTTTTAGGTCGCGTTAACATGCCTTATATTGTATTGGCCATTGTGTTTTGTCTGTTTGCTGTAGTAATTAAATTTACCGATTTACCAGAAGTAGAAGTTGAAGAAGATGTGGTTGACGAAACCAAAGGTGAAGTGGTAAAACATAAAAGCATCTTCCAGTTTCCACACTTGTTTTTAGGCTCGCTATGTATTTTTGTATATGTAGGGGCAGAGGTTATGGCTGGAGATATCATCGGGATTTATGGTCGTGAGTTAGGTATTAGCCCTGAAATTAGCGGGAAATTAACTTCGATTACGCTTTTCAGTATGTTAATAGGTTATATTGTGGGGATCATAGCCATTCCGAAATACATCTCTCAGCAAAAAGCACTTAGAATTTGCGCCATTTTAGGTATCGTGTTTACCGTTTTATCTTTCGCTATTTCTACCTGGTTTGCCGTTATCTTTGTGGCCCTACTAGGTTTGGCAAACTCGTTAATGTGGCCGGCAATTTTCCCGCTGGGTATTAGCCATCTGGGTAAATTTACCAAAATAGGTTCGGCAATTATGATTATGGGTATTGCAGGCGGCGCTTTAATGCCATTATTATATGCTTTCTTAAACGAAAAATTACATGTTCATTTCCAGCTGGCTTACCTTTTAACGGTATTGCCTTGTTACCTTTACATTCTTTATTTTGCTATTAAAGGACATAAAGCCGGATTAAATATAAAATAACCCAAACCAAATAAATTTTATGAGTCAAGCCCGGTCTGAAAAGATTGGGCTTTCTTTTGCCATTAATTTTCAGTTATTTTGGCGAATTATAAACGAGGTCCGAATCTTGTACCTCAAATCACAATACTCATATCTCAATAATGAATAAAGCTATTTTTCTCGACCGTGATGGCGTACTCAATCACGAAATATACGATTATATTACCCGTATTGAAGATTTTAAAATCCTTGATTATCAGATTCCCGTTTTAAAGCGTTTTTTTGACGAGGGTTACTTGTTAATTGTAATTACCAACCAGGGTGGCATTGCCTTAAAGCGTTACAGTGAGCAGGAGCTGGCCATTATGCACCAGATGCTGCGCAATGCTTTTGTAGCGAAAGGTGCCGATATAGCTGGTTTTTACTATTGCCCGCATCATCCAACTGTTGGTGGTGAATGTAAGTGCAGAAAGCCGGCTTCAGGAATGATTCTGGACGCTATCGATATGTACGATATTGACCCAAAGCAATCGGTAATGATTGGCGATAAACCGCGCGACGTGGAAGCGGCCAACGGAGCAGGAGTGAAGGGGATTCTGATTGAGCCAGATGAGCAGATCAGTTACGAGACGGTTAAAGAGGTTCTTAGTCGTGAGTCTTTGGTTTAGTTTAGAGTTCTAAGTTGGGAGTTTGGAGTCGCCAATTGTCTAAACCAAAATAGAACATTTGATAATTCCTTAAATGTACGGGCTATTCTTTTAAAATGTAGTCCATAAAAAAGTCCTAAGTTGTTTTAACTTAGGACTTTTTTTATGCGCTTGGAACTCAAAACTCCAAGCTTAATTCTCCAGACTATTTGCTGGCTGCCTTAGCGTGGTCTGCTAAGAAAGTAGCTAAGCCGCTATCAGTTAAAGGGTGTTTTAATAAACCTACAATAGCGGCTAAAGGAGCTGTAATTACATCAGCACCTAATTTAGCGCAGTTTACAATGTGTAATGGTCCGCGGATTGATGCT
The DNA here is from genome assembly GCF_003852395.1 of Pedobacter sp. KBW01. Classification (NCBI taxonomy): domain Bacteria; kingdom Pseudomonadati; phylum Bacteroidota; class Sphingobacteriia; order Sphingobacteriales; family Sphingobacteriaceae; genus Pedobacter; species Pedobacter sp. KBW01. The sequence continues at coordinate 408,481 of NZ_QAJQ01000010.1, forward strand.
GCTAAGATTTGTGTTTCGTAACCGTAGTTATCAAAAATAGTTCTGATATCTTCGATTAAAACCAAGCCATCGCTCGAAATATCATCCAAACGACCTAAAAATGGAGAAACATAAGTTGCTCCTGCTTTAGCAGCCAATAAAGCCTGTCCGGCAGAGAAAATTAAAGTACAGTTGGTTTTGATTCCTTTTGAAGAAAAATATTTAATGGCTTTAACACCATCTTTAATCATTGGCACTTTAACCACAATTTTAGGGTTTAAAGCAGCTAATGCTTCACCTTCTTTGATGATTTCTTCGAAAGTGGTCGAAATAACTTCAGCACTTACGTTGTCATCAACGATATCGCAGATGGCTTTGTAGTGGTTAATTACATTTTCATCGCCAGTAATACCTTCTTTAGCCATTAAGCTAGGGTTGGTAGTTACACCATCTAAAATGCCAAGATCTTGCGCTTCTTTGATTTGATCAAGATTTGCTGTGTCAATAAAAAATTTCATGCTTATAAATTCTTAAAGTGATTATTAGGTTCTGCTGTTAGAATCCCTGAAGAATTTAATATCCCCCCTTCAGGGGGTTAGGGGGTAAAAAAAAGGGCAAGCACCTTCTATCGCACCGCTACAACCTTCTACCCTTGCTATGTTCCCATCCTGGGGGAGTTCAAAGGGAGCTGGTCGTAAAAGACTTGCCCGGCCACAAAGGTAGAAAAAGAAGTTGTTTTGCAAAACCCATTTCTTGAATTTTTTATAGATTGTTGCTATCTGACTGATTAGTAAATTAATAAAATTTAATTGTGTACTTTTAAATAGGCTATATAAAACCAAAAATAATTGATGCATTCATGAATTATTTATATTCGAGTATTTAATTCATATATGAATTAATAGTTAAATCGATTTAGGCTTGATTTTACCAGAAAAAGTGAAATTATTGTACAATATTATCATTATGTTAATTGTAATTATATAGCTGTTTAATTATAAATTTTCTATTTTAACTGCTTTTAATTGAATAAGGGATAAAATTTTTCAAAAAAATATGTCAACTCTGTAATTTACCAGAAATTTTTTATATCTTAGTGTTTCCTATACACTAACAACTAACGAGCAAAGAATGGAACCAAACAGTGGATTGTACGATGCGCAATTTGAACACGATGCCTGCGGTATTGGGTTCGTTGCGCATGTGAAAGGGCGAAAATCGCATCAAATCATCTCCGATGCACTTACTATTTTAGAGAATCTAGACCATAGAGGGGCAAGTGGAGCAGAACCGAATACTGGCGACGGCGCTGGGATTATGATTCAGATTCCTCACGAATTTTTTTATGATGAATGTTTAAAAGCTGGCTTCAGCTTACCGGAAACCAATAATTATGGTGTAGGTATGCTGTTTATGCCAAAAGATATCCGATCAAGAGAAGAGTGTAGAGAGCTGATTTACCGTGCTGCAGAAAAACTTGGTCTGGAGATTTTAGGTTTCAGAAAAGTTGATGTAGATACAACAGATATAGGTAGTATGGCGCTTTCTGTTGAGCCGGAAATTGAACAGGTATTTATTGCCCGTCCGTATGCCGTAGCATCAGGAGCAGATTTTGAGCGTAAGCTTTATATTTTTAAGAATTACCTGATTAAACTGATTGTTAATACCGTACATGGCGGTAAAGATTTTTATATCGTTTCGCTATCTGCGCAAACTATTATATATAAAGGTCAGTTAACTTCTTTGCAGGTTCGTACTTATTTTAGCGATTTAAGCGATAAACGTGTGGTTTCGGCCTTAGGTTTGGTTCACTCACGTTTCGCAACCAATACATTCCCGTCGTGGAGACTTGCACAGCCTTTCCGCTTTATTGCACATAACGGGGAGATTAATACCTTACAGGGAAATTTAAACTGGTTCAGGGCAGGTGTTAAATCATTAGCTTCTTCGCATTTTACGCCTGAAGAGCTGGATATGCTTTTACCTGTTATCGACGAAACCAACTCCGATTCTGGCTGTTTGGATAACGTAATCGAATTGTTATTCCACGCCGGAAGAACGTTGCCTCATGTTTTAATGATGTTAGTGCCTGAAGCATGGGATGGTAACGATGATATGGACCCGGTTAAAAAAGCCTTCTACGAATTCCACGCTACTTTAATGGAGCCATGGGACGGACCGGCTGCAATTGCTTTTACCGATGGTAAATTAATTGGTGCCACATTAGATCGTAATGGTTTACGCCCTTCGCGTTATGCTATTACTTCCGATGATCGCGTTATCATGGGATCTGAAGCTGGTGCATTAGCGATTGATCAAAGTACAATTATCGAAAAGGGTCGTTTAACGCCAGGTAAAATGTTCGTTGTGGATATGGAGCAAGGCAGGATCATTAGCGATGAAGAAATTAAAACACAGGTTTGTGGCGGAAGTCCTTATGCGGATTGGATTAACCAATATCAGATTCGTTTAGAGGAGTTGCCTGAGCCGCGCTTAATGTTTACCGGTTTATCGACCGAATCTATTTTTAAATATCAGCAGGTTTTTGGCTACAGCAGGGAAGATGTAGATCTTTTGCTTAAGCCAATGGCACTTGAAGGTAAAGAGCCTATTGGTTCGATGGGTACCGATACGCCACTTGCTATTTTATCACAACGTCCGCAACATTTATCTTCATATTTTAAACAGCTTTTTGCTCAGGTTACCAATCCGCCTATTGATCCGATTCGGGAGAAAGTGGTAATGAGTTTGGCTAGTTTTATGGGTAGCAACGGTAACTTGTTAGATGAAAATCCTAGACAAGCACACTGTGTTGCAATTAAGCATCCAATTTTAACCAACCAGGAGTTAGAAAAACTGAGAAGTATCGATACCGGTGTTTTCCAGGCTAAAACTTTACAAACCTATTTCAGGGCCGATGGTAAGCCGGGTGCAATGGCGAAAGCTTTAGATCGTTTGTGCCGTTATGCGGTTGATGCGGTTGAAGATGGTTTCCAGGTAATTGTGTTAAGTGATAGGGCTATCGATTCTGAACATGCTGCAATGCCTTCATTATTGGCAGTTTCGGCAGTACACCACCACTTAATACGTAAAGGTTATCGTGGCGCTGTTGGTATTGTTATCGAGGCTGGTGATATCTGGGAAGTACACCATTTTGCTACGTTATTAGGTTTTGGTGTTACAGCAATTAACCCTTATCTGGCACTAGAAACCATTGGTGGTTTTCAGGAAGAATCTGGTTTATCTACAGAAGAATTAACTAAAAACTATATCTACGCAGTAAACAGCGGCTTGTTAAAAATCTTCTCTAAAATGGGTATCTCTACCTTGCAGTCATATCAAGGTGCACAGATTTTTGAAATTTTAGGTTTAAACAAACAAGTGGTTAATACTTATTTCACTGGTGCTGTTTCGCGTATTGGTGGTTTAGGTTTAGATGAAATTGCAAAAGAAACATTAATTAAGCACCACCGCAGTTTTGGTCCGGCAACGCAGACCGAAAACTTATTGCCTGCTGGTGGTACCTATAAATATCGTCGCAGAGGTGAAGCGCATTTATTTAATCCGCAAACCATCCACTTGTTGCAAAATGCGACGCGTAAAAACGATTTTAACATTTTCAAACAATACTCTAAACTGGTAAATGAGCAAACTCAACAGGCTTATACCATCAGAGGTTTGTTCGAATTTAATTATACCCGTCCGGCGGTTCCGTTAAATGAGGTAGAATCTACTACCGAGATCTTAAAAAGATTTGCAACGGGAGCAATGTCGTTCGGTTCTATCTCTCACGAGGCTCACTCTACTTTAGCTATTGCTATGAACCGCATTGGCGGAAAGAGCAATACCGGTGAGGGTGGTGAAGACGAAATGCGTTATACTAAATTGCCAAATGGCGATAGTATGCGTTCGGCCATTAAACAGGTAGCTTCTGCCCGTTTTGGGGTAACCAGTTACTACTTAACCAATGCCGATGAGTTGCAGATTAAAATGGCTCAGGGTGCAAAACCTGGTGAAGGTGGTCAGTTACCTGGTCACAAGGTGGATGACTGGATTGCGAAAGTTCGTCACTCAACACCAGGTGTAGGTTTAATTTCGCCTCCTCCGCACCACGATATTTATTCGATTGAGGATTTGGCCCAGTTAATTTACGACCTTAAAAATGCCAACCGCGCTGCAAGGATCAACGTTAAACTGGTATCTAAAGCAGGTGTAGGTACTATTGCAGCCGGTGTTGCTAAAGCACATGCCGATGTAATTCTGGTATCGGGTTTTGATGGTGGTACCGGTGCTTCGCCGTTAACTTCTATTCAGCATGCTGGCTTACCTTGGGAGCTTGGTTTGGCAGAAGCACACCAAACATTGGTTAAAAACAAATTACGTAACCGAATCGTTTTACAAACTGATGGTCAGTTAAAAACAGGTAGGGATATTGCTATTGCAGCATTATTGGGTGCTGAAGAATGGGGGGTGGCTACTGCTGCATTGGTTACTTCGGGCTGTATCATGATGCGTAAATGCCACCTGAATACTTGTCCGGTTGGTGTGGCAACACAAGATCCGGAATTGAGAAAATTATTTACCGGTGATGCCGATCACGTAGTAAACTTGTTTTATTTCCTTGCAGAAGAGTTACGCGAAATTATGGCTGAATTAGGTTTCAGAACCATTCACGAAATGATTGGTCAGGCTGATGTTTTAAAAGCACGCGAGTTGCCTGCAATCGACTGGAAATTAAAACACCTTGATTTATCGGCTATTTTATACAAAGCTGAAGATAACGGCCTGCCTTTATTTAACACCGAAGCACAGGATCATGGTCTAGATCACGTTTTAGATCATAAACTAATTGCAGCGGCACAATCTGCTATTGAAAACAACGAACCTGTTTTTGCAAGTTTCGAAGTTAAAAATACCGATCGATCATTAGGTACTATGTTATCTAACGAAATCTCTAAAGTACATTTAAGTGCAGGTTTGCCGCCTGATACCATCAACTTTAAATTTGTTGGTTCGGCCGGACAAAGTTTTGGCGCATTCAATACCCGTGGGGTTACTTTATCACTGGAAGGTGAGGCGAACGATTACGTGGGTAAAGGATTATCGGGTGCAAGATTAGCAGTTTATCCTTTTGCAAATTCAACTTTTATACCTGAGCAAAATATTATTATCGGTAACGTGGCATTGTATGGTGCTACTTCGGGCGAGTTATTTGCACGTGGTAAAGCTGGTGAACGTTTTGCCGTACGTAACTCTGGTGCAACAGCAGTTGTAGAAGGAGTTGGCGATCACGGTTGTGAGTACATGACCGGTGGTGAGGTGTTAATTCTTGGTGATACAGGAAGTAACTTTGCTGCAGGTATGAGTGGTGGTGTAGCTTGGGTTTACGATGCAAACGGAACTTTTGCACGCAAATGCAACAAGGAAATGGTTGATTTAGATCCGTTGCAGGCTGAAGATGAAGAGCGTATTTTGGCTTTGCTTAAATCGCATATCAGATTAACAGACAGTAAGGTAGCTGAGTTTATCTTAAGTGATTGGAAAACACAATCAGCTCACTTTGTAAAAGTATTCCCTAAAGAATACAAAGCAGTTTTAGCAAAACGTAACCAACAAGTAAAAACACACTAAGCCATGGGAAAAGTAACAGGATTTCAAGAATACGATAGAGTTGCGCCCACCAGAGAAGAGGCTGCAACGCGTGTAAAACACTATGGGGAATTTTTAAACGAATTGCCCGCAAAAGAATTAAATAATCAGGCTGCGCGCTGTATGGATTGCGGCGTACCTTTTTGCCAATCGGGTTGCCCACTAGGTAACGTAATACCTGAATTTAACGATGCAGTTTATCAGGGCAAATGGGAGCAGGCTGCCAACATTTTATTAAGTACCAACAATTTCCCTGAGTTTACAGGCAGGATTTGTCCGGCGCCTTGCGAGTCGGCTTGCGTACTGGGTATTAACCGTCCGCCGGTTTCTATCGAGGAAATTGAAAAGCATATTATCGAAATTGCTTTTGAAAAAGGATTTATCAAAGCAAAGGCACCATTAATCAGAACCGGTAAAAAGGTTGCAGTTATTGGTTCAGGTCCGGCAGGATTAGCTGCTGCTGCTCAGTTAAATAAGGTTGGACATGAAGTTACCGTTTTCGAACGCGACGATGCACCAGGTGGTTTATTGAGATATGGTATTCCTGATTTTAAGCTTCAGAAAAATGTAATCGATCGCCGTATCGATTTAATGAAAGAAGAAGGCATCATCTTTAAATGTAACGCCAATGTAGGTGAGAACGTAGAGATTGGTACCTTATTGAGAGATTTTAGTGCCATTGTATTGGCTGGTGGTTCTACTATTCCACGCGATTTGCCAATTGATGGTCGTTCGGCTAAAGGTGTTCATTTTGCGATGGACTTCCTAAAACAACAAAATAAACGTGTGGCTAACCGCAAGGTTGAAACCGAAGATATTATGGCTACAGGTAAAAATGTAATCGTAATTGGTGGTGGTGATACAGGTTCAGATTGTATCGGAACCTCAAATCGTCATGGTGCTAAATCGGTAACGCAGTTCGAAATTATGCCAATGCCGCCACAAGCGCGTAGCGAAAATATGCCTTGGCCAACTTATCCGATGCTATTGAAAAACACTTCTTCGCACGAGGAAGGTGCACAAAGGGCATGGTCTGTAAATACCAAGAACTTTATTGCTGATGAAAACGGAAACCTTAAGGCATTAAAAGTGGTAGATGTAGAGTGGGAGATTGATGCAAATGGTCGTCCGGTTACTTTTAAGGAAGTTCCGGGATCGGAAAAAGAGTTGCCTTGCGAATTGGTACTTCTTGCAATGGGTTTCTTGTATCCACAAAAAGAGGGATTAATTGAAAAATTAGGTGTAGAGCTAGATAACCGAGGAAACGTAAAAGCTTCTGAACACACTTATCAAACCAATATTGCTAAGATTTTCGCAGCGGGCGATGTTCGCCGCGGACAATCGTTGGTAGTTTGGGCCATTTCAGAAGGTAGGGAAGCTGCCCGTAAAGTAGATGAATACTTAATGGGAACAACTAAACTGGCCTCGAGAGATGCAATTGCTTATGCTTAGTAGGTTTTAAAATTTATATTTTTAAGGTCGTGGTGCAAACCACGGCTTTTTTTGTTTAAAGATGACTATGGATGGTGAGATTTATCCTATCGGTTAGTGTCCTCACCAATTGAAGCAGATGCTATAAAAAATATTTTAAGCTGCATCTATTTATTGCCACGGATGCACGGATTGACACGGAGTCTTATTCTATCGGTTGGTGTCCGCACCGACCGAAACAAATAATGGACAACGAGTGCTAAATAAAGAGGTCGGTGGGGACACCGACCTTTCGCTTGTAGAAAAAACTCTCCGTGTAGTTTGGGTATCCGTGGCTATATTCTAGTGCAATCATAACACAAATCTAAAACAACTTCAGCTGCTCATCCTTCGGTTGTTTCTCTTTACCAAACACTGTTCTTCCACCGTATTTCCAGCTGTTTTTTCTTTCCTGCTCAATCACCTTCTCAAATTCCATGTTGGGCACAAAGTCTTTTTCTGCATTACCGGCAATACGATGCAGCGATTTTATGGCTTCTTGTTTGTCGGTATTGCCAATTTTAGCCTTCTCAACTGTCTGGCGTAAAAAGTCTATGGTTTCATCGTACACATTTACCGGAACTGGAAAAGGGTGACCATCTTTACCTCCATGTGCAAAAGAAAACCTGGCAGGATCGGTAAAACGTGATGGCGTTCCATGAATTACCTCACTCACCAGCGCCATAGATTGTAGTGTGCGGGGTCCTATGCCTTCGAGTAAGAGCAGCTCTTCAAAATCACTTGGTCTTTTCTCTTGTGTCAGCCACAAAATACTACCCAATCTTTTTAGGTTTATATCTTTTGCTTTCACCTCATGGTGCCTAGGTAATACCAGTTTTTGTATTTCGGCGATCATTCGGGTAGGTGTTTCGGTAGTCAGTCCCATTATGGCTTCTCGGGTAGGATTGGCTGCAGAGGCGGTTAAATTTAATATTTGGCCCTGGTTAATTCCACAAATCCCTGTATGCGGTTCTTCTACAAAGGATTTTAAGTTTTCAGAGTGCCAATGGTAGCGTCTGGCTGTGCCGCTGAAATTGCTCATCCCTTGTTGCACTACGGCCCAATCGCCATCACTGCTTAAAATAAAGTTATGGAGGTAAAGCTGAAAACCATCCTGAATAGCCGTATTATCAACTTTTGCACTAAGCTTGCTCGATCTCACGAGCATTTGCCCATCCAATCCGGTTTTTTCTGCAACGCGCAAAAGTTCGTTTGGAGTTTCACGGCTTAACTTCCCTTTACCACCACAAATGTAAATGCCCAGTTCTTTTGAAAGTGGATTAATGGCTTTTTTCAAGGCACCCATTACGGAAGTAGTAATACCCGATGAATGCCAGTCCATGCCCATTACTGCACCTAAACTCTGAAACCAAAACGGACTGCTTAATCGCCGTATTACTTCTGCTTTGCCATACTCAGCTAAAATAGCTTCAGTTATCGCAAGACCCAGTTTGGCCATACGTTGTGCCAACCAGGGTGGAACCTGGCCGTAATGTAAAGGTAAATCTGCGCTTCCTGATCTTTTCAATACTAACAAATTTAGTAAAAATATTGCGCTATAGGGAAATAATTTCTGTTTATTGCCGCTGAGATTAGAATCAACAATATTTCCGTGCTAATCCGTGTCTCCATGGCTTACAATTGATCTTATGCTTTGGTTTTGGAATTTAAAAATACTTCCGTGTTGGTTAAACGATTGGCCTTATATTTTGTTATCTTCAACCGGAGGCATAAATTTAAAACAGCTGATGCGCAAATTTCTTCAACGTTTATTGAACAATTGGATTATTCGCATGTCTAATAAATACGGCTCACGGCCCAACCGCAGGCGTATACATGGCGCATTAAACAAACTATTTAGAACCATTGTTAAAACACCCGACAAGCGTGGACCCGTTTTAGAAATTACCGAAGCAGACCGGTTTATCATCTTTTCCGACCAGCATAAAGGTGCTCGCGATAACGCTGACGATTTTACCCTTGCGGAAATAAACTATCTTAAAGCACTTGAACATTATGCCATAAACGATTTCCATTATATCAATTTAGGCGATAGTGAAGAGCTTTGGAAAAACTTGATGGAATCAGTTATCAGGCACAATAAAAAGACTTTCGAGGCGGAAAAGGTTTTTATAAATAAGGGGATGTTTACCAAAATATTTGGTAATCACGATTTGTATTGGGACAACGACCCGCTTTCAGGTTTTAACTTAAACAGGATTTACGGCAAAAAAATACCCATTTATGAGGGGGCTATATTGCGCACGCCTATTGGCGCTCAATTATTGGATATTTTTCTTACACATGGTCATCAGGGCGATTTGCAAAGTGATGGAAACTGGTTTAGTAAATGGTTTGTAAGTACAGTATGGGCTCCGCTGCAGGCTTATCTTCAAATTAACCCCAATACACCGGCATACGATAACCAACTAAAAACTGCACACAATATTATGATGTATAGCTGGGTGGCTACACAAACCAATAAAGTATTAATTACGGGGCATACACACCAACCCGTTTTTGCTTCATTAACACATTTAGAAAGAATTTATCTTAAGTTACAGCAAGCCAAAAGAGATAATAGCCAGGAAGTTATTGCAGCCTTAAACGCAGAGCTGGTTAAGCAAACCCGGGCAGGTGATAAGGCTCCGAGGTTTAGGAAATATAAACCCAATTACTTTAACAGTGGCTGTTGCTGTTTCAATGATGGCGATATTACCGGGATAGAAATTGAAAATGGTTTAATCCGCTTAATTAAATGGTCGTGCCATAGAACGGGCCAGCCACAAAGAATTGTGCTCGAAGAAATGAAGCTTGAACTTTTAGTAGAAACAGATTTACCTAATCGGTAGTTTCACATAAAAAGTTGCACCTAAACCTTTGCCATCACTTTCTGCCCATAATTTTCCTTTATGCATATCTATAAATGCACCTGCTGTAATTAAGCCAAGACCGTTGCTACTTTCTTTTTGCGTAGGTGCGGCACTCAATGGAGCAAATTTGATAAAAGTATTTTCCAGGTCTTCATTAGTTAAGCCTACACCTTTGTCATTAATAGCAATGGTAAGCTCGGTAGCAGTGCTTTGATGTGTTATTTTGATTTCTGTTCCCAATGGAGAAAACTTAATCGCATTATCAACCAGCTGGCTAAAAATTACAGTAAGTTTATTTACATCTCCAAATATTAAGAGGGGCTCGTAAATATTGATCGAAATGGATTGGCCTTTGTTTTTTAGCTGCAGATCGAAGTTTAGTTTTACGGATTCCAGTACTTCTTTTAAATCAATCTGAGCTTTTTCTGGTTTATATCCGGTAGCAGCTTTTTTAGCCGGAATTAAAATTTCATTCAGGCTATCGACCATTTTTTTCGACTGCGAATTGATTTTACCGGCAATTAATACAGCCTTATCATCAATAGCAGGTATTCTGCCCATCAACTCCGATTGCAGGGAAATGGTAGTCATTGGGTTTTTAAGGTCATGGATAAGCACGTGCAGGCGATCATCATAAGCCCTGAACGCATTACGCATTGCCATTCTCGATTCCAGTTTGTCCATCACCATTTCTGCCAGCAGGTTGAGCATTTTTGTTTGTATTTCGGTTGGCGCTATCGTTTCAACCGTAGAAACATAAATTACGCCCAGCAGATAACCTTCCGGAGTTAGGAGCGGAGCGGTTATGATGGAGCTGCCTCCTTCGGTTACAACATTAACATTATTGCAAAGTGGCAATTTAGGATTAACCAATGGATGACCAACTATCGATTTTTGGAAGAGCGATGCGTTCCCCTCAAAACAGATGCCTGCACCGGCTGCGTCAAATATACCAGCAGCTAAATGGGATATTCTGTCGAAAGTATATTCGGCTGTAGTATTCAGAATTTCGTAATGCATTAGTTTAGCTAAGCGCAGCGCTTCGTATTGGGACTTGTTATTTTCAACTACTTTTTCACTGTGCATGGCCTGATTGTTTTAAATAAAGAGATGTTGCGATAAAGGTAAAGATTATGATTAAACTGATAAATAATATAAACAATTAAGTAGTAAATTTAGTTAATATAAAGTTGCAGGTAAGGGAGGCCAATTGTTTAATTACCACCAAATAAATAAATAATGAGACTATATATTGAACGTAAGCCTGTTAAGGTTTATCCTGATACAAAAAGAGTTATTGCCCGTTTTTTTTTTAACGGAGAGGAACGTGCATTAGAAGTAATTAAAAAAGTATTGCTGTTTTCTGATGAAAAAGTATTTTCTCTGGTATCGCCAATACTGCAGGAATATTCTAAACGGCATAGAAACATAACCAAAGTTTTAACGCGACATTGTAAAAAACTAAAAAAGCAGTTTACCACACTCGGTACCTCGTTTGAGCATATTGACGAATATACACGCTTGCTGATTGGCGCTTACTTTACACACGAATATTCTATTGAATCGGCTGCTTTTTTTAATCCAAGCATAGTCGAAGATCCCGATCAAACCGATTTGGTTGAGGGAGAGAAAAGGGTAATCATCAGTTTTAGGGCTGTGGGCGAGGGGCATATATCTTCCATTGTTTTCCGCCGGGCTTTAATCGATAAAAATAATAATATTCAGGTTTTGCCTGTAGGCAATTATGTAGATGAGGCTGAAGTGGTAAAGAATGCCATTTATGCTAAAAAACTGTTTTTAAAAAAGGCTGCTTATGCACAGATCGATCCGTCTGTTTTGGAAGAAATTGAGGCTAAACTGGATGATAGATTTGAATATACCAGTTTAAGCAATCTCATCAAAGATTCTAAAAGCCTCAATAAAGAAAACCCTGCACGCTTAATCGAATATGATAAGATACTTTGGCTTTCAGATACTTACCATACCATCAGTTTTTCTAAAGATACCGATATTTCTGATCGTGTTATTTTTCCGATCTCGGAATTTGAACGCAAAGGCATTGAAGATGCCCGCTTTGTAAAATTTGTAAGAGACGATGGCAAGGTTTTATACTATGCCACTTATACTGCATTTGATGGTTCGCTGATTATACCCAAACTGGTGCAAACGGAGGATTTTTATGAATTCAAAGTTATTCCATTGTATGGTGATGGTGCGCAGAATAAGAACCTGGGATTGTTTCCACGAAAAATTAACGGAAAATTTGTGATGATGAGCCGCATTGATGGCTGGAATAATTACCTCATGTTTTCGGATAAGATTAACGTTTGGGAAAATCCGATTTTGTTAAAACAACCTCGTTATGACTGGGAGCTGGTTCAAATCGGTAATTGCGGCTCGCCAATTGAAACAGAAAAGGGTTGGATTGTAGTTACACACGGAGTGGGGCCTATGCGGCGGTATTGTATTGGTGCAAGTCTGCTCGATCTGGAAGATCCGAGGAAAGAAATCGGTCATTTAAAAGAGCCTTTAATTATACCTAATGGCGATGAGCGGGAAGGTTACGTACCCAATGTAGTCTATTCTTGTGGTTCCATTATCAGCAATGGCGAATTAATCATTCCTTACGGATTATCGGATTATAGTTCTTCGTTTGCTACTGTAAATTTAGAATTATTGCTGAACCGCTTACTTGAGAATAATTAGGTTTCTGGTAAGCCAATCCGTCCTGCTTCGAAACTTAAAAGAATTCGTTATTGCGAAGCAGGGCTATGTGAGCTGAAGTAATCTGTGTAGAACACTCGCAAATTAATTAGTACAATTAGACTAACTACACTTATCTGCTTCAACTAAAGGCGATAATAAAGTCTCATATTCGGCTTCTGCGGCTTTAAGTATAGCCAAATGTGAAATGAAATAAGCTAAAGTACTTTCTGCACCCTGATTTCTGTTTACGCTGTTAAACTGCAGGCCATCCGCACAACCGTTGGTTTCAAAATCATATAACGGAATGTGTAGGCTGTTTTTACCCAGAAACCATTCGTAGCTGGTGTGCATTAAACTTAGATATTGATCGTTTTTAGTGATTTCGAAAGTTTTGGCATACAGCAACACCATAGCCATAGTTTCAATAGCCTGTTGATCGTAAACCGGATTTTTACCATGTTTTTTAAGCCATCCGGCATTTCCCACCGGGTTTAAGTATCCATTCTGAAAAGAAAATGTATTTAAAAATGCAATACTTTCCATTGCAGTTTTGTACGATGCTGCATGGCCGGTAACTTCATAGTGGTGCAACAATGCCAGGGGTAAAATGGCATTATCGTAAGTTAAAATATCCTCAAACCAGTGCCAGTCGCCATCTTTGTTTTGCTGGTAGGCAGTTATTAGTGCGTTGGCTAATTGGTTAATTTCATTGACTATCAGTTCATCGCCGGGATGTGCACATAGGTAGTAAGAAAGGCCAATTATGGTGTTGGCTTTTCCACGGATATATTTCAAATCTCTAAAATGTGGAACAGCATGCCAGAAAAGTTCTCTTCCAAATTCGCGGTAAGAATTGTTTGGGGCACTACATATTAAGTGACCTAGCGCCCAAATGGTGCGGCCGAAAGAATCTTCAGAGCCTACTTCATCGAGGTATTTTCTGTTAAAGCTTAAAAAGTTTCTGAAATTTCCATTTTCGGTTTGCATGTATTGGATAAAACTGAGGTAAACCGGCATAAATTTTAATGCATTAGGGTTCTTGTCATACTCGCAAGCCATTAGCGACATAATTAAGGCTCTTGCGTTATCATCAATGCAATAACCTTCTTTTAGGTTGGGTATTCCAAAACGTGCATGCTGAATAATTCCGGTATCATCTGTCAATAATGCAATATGGCTCAGGTTAAGTGCGGGCATCCGTTCTACATCAATAATTGGAGGAATCGCTCTTTCGGGTTTCTTTTCCTCATTTAATGCTTCTCGTAAAGTTTTAAGATATACATTACCAATAGCAGGCCACCGCAAATTTAAGCCATAAGCATAAGCATTTTGTTTAAGTTGCTGGTAGGTATCATTATCGCTTAGCAATTCATTTACAATAGAGGACAGATGTGCGTCATCTTTAAAATCAAATAATCTGCCCCGGTTGTCGGCCAATAGCTCCTGAGCATGCCAATATGGGGTAGAAACTACGGCTGCACCGGCACCAACGGCGTAAGATAGGGTGCCACTGGTAATTTGTGCTTCATTTAAGTAAGGAGTAATGTAGATGCTACAGGCTGTTAAATACTGATGTAACTCATTTTCTGATACAAATTTGTTTACAAAAGTAATATTGTTTTCTACGCCTAAATTTTTTGCCAATGCTTTTAAACTGTTGCGGTACTCTTCGCCATTATGTTTTACTACACCAGGATGCGTATTCCCTAAAATAACATATAAAACCTCCGGGTGCTGTTCTACAATTTTAGGCAAGGCTTTAATTACAGTTTCCAGGCCTTTATTGCGGCTAATTAAACCAAAAGTAAACAATACTTTACGGTCTCTAAACAGGCTGTTTTCCGCAATTTCATTATTTGTAGCTGGCTCTAAATCGGGTACACCATGTTCTATTAAGCGGATGGCTGCCTTAGGAATCTGGTAAATGCTGGTTAAAAACATCACCGCTTTTTTGCTCATCACCACAATTTTGGCCGATTTACGCGCAAGCTCCTTGAGGATAGTAAGCTGCATAAAATTAGGTTCCTTTAAAACCGTATGCAAAATGATGATAAAAGGTTTATTTAATCTGTTTACCAGAGATAATAAAAACACACCACTGTTACCACCATATATTCCAAATTCGTGCTCTATAATGCAGGTATCAACTTCACTATTATTTATAAAATCGGCTGCCTCAATATAATCGTGCTGGTTTTGCTGCCTGATTACAAATTTAACTTCCTTTCCGTAAACATGTTCACCGATATTATCTGATTCGTTAAGTGCAACAATAAAGCTTTTTACCGGATCATAATCACCATTTAAACTTAAAGCAGTAACTAAGTTGTGGTTAAATGTTGCCAAACCGCACTCGCGCGGCAGGGATGTAGAAATATAAGCGATTTTCATAGGTAGGTCAGCTAAATTCGTATTTAAACAACATTGCTAAGTCTAAATAGTTTGCGGTTTTGGTAAATGCAACTCAATAAACCCAAAACAAGCTGAAGTATAAAGGTAATAATGGAGCGGTTTATCACTTCGCTCCATTATTTAAGGTTTATTTAAAAGCGGCTTTCAGTTGCTCTGCTGCGTAAGCCTGTGCTGCTTTAGCTTCCGGAACAACAATGGCCATCCCGAAGAATTCGTGCGTTACACCATCGTAATTTTTACTCGACACCTTAACACCGGCGGCTTTAAGCTTATCGGCCAACATTACTCCATCATCGTGTAGCGGGTCTATTTCGGCGGTAATAATGGTTGTTGGCGGCAAGCCTTTCAAGTTGGCATTTACCAGCGAAATTTTAGGATCCTCGGCTTCAATCATGGTGTTTAAATATTTTTCTGTAAACCAACCCATCATGGCTTTATTCAAAGGTTTGGCCTTTTCGTATGTTTTGTATGATGTAGTATTCATATTGGCTTGTGCAATGGGATAAACCAAAAGCTGATGTACCGGAATCATAATCTGTTTATCGCGCGCCATAACCGAAACATTGGCTGCCAAATTTCCTCCCGCACTTTCGCCTGCTACTGCAATTTTGCCAGGATCGGCCTTTAAATCGAATGCATTTTTAACCGCCCACTCGTAGGCAGCAAAAGCATCGTTATGGGCTGTTGGAAATTTATTTTCAGGCGCCAAACGGTAAGCTACCGAAATTACAACCGCGCCAACCTGTTCTGCCAAAGCCTGAGCCGAAGCATTATACACATCGAGGTTTGCAATTACAAAACCACCTCCATGGTAATAAACGATAAGTGGGTAAGGGCCATTACCTGTTTTTGGAGTGTAAATACGCAGATGTATCTTACCCCCACTAACAGCTATATCTTTACCGGTAGTATCTACTTTTGGTGTAGGCAGGCTAATGCGGTTTTGTTCAACCAGATCCATAACAGCATCAGTAGGTGTGTGGTTTTTGTGGGCATCGGTAGCGCTTAATGTTTCAAGGGGTTTATCGCCATAACTGGCTAATTTTTCGATAACCGTTTGCATTTCAGGTTTAATGGTTTTACCCCATTCGGGTGGTGGACCAACAGGTTTTAAACTGGTAACAGCAGTAGAATCGGTTAAGGTAGTATCGTTCGTGCTACTCGTTTTGGTATTGCTGCTACATGCCCAAAGCAACATTATACCCGCAAGTAAAAATGCTGTGTTTTTTAAATGTTTGATTTTCATGAGTTTAATTTTATTTCTGTTGCTTCTATAACAGTGTGAATCAGTTAAGAGTTTTTACCGCCTTACAACTTGGTAGAATCTGATCAAAATCCAAACATCTTTATCTTTTATGGTGTTCTAACTATAAAAAAAATATGTTAGCAGAAATAACGGGCTTACCCGATCAGGTTTTTGGGGTAAGGGCCACAGGCGAAGTAACCAGCGAAGATATTAAACATGTTCTGCAGCCAGGCCTTAAAAGAACAGCCGATAAGTTTAATGAAATCAGGTATTTACTTGTTTTAGATACCGATGTTAAAAATTTTACCGCAGGCGCCTGGGTACAGGATGCCATGGCAGGACTACAAAATTTTACCAAATGGAAAAAAATAGCTGTTGTAACTGCCGAAAAAGGGGTGGAGTGGTTTACCGATATTTTTACTGTAGCCACTCCCGGTTCTTCTAAAGGTTTTAAGCCCGATGAACTTGAAGCGGCCAAAGCCTGGTTACTCAATAATGATTAATAAATACTACCTATGAAAAATTCAAAAACGCCGGCTGAAAGTAGCAAGGCTACAGCGCTGAAAAATGCAAAAGCAAAAGGAGCCGATGAAAAAGTAACATCGGCCAAGGATGCCAAAAAAGTAGAGGTAACCAAAGATGCTCCGGTAAAACATAAGAAACCGTAATTTTTTTGAACCAGTTTTATGACATTAGACACCGCTAACCTAAACAGCTTTTATAACAAAGCTTACGATTGGATTATAACCAAAGGCCCCTCAGTAATATTAGGTATTGTTTTACTCATTTTAGGATTATGGCTTATTAAGCTGCTTGGCAAATGGTTGCAAAATGGAATGCACGGTAAAGATGTAAACCCATCGTTGCGTCCTTTTCTTACCAGTTTAATATTGATTACACTGCGCATTTTACTGGTACTAACCATAATGCAGGTTATTGGTGTTCAGCTCACATTTTTAACCGTACTGATAGGAGGTATTGGCGTTGCAGCTGGTTTGGCTTTATCCGGAACCTTACAAAATTTTGCAAGCGGAGTACTTATTTTATTGCTTAAGCCGTTTGTGGTAGGCGATAATATCATTGCACAGGGGCAGGAGGGAACGGTTACATCTATCCAGATATTCTATACCATTGTTAAAACTTTCGATAACCGCACGGTAGTTATTCCGAATGGAAAATTATCAAACGAAGTTATTATCAACATTAGCAGAGAAGGCAGCAGACGGGTAGATATTGAGATGAAATTTAGTTACGGGATAGATTATGATCTGTTAGTCGGGATTTTTAATAAAACGGTAGATGAATTTAAGGCTTGCTTAAAAACACCCGAGCGGAGAATAGGGGTATCGGTTTTAGAAGAAAGTGGTTATAAAGTAATTTTCAATATTTGGGTAAAGGCACATGGTTTTACCGATACAAAATTATCTTTTCAGCGGGAATTGATGAAAAACCTAAAACTGGACGGAATAAAATTACCAGGAATGCCTGATTAACTTACTCTTTTTTTGAGTAAGGCGTAGATCTTATCCATCAAATCGTCAATGTTAAAAGGTTTGGCCATGAAATCATCTGCTTCAATACCATCGAGGATATAGTTAGTTGCATTATAACGTGCCGAAATCATTAAAACCGGGATGTGTTGTGTTGTATCGGTACCCTTAATTTCCTTCAAAAGTACCCTTCCATCGGTGTCTGGCAGCATAATATCCATAATAATCACATCTGGATTAAAATCGTGGACATGGCTGATGAAGTCTGCGCCCTTATTTAAACCGGCCACATTAAAAGCCTCGCTTTCTAAAATTAGGGTAATAACATCAAGGATTGCATGATTATCTTCGATAACCAAAATGTTTTTTTTTGCCAAAACGGGGATGTTTTTTATTAGTTGGAACAAATATAGAATAAAAAACTATCCTTGAAACCGAATTTGTCGAATTCGTACAGCATGCTAAAAAATAAACTAATATTTGTTAATTCGTAAATTCAAATGCGTTTGTCTTATCTATAATATATGAATAAATTTTCTGTCGACTTAACCAATTGTGATAAAGAACCCATTCACATTCCTGGTAAAATTCAGTCGCACGGTTTTCTGATAGCCGTTGATAAAAAGGATCTTACCATAAGTTACATCAGCGAAAATGCAGGAGATTTTTTTAGTGAGCAGGCTAAAAACCTGTTAAATAAACCTCTTGCTGTGGTTAATACATTTATTAAACAACAAGATCCAGAGTTTAATATAGAAGATCTGCTTAAGCTGGGTATTATCCGCGATAATTTCGACGCCATTAGTCCGCACCCTGTTGAGCTGGACGGTGATCCCTTTTACCTGATCATTTCTTCATCCCAAAAAAACTGGTTGTTGGAGTTTGAACCGGTAACCCTGCAATACGATATACAAAGTTCAATTGGCCGTTCGGCATCATCCATGCTTCAGGGCAAGAGCGTTTCTGCTTTGCTAAGCGGTGCTGCACTCGAGGTTAAAAAACTGATCAATTACGACAGGATCATGATTTACAAGTTTTTAGACGATGGTCATGGTGAGGTAGTTGCAGAAGAAAAAGAACCTGATTTAGAGCCTTTTTTTGGCTTGCATTATCCTGCTTCCGATATACCAAAACAGGCTCGGGAGCTTTACAAACTGAACCTTACCCGTTTAATTGCCGATGTAAATAAGCTCGATGCACCCATTTTAACCTTTAAAGAAAATGAGCCGCTCGATTTAACCAACGGAGGATTAAGAGCCGTTTCGCCTATACATATCCAGTATTTAAAAAATATGGGCGTTCAATCGAGTTTTAGCATTTCACTTATTTCGCATGGCGAGCTATGGGGATTAATTGCATGTCACAATTACAGTCCGAAATTTATTGATTATAAGGCAAGGGAAGGTTCTAAACTGATTGGACAAATTCTCTCATCGGCCTTAGAATACCGCCAGGAAGAGGAAGAAGCAGAAGTAGTAGAGCAGTTTAAAGATACGGCTAACGTGCTTTCAGAGTATTTAACACGCGATAAGTATTTAATTGAAGCCATAACAGGGCATAGAAGAACGATTTTAGATGCTACAACGGCATCAGGCGTGGCCATTATTTTCGAAAATGAACTCAAAACCATTGGAGAAGTGCCGCTTGAGGTGGATATTCGGGAACTGGCCGAGTGGTTAAAGAAAACCACCGATGAGTCTATTTATTACACCCACCGCTTATCGGAAATACATTCGCCAGCAAAAAAATATAAAGAGATCGCATCGGGAATGCTTTCCTGTACCCTAAATAAAGAATTGGGCGAAATGATTATCTGGTTTAAGCCCGAACAGATCACCACTGTTAACTGGGCGGGTAATCCCGAGAAACCAGTAAGTCCTGATAGAAATGGTTTATTAAATCTGTCGCCCAGAAAATCTTTCGAAACCTGGTCGCAAGTGGTAAACAATACTTCCGAAAATTGGCGCGCCGAAGAAATTTCTTCTGTTCTACGCATTCGCGAGATCATTATTACCGATATCAATAAAAAAGCCAACGAGATTAGGCTGCTTAACGAGAAATTACAGGCTGCATACGAAGAGCTGGATACCTTTAGTTATACCATCTCGCACGATCTAAGAACACCTTTAACTTCGATTAAGACATATACCGAACTGTTGCTTAAAAACAAAAGTATCGACGATAATGGCAAAAAGATGCTCGACCGTATTTTGCATGGCGCCAATAAGATGAATTTCCTGATTAAGGAGATACTAAATTTAGCCAGAGTTGGCCGTTCGGATATAAATTTTGAAACAGTTGACATGCCTTTGTTGTTAAAGGAAATAGAAGCCGAAGTTTGGAATGCTTTTAAAGCAGATAAGACTGAATTGGTTTTTGGCCAGTTACCTAATTTAAAGGGTGATAGAACGATGATTGCTCAGGTGTTTACCAATTTGGTTGGGAACGCAGTAAAATACTCATCAACGGTCGATAAGCCCAGAATTGAGATCTCGGGTTATGTTGATGGCGAAGAAACGGTTTATGCCATTAAAGACAATGGTATTGGGATTGATAACAGATATTACGACAGGGTTTTTGAGCTTTTTAAGCGCATGGATAATGTTAAGGATATTGAAGGAACAGGGGTAGGATTAGCTATTGTAAAAAGAGTGGTAGAGCGGCATAACGGAAGAGTTTGGTTTGATAGTAAACTCAACGCAGGTTCTACCTTTTATGTGGCATTTAAAAACAGATAAAATGAAAACACCAGATATATTTTACGTAGAAGACGATATAGATTATGCATTCTTTATGCAGAGTGCAGTGCAGGAAGTTAAAGATACTTTAAACCTCACCATTGTGGAAGATGGGAGCGAGGCGCTGTTGAAGCTGCGAAATTTTGCTGAGAGTAAAATCAAACCCAAATTAATTTTACTTGATTTAAACCTGCCCGGTTTATCAGGACTCGATTTGTTGAAGTTTATCAGGGATATTCCTTATCTGAAATCAATTCCGGTAATTTTGTTTTCTACATCCGACAATCCAGAAGACGTAAAGGCTTCGATGGAGTTTGGAGCCAATGCCTATCTAACGAAACCTAATGGCTACGATAACCTGGTGAAATGTGTACACTCTGTGCACGATTTTTGGTTTAATCAACATCTCAGGTTAAATTAGCAACAATTATATTAAAAGATCCGGTTGTAAAGCCGGATCTTTTCTTCTTTTATTAATACTTAAATTTAAATACCCCTTATGATTGCCAGTTTATTGAGAAGCGAAACGGCCGCGAACCACACAGCGCTCGAATCTTTAATGTTCGTAAATGAAATAATGAATAACACTTTAAGTGTAGAACAATATAGAAAATTACTAACTGTTAATTACATCATCCACCAAAAGCTCGAAAACGAATTGAGCAATATGCTCGATGCAGATATTGCCGCTGAACTGGATATGAACAGCAGGTTAAAACTCGCTGCCTTAGAGAAAGATCTTAATTACTGGCAAATTGATAATTTAACGCTACCCGGTCTGGATTTCGAACTCTTTGTTCCGAAGAAAAATACAGGCGAAGTTTTGGGAGCTTTATATGTGTTTGAAGGGGCTACACTGGGTGGAAACGTAATTAAGCGCCATATTTTAGCCAATAAGCACTTTGAGGGGCACGAAGAAGGCTTAAATTACTACGGCGTTTATGGCGACGAATTGAGTGTAAAATGGAAAACCTTTGTTTCTGTGCTTAATGAAAGGGTTGTAGAGGCCGATTACGAAGCCTGTATAAATAGTGCCAATCTTACCTTTAATAACCTCATAAACCTGGCGAAACAACTCAACTAAGTTGCTGAATTTTAATCCTGAAAATCGAAAAAATACGTCTATAATAGTGCCAGGGCATTTTTTTGATTTGTGAAAATGTGCAAAACTTATTTTAAATTAATATTTGCTTTCTGTTGTATATTCAAGGTAAATATGTATTATTGAAAAAAATAAATTTTTTAAACCTTAAAAACATCAATTAGCGATGGAAAAATTCTCAAAAGTTAAAGCTGCTGTTGCTGCGATTGAAGCAGATGTAGAAAAATTTTATAATGCTGGCAATGCAGCTGCTGGTACTCGTGTGCGTAAAGCAATGCAAGATCTTAAAGTTTTAGCACAAGAAATCCGTGCAGAAGTAACTGACAAGAAAAACTCTGGCAAATAATATTTCGCGAGTAAGAAACAAAAAGGGTTCTGGTACGCCAGAGCCCTTTTTGCGTTTAAGCACCTTACGAAGGCTGGTGCGATTGATTGCATTAATGTGCAGAGATAAGAAATGCTATTTAGCTCGTCTTCCTGAACTAGTTTCAGGGGGGAGTATTAGGCGGTTGCTGTGTTTAAATTCCCGGATATCCAGACACAGGTGTTTCATCATGCCTTCTTTATTAGAGAGATGCTGAAACAAGTTCAGCAAGACGCTTATATTTCGATTTTTCGATAGTAGGTTGCCTCCCTATAAAAAGATAAAGCTCCCCATCGCGGAGAGCATCTATCCAACTAACAAAACATATTTTTTTTGATTGAGGTTATTGGCTACGAACCTTTTTTAACCAATTTATACTCGATTACCGGTTTACCGCGGGTACCGCCATCTCCTGAGATATAGCTAACAAATTTTAATTTATATACATTTCCTGATCCGTCTTTAATCACGTAAAAGAAATCTGAGCTAACACCTCCACCTACACCTTGTTGATTAGGTGAGGTTCTCCATTTTGAGCCAATCACATCTCTTGCTGATGAAAAACTTACACTTGCAATGTCTGCTTCTGAAAAAGCAGCATAGCTTTTAACAGTGGTAGCAACAGATGCTGCAGTTACACCCGCCAAATTATTAATGAAAACCATATCCGAAAATGCATATGGGAAAGTAGCAGTCCAGTACATACTATAGCCCCAAACAATATCCCAGTTTGCTTTTGCAGGTTCAACAGAAACAACAGTTCCTTTTACTAAAGAAGTAAATTGAAAATTAGCATCAACGTTTTTGGTAACATCTAATGTTTTAAAAGTCGTTTCAGTTACTTTTGCATATTGTAAAGTATAACCTGTTGTACCTTTCCTAATTATCCTGATTTTATAAAGTTCATCGTTAGGTAAAACAGTTGCTGCACCACCTTTTCTATTGATGATATAAACTTTGTTTTCGGTATCAGTTGCAGAAATTGCTGCAATGGCGATTTTGTTTAAAATATTTGCCTCTCTGCCGTCGTCAACTATAGTGAAGCTACCTTGACCTTGACCAACTTTTAATGCATTTGGGTCAAAATCAGCGGCGGTTACTGCGTTTAAGTCTGTTTTATTAATAACCAGGGCAGAAGCACCATTAGTAGAGTTTAAGATAACTTTAAAATCAGCTCCTGAATAAAAACCCAAATCCCAGCTATCTCTTTCAACTGAAGTTTGTTTATCGGCACTAAAATCTACATAAACGCTGTTTCCAGCAGCACTTCCGGCCTCGGCACCTATTAATCCGTTAAGGGTTAAAGTGCTCCCGTCTGATGGTGGCGCAACAAATACAGGTTCATCAGCATCCTTTTTGCAAGCCGTAAAGCTTATCGCTAAAAAGGCGATTGCGATCATTGAGTTTAATTTATTCATGTTATTTTAATTATGTTGTTTTAATTTTAAAGTTTATTCCAGTTGTAAGTAAGGCCCAGTACATACGATCTGCCATAGCTATATGGAACATCACCACCAGTGCTATGTGCACCACCGCTTGCTGTTGATGTATTAGAAAGCTGTGTAACATTAAACAGGTTTTTAACACCCACATTAAGGGTTAATGATTTAAACAGGTTTTTGTTAAACATTAAATCAGCTGTATGAAAAGCAGCAATTTTAACCAGTTTTATGGTCTGCTCATTGTTTGTTGTAACCGATTGGTAGCTGGGTAAACTGCCAGTATATTTATAGAAAAGACTAATCCCGGCATTTATTTTAGTGAAGGAGTAGGTAATATTCGAGTTTACTTCAGTAGCCCATGTAAACTCTGGTGTTTCAATGGTTTTGTTTTCGCTTAATTCATTATATCGTCCTATGTAAGATATGCCCAGTGTGGCTTGCAGATTTTTGTAAATCAAGGTATTATCTAAAGTGCCGCCAGTGGTTTTGTATTTTGATACGTTAAATAGCGATGTAACTGAGTTGTCGGTAGGTGAGGCCGCAAACATAATCCTGTTTTTAAACAGGTTATAAAAACCCGATAAGGTAGAACGGAACTGTATAGCTCCACGGTGTATACCCGACCATGCCAGAGAGCCGTTAAAACTGTTTGATTGCTCAGCCTTTAAATCGGGATTGCCTAAAATAGTATGGCTGGCATCTATAAAATCGTAAAACAACTCTCTTAAGGCCGGAGAGCGAAAGCCACGTGCGTAAGCAAGACGTAAATCGAGATCTTTGGCTATAATGAATTTGGTATTTAATGACGGAATTACAGGTGGCGCATCGTACACCGAATTTTTAATAAACCTTAATCCGGGCCTAATGTTAATTTTAGGTGAAAGCTTAATTTCTGCAGAAACAAATGCCGAATAATCGTTAATCACCGGCGATCCGCTAATTCTTTGTCCGCTGGCAGCATCGCGGTTGTATTCAATTCCTGGTTGAAATGAGACAGATGGATTATGTACATAGATAGCTGTAGCTCTAAAAATGCCATTGTTAAATTTGGCGGTATCCTGTTCGCCCTTATCCGAACTTAATCTTTCGCTGTTACTGGTGAAATTACGGATAACGGTGTGGGTTGATCTCTGCAAATCGGTATAACCGGCAATTGCAGTTAATTGTAGTTTATTGTTTATCCTCCATTCAGATTGTAACTGTTGATTATAACGTTTGGTGGTGTAAGTGGCAAGCTTCCCCTCAAAAGTGGTAGAATTTATTCCAAACCTACTGTCGATATCTTCTTTAACGCCATCCAAACGGTACCAGATATTAAAGTTCTGGTTGCGGTAACCAATTTTGGCATTTCCAAGCCATTGTGCTTTGGGTTTCCATTGGTTTTGGTATAAACTAAATTCTTGTATAAAAGCATCTTTTGGTGCTAAATTCCATCCACCAAACTCGTTATGCGAGGCACCGGCCAGTACACTCCAGCCATTTTTCTGCCAGCTTACACTTAAATTTTGATTGTGTTGCCCTGCACCATTGAGCAGGTTATATTCATTTCCTGCAGTTTCTTCCTGTATGCGCGCATTAACACTTAACAAGGCCTTGCCGGGGTTTTTGGTGATGATATTAATTACACCTGCAAGGGCATCTGTACCATACACTACCGACATGGGGCCTTCTACAATTTCTATCCTTTCTACAGTATTAATGTCGATCTGGTTTAAGCTCTCTCGTGCATCCGAGCGATCAACAAGGGGCACACCATCCAGTAATATTTTAACATTTCTGCCAGTCATGCCCATTAAAGAAACATCGGTTGTACCCAAAGTTAAATCGTTGCTGAAACGAAAGCCCAATTCGGTATTTAAAACCTGTTGTACGCTATTTGCTGCACGAAGCTTAATCCGCTCTGCGCTAATGGTTCTGATGTTGTAAACTGAGTTACGTAACGATTGTGGGCCGAACTGACCGGTAATGACAACTTCTTTTAAATCATTTGCCTTAGCGGTATCAACTTTAATTTCTTGAGCCACAGTAACAAATCCACAAAGCGATAAGGCAATTGATAAATATATTCTCATTTATTTAGACTAATTATAAATAATTGTGCAAATTTGTGCATTATCACCAAAAGGAGATAACGTTAAACGGATAATTAATGCCGCTAAACGGATTAAATTGAAAGCACAGATAGGGATTAGGCTTTTTATATCGCTCAAAAGGATAGGAAAGTATCACCCGTAAGAATTAAATAAATTGGTTATCAATGAAGATTAAGCGCTCAATAAAGGCTAATGGAACGGTATGCTATAAAAATATTTATCCGGCAAATTTTGCAGGCTTAAAGGATATAGAGGAAGCAGAGATTGCCATTAACACACCACATATGCATGTAGATGTAAAGGAAATGTGGTTCGAAGGCATTCATATCAGTTTGGTTGAGCTTGAAAGTGATCAACCTGAAGATTTATGTTTTGAATCATCACACGAGCACATTGGGCTGTTATTTTGTTTAAACGGAAGCTTAACATCCTGTAGTGGGGCAGAACAAAATTTTTTATCGCTGACTAAAAACCAGCAAAACCTTAATCTGGGTAAAGTAAACCACATTGCTTTCCGGGTAGCCGAAAAAACAAGTTTGGTATATATTCAACTTACCGAAGCTTATTTTCAGAAGGCAATGGGACGCGAATTTCATCAGGACGCGCTTTTGCCTTTAAGAGAACCGATAACACCCGAAGTAAGCTCAATTTTACAAAGCTTAAGTCATGCCAATCATTCGGGCAGGGTAAAGCGTTTGTTTTTAGAAGCGCGTATGCTTGATCTAATTGTGATCCACAGTAACCAAAAGTTGGATAAACAACGGGTTGTTTTAAAGGAAGAAGATTTAAAAAAGATTATTTATGCCCGGCAACTGGTAGAGCGCGACCTGCAGAGGCCAAGCTCTTTAATTGAGCTCTCGCGCAAAGCCGGTATTAACGATTTTAAACTTAAAAAAGGTTTTAAAGCGCTAACCGGCCATACAGTATTTGGCTATCTGTATAAAATCAGAATGGAAAAAGCACATTACTACCTGGCTAAAGAAAAGCGAACGGTTAACGAAGTCGCTTTTTTGGTAGGTTATAAAAACACGCAGCATTTTATTGCTGCCTTTAAAAAACAATACGAGGTTTTGCCAGGTAGTTTAAATAAGCATTAATTATTTAGCACAAACGTTTGCCCGTACTATTCTTTAACCTCATTAATAATCAGGTCTGATTCTACAATGGTATTGTAATAGGCCTGATTTTCGGGAACGGGGCTATGAATCAAATCCAACAGGATGTTTGCAGCCTTTTGTCCTTGTAAATAGGGGTATTGTTCTACCGAAGCAACCGGCGAATTATCCAGGTAACTGATAATAGGCAGATTGGCATAGCTCACTACATCGAAATCGTTAATTACATTTAATTTTTTAAAGTACTTGATTAAAAACAAAGCCACATAATCGTTAAATGCAACAATTGCGGTTGGTTTCCTTTTGTGGTTTAAAAACTGTTCAGCAGCTTCTATGGTACCTTCTTCGGTTAAATCGCAGTTGACTACTAAAGATGGATCGAACTTTAAACGGTTAAAAGTAATGGCTTGCATATACCCATCTTTACGCTCTTCGCTGGCGTACAGTGTGCTTGGCCCGTTAATCATACCAATACTTCTGTGCCCTTTTTTAAGCAGGTAGTTTACCGCCTTAATGGTTGCGCTCTCGAGGCTGCAAGCTACATAGTGGACATTTTTAAAAGGAGGGATCCGATCAAAAAATACTACCGGAATATTGAAAGAATTTAATTTTTCAAAATGATCAAACTTCGAGGTGTCTTTACTGATCGAGACCAATAATCCATCCACACGTTGGTTTTTCATTTTTTCTACCAGCTTTACTTCCTGTTCATAGTTATCGTGCGACTGGGCAAAAATTACCGTATAGTTTTTCTTGATGGCCTCATCTTCAATTGCCGAAATGGCTATAGAGAAAAAGTGTTCAGAAAGTTCTGGTAAAATTACTCCAATAGTGTAAGTTTTGCCTTTTTGAAAAAGTATAGCCGCATTATTAGGCTCATAGTTCAGAGACTTGGCCAGCTGTTTAATCTTCTCACGGGTTACTGCTCCAATACTCGGATGGTCATGCAGCCCTCTTGATACACTGGAGGGTGAGATGTTTAAAATTCTGGCTATTTCCTTTATGGTTGTTGGTTTCGATTGCATTCTAAGTGCTAAACTACATTAAATTTCTTCAATATGTAATAATACAAAATTAATCAAACGTTTGCGTTGTTTTTTTCTTTCAAATCTTTTCTTCAAAGCATTAAATATCGATACATTCGGGCCACAAAACAGATTGCCTGATTAATACTTAATAATATAAAATTTATAGATAGAAAGCAATTCCTGGAGACTAAAAAAATGGTTTTAGCACATTATTAGTCTTAGCGAGAATAAAGAAACACCCCCAATGATTAACAGAAATGCCCCTTGTAACGAGGGGTGTTTTAAAAAAAAACGAGAAGTGTTCGTACCACTCCTCGTTAAATCGGGTTTATTCCTGCAAGCAGGAAACAATAAGTTATCTAAGCTATATGTTAACCCTTTTCAAAGGTATAAATTTTAAGCGTTTTTTAACAGGGTAATTTGTTGCAGGAAATGCTATCTTGTGCAGCAATATATTTTTAACCAAATAGATAACCAGTACACTTAAAGGATAAGTAGAAACCCATTTTTTACATCAAATAATCACATCCCAGTTATATCAGGTATTCTTTTTTGTATCAGCAAATTTTTAATTTAACAACGCTGTACCAAATAATTTAATAAATTTAACATTAGGTTAATAATGATGTTATTTCTTTGGCGCACCTTAAAAACCTTAACCGTCATCCCAGATTGTTTATGTACAAAGCATTAGAAAGTAACTTTTTTCTTCTGGTCAAATTAGACAAAAATAAAGCATTTAACCTGGTGTTCGATGCTTACTGGAATGCGCTATACAAACAAGCTTATAAAAAGGTACACTGCACCGATCTGGCCCAGGATCTGGTTCAGGATGTATTTGTAAGTTTGTGGGATAAGATTGAATTATTGGATGCCGAAGGCAGTGTGCTGGCCTATTTATTTGCGATCCTCCGCAACAAAATCTTAAAACTTTACGAAAAAGACAGCGTTCGCTTAAAATATGCCATTAGTGTAACCGCTAATGTAGCGTCATCCGATATACATTCTCAAAATACAATCTTAGAAAAAGAACTGAAAGCCATTATTGATACCGAAGTAGAACGGATGCCGGTACGAATGAAAGAAATTTACCTGCTTAAACGAGAGGACGACCTTTCTATAAAGCAAATCGCACAGGACTTGTCTTTATCCGAGCAAACCGTGAAAAATCAGTTACAAATGGCTTACCAGCGCTTGCGTACGCGTGTTAAGGATTATGATTCTTCGCTAGCCTTACTGGCTCTGTTTATTGCCAAACACTTATAATTTTCCTTTTCATTTTGCCCAATAATTGGTTATTAATGCCTTTGATAGACCTTTAGGCAGGTTTTAGCAATTTATTATAAAAAAAAAATAATAATGCCATGGTACTTTATGCCAGGCAACCGTATACACATATAAAAGCCACTATTTTGAATACGAACGAAATCAAATATTTAATCGAAAAATACAATAACCAAACTGCTACACCAGCCGAAAAAAAGCTGGTAGAGGAGTGGTACGAGCGTATTGATGGTGCTGATTTAACACATAACGAGTTAGCAGATATTGAAGTTAAAAAACAAATTTTAAATCGGGTAACTGCTAGAATAATCCATATCGATAAACCAAAACCTAAGCAGATTAAATTAAATTATGCACTGTTTTTTAAAGCGGCGGTTATTTTAATTGCTTTAATTGCGGGTATATATAGCTATTTCAACCAAAGCGATCGCTCTCCCGTTTTGGCTACCTCAATTAAAACAAATACAAAACCAATTATTCCGGGAGGCAACAATGCAGTACTGCAACTGGCCGATGGTTCTCAGGTTATCCTCAATAAAACTGCTGATGGGCAAGTTGCAAACCAATCCGGGGTGCAGGTAATTAAAACGAAAAGCGGCGAGTTGCTTTACAGGTTTACAGGTAACACAACTGCAAAAGCAGCAGCCATCAACACAGTAAGCACCCCACGCGGTGGCCAATACCATTTAATTCTGGTAGATGGTACTGAGGTGTGGCTTAATGCAAGCTCGTCGGTTAAATTTCCTTCCGCTTTTGTTGGCAATGAACGTAAAGTAGAAGTTACCGGTGAAGTGTACTTTGAAGTAGCTAAAAATAAAACAAAGCCATTTATTGTTCATACCGATCAATCTGATATTAAAGTGCTGGGCACTCATTTTAACGTAAATACTTATGCTGATGAAGCTTATCAGCGTACTACCTTGCTCGAAGGTAGTATTGAAATTAAACGGGGCAATAAAAAGGCACTTTTAAAACCTGGTCAACAGGCTAGCCTGAATGGTAAAGTTGATGGTATTGCAGTAAATGAGATAGCAGATCTCGAGGCTGTAGTTGCCTGGAAAAATGGCTACTTCCAGTTCGAAAAGTCAGATCTCCCATCAGTGATGCGCCAGGTTTCGCGTTGGTATGATGCGGAGGTGATCTACAATGGCAAAATTCCGGCAAAACAATACTCAGGCAAAATACCTAGAAATGTGAGTATAGCAAAATTAGTCGAAATGCTGGCTTACAGTGGTATTCATTGCAAAGTAGAATACAATCAGATTACAGTGAACCCTAAATAAATAACCAAACCAAATCAAACTATAAAGTGCAGCATATGAAGATATAATACTCCAGACATTCGATCTCAATCCGCTTAAAAGCAATGCAAAGTGTTCGTACCACTTTATTTGCAATGAGTGGGGTAAAAACCTGCGCCAGCTGATCTGCAGCAGGGACACAATAAGTTATCTAAGCAATTATGTTTTAAACCCAAATTCAATCATGAATTTTAGTACATTTTTTATGACCGGATCATTAATCCGGCGTAAGCCCACACAATTAATATTGGTGATGAAACTAACCGCACTATTTTTATTCGCTTGTCTGTGCCAGGTAAGCGCAAGTGTTTATAGTCAGAACATCACATTGAAACAAAAAAATGTTTCGATGGAAGTGATATTTAAATCGATAGAGAAACAAACCCAATACGTTTTTCTTTACGATAATCTTGAACTGCAAAATGCACACAATATAAGCATCGATGTGAAAAATGCACCACTTGAGCAGGTGCTTAATTTATGCCTTAAAAATCAGTTACTGAGCTACAAAATATTTGATAAAACAATTGTACTCAGAAAAAAAAATGAGCTGATCTCAAATCCGTTTTTCGAAACGATTAGTGGCAGAGTTTCAGACGAAAATGGCTTGCCTATTGTTGGCGCTAGCATAATGGTTAAAGAAACCAAGTCGGTAACTTCAACTGATGCTAATGGTTACTTTTCAGTTAATGCCAATGTAGGTACCACGCTGATTATCTCGTTTATTGGTTACACTACCAGAGAAATTGTTATTGACAGCAAACGTGATTATAAGATTTCTTTACAAGCTGCCACAACCGAATTAACAGATGTGGTAGTTACAGCTTTGGGAATAAAACGGTCAGAAAAATCGTTGGGTTATGCCGTACAAAAGGTAGCGGGCAAAGATCTGCAAACCGTTAAAGGTGTAGATGTTGCTACTTCATTAACCGGAAGGGTTTCTGGCTTGGTAATAAAAAACTCAACCGAATTTAATGCCCGTCCTACTATTGAATTACGTGGCGAACCAGCTATGTTGGTTATAGATGGTGTGCCTTATGGTAACATGTCGTTAAGAGATGTGCCTACTGATGATATTGAAAGTATGGATATACTTAAAGGCCCAACCGCATCTGCATTGTATGGCTCAAGAGCATCGGGAGGTGTACTTTTAATTACAACCAAAAAAGGTGCTGCAGGTAAAGGATTCTCAATTGATATCAACAGCAATACCATGGCATCATTGGGTTTCCTGGCTATACCTAAGGTACAAAGCTCGTATGGCAGGGGACAGAATGGCGTTATTGATAACGACTACGTTTGGGGTCCTAAGCTTGATGCAGGTAAAACTGCCAGAGACTGGAATCCTGTTACCAAGCAGTTTGAAGATAATATGCCTTTGGTATCGAAAGGGAAAGATAACCTGAAGAATTTTACATCTACAGGGATTATTTTAAATAACAATATCAGTATTGCCCAAACCGGCGAGAACGGAAGCTTTAGGATTGGATTAAATGATATTTACAATAAAGGACAATTCCCAAATCAGAACCTGAACATGGTGAATTTAACCATGGCCGGTGAGATGAAGCTAAGCGATAAATTTAAACTGGAAGGACACATGGGGGTAAGCCGCCGCTGGGCCGACCAAATTTGGGGCGGAGGTTATAACAACCAGGGTTATTTGTACCAGTTAATTATGTGGACAGGTACTGAATACGATATTCGCGATTATAAAGATTACTGGAAAGTGCCTTATAAAACCCAGAACTGGATGTACACCAACTGGTACGATAACCCATATTTAATCGCTTACGAGAAGTTAAATGGTACCCAAAACAATACCTTAAATGCGAATGTTACGGCCAGTTATCAGATCAATAGCGACTTTAATTTATTGGTACGCTTAGGTTACGATAACTATAATAACAAAACTACTTTCCGCAACCCAACTGCAAATATATTTTCTACCCGTGGTGGTGCGGTGAATGGAAGTGGTTGGAATGCCAGAGGAATGTATTCTATTCAGGATTCGAGAGGCTTTAGTACAAATGATGATTTAATACTGGGGTATAAAAAGAAACTTAACAAGTTTACAATAGATGCTTTGGCGGGTGGAACGGTTTATTATTATATAGACGAATCCTTAAGTGGAACAACTAAGAACGGATTAATTTCGCCAACTTTTTATTCGTTAGCAGGTTCGGTAGAGCCACCAACAGTATCACAAGGATATGGAACCAGACAGATCAACAGTTTGTATAGCAGGGCTTCTATTGGCTATAACGATGCCATCTTCCTTGATTTTACCGGTAGAAACGATTGGAATTCTGCACAACCAAAAGCGTCGCGGTCTTACTTTTATCCATCAATTGGTTCGAGTATCGTAGTTTCTGAATTGGTTAAACTACCAAAGGTTATTGATATGTTCAAGATCCGTGGTTCGTGGGCCGTATTTAAAACAGCATTCGATCCGTTTGCAATTAATAAAGCATACGGTACAACTACTGCTGCCTGGAATGGCCTAAATTCTGCAAGTTATCCAAATTACCTTATCGGGGAAGGTTTATTACCAAGCTCTAACAGAACTTACGAGATTGGAGCTGCCGGATATTTATTTAAAAAACGCCTGCATTTTGATGTAGCCTATTTTAATAAATACTATTACAACAGACAAACCGATTTGAAGCAAAATGGTAATACAGCATTCTTGCCAAATTCTTCGGGCTTTTCTATGGCTATTATAAACACCCAGGAAACTTTTGAAAGAAGGGGGCTTGAAATTACAGTGGATGGTTCAGTGATCAAAAACAAAGATTTCGAATGGTATTCTACTATCAACTGGTCTAACCAGCACCGTTATTATGTAAATTTAGATCCGGTATACTCTCCTGATAATTTATGGGTTAAAAAAGGAGAAAGGTTAGATACCTATACTGATAATTACTGGGTTAAAGATCCCGAAGGGAATGTAATTCACGAAAGTGGTTACCCGGTTTGGAGCGATTATGTTAAAAAACTAGGTTACGGAGATCCCGATTTCAGTTTTGGCTTTATCAATAATTTCACCTATAAAAACTGGTCGCTTGGCGTTAATATCGACGGGCGTATTGGTGGCTTAATGTACAATTACGTTTACGATAAAATGTTCGATTCAGGTACTGCTCCCGAAACAGATAACGAATATCGTTACAATCAGGTAGTACTTGGGCAGAATAATTATGTTGGCCAGGGGGTTAAAGTGGTATCAGGAAGTGTTACTTACGATAAATACGGTCAGATTACCAGCGATACCCGTAAATATGCCGTAAATGATGTGCCAATTGGCTATCAGGATTATGCACAATGGTACCGTGGTGGCGATGCAAGGGTACAGAACGAATCGTTTGTTAAGCTACGTGAAGTTTCACTGGGTTACCGCTTACCATCAAAAACAGCAACTAAACTGGGCTTAAAGAACGCATCTTTCTCGTTAACCGGGCAGAACCTGTTTATGTGGACCAATTTCAAATACTCAGATCCCGATGTTGATACCGAGAACTTAAACTCACCATCAATGAGAATGGTAGGTTTTAATGTTAAGGTAGGTTTCTAGTTATTTATTGTTTAAAGAAGGTTTTATGAAAAGTAAATTTTTAAAATATAGCTTACTATTGCCTGCATTGGCACTATTAAGTAACGGTTGTAGCAAGTTCGACGATATCAATACCAATCCCAATACAACAACACAGGTAAATTCAGCCATGCTGGCTACGGGTATGATTTTAAATATTACCAGAGGAGATATCAGCAGCACCAAATCTTTTATGCAGCCATTCTTACTGGGCAAATATCTAACCTGGGGCGAAGGACAAGAGAATTTTCAATACAACAAAATTAGCCGCACTGATTTTAGTAGGATAACCCTCTTGCGCAATATTACCCCTATGGAAAATTACGCCACCAGCGATGGGCTAAAAAAATCCTACCAGGCATTGGGCCATTTTGTAAGAGCATGGCAATTTTTTATGACCACCATGCAGGTTGGTGATATTCCCTATACCGATGCTGTTAAAGGCGAATCGGAGGCGATATTACAACCTAAATATGATAGCCAAAAAACGGTTTTCCTTGGTATTTTGAACGAGCTGGATCAGGCCAATGCCTTATTTGCATCAGGAGCTACCTTTGAAGGCGATCCTATTTTTGCTGGCAGTACCGATAAATGGAGAAGGTTAACCAATAGTTTCGAGTTGCATGTATTAATCAATCTCTATAAAAAAACAGGTGATGCCGATTTGAAAGTGATTGAACGCTTTAAGGATATCGTAGCCAACCGCCCTTTAATGCGCGATTTCAATGATAACTTTGCATTGGCTTACAATGCAACTGCTGGTCAGAATTATCCATGGAGCGATGTTCCCGCTGGATCGGGTAACTCATTCGTTAAGTCGAATTATACCATGTTAACCAATGTACTATTAGAACCACTAAAGGGAACTAACGATAAGCGTCTTTTCTATTATGCCAAGCCATCTCCGGTTAAAATTACTGCCGGTGTTTCGCAAAGCGATATGGCAGCATATCCCAGTGTAGAGCCTTCCGATTCATTTTCGAGTTTACAAACCAGAAGGGTGAATAAAGACTATGCCGATATCAATGCCCGTTACGTAAACCTGGTAAACGCAGAGCCTGTAGGCGTTTTTAACTATTGGGATTTACAATTTATTCTGGCCGAAGCTAGCATACGCGGCTGGATAACCGGTACACCTGCGCAAACTTATTATGCCAACGGTATTACCAACTCAATGAAGTTTATAGCCCAATACACCCCTGATTTGGCCGATTATAACCATAACATGAAAATGGATGCGGCTTATATCGATGCTTTTCCGGCTACTGTGGCTTTAACGGGAACTACCGAGCAGCAAATAGCACAGGTAATTACACAAAAGTATCTAGCCAGCTTTTTGCAGGGGAACAAATATCAGGGTTGGTTCGAAAACAGAAGAACGGGTTATCCGGTATTTAAACTTAATTCTACTACAAACTTAAATTCGCCATCTACTAATTTTCCTTTAAGATGGTTGTATCCTTCAAACGAACTGAGTTACAATTCGGCTAACCTTTCGGCCGCCATTGCCAGCCAGTACGGAGGTAACGATGATGTAAACCAGGCTATGTGGCTGTTAAAATAATTCGCTCTTAATCAATTGAAAAAGTTCTCCGGCACTAAAACCGGAGAACTTTTTTGTTTTAACCCGCAAGTAATCCATACGTCATTTATCTTTAGTGTATTATATTTATAAAAGCATATTCATATTTTGCTCCAATTTATAAATAACATGATAGCCTTATACATAATACTTTTTCTCGTTATTGCGTTTTTAGTAATAACCAATCTGCCTGTTTTTGGTCGCTTACCAAGAGGGTTAAGACTGGCCAAAACCCAACAGTTACCCAATTATAATCAGGGAGCCTTACAAAATCTTTCAGTTACGCCAATGCAACCCGAAGGTGTAAGTTTCTTTACCATATTAAAGGCATTCTTTTTCGAAAAGCATCCCGGTAAGATCCCTGTGCAGGCACTTCCTTTTAATCAACCTGATTTAGATACCCAACCTAAAAGCAATGCGCCCGAAATTATCTGGTTTGGGCATTCTTCTTATTTAATCAAGCTTGATGGATTGCGGATTTTGGTCGATCCGGTTTTTAGTAAAGCACCTTCGCCCTTTTCATTTATTGGGAGCAAGGCTTTCCCTGGTACCGATGTAGTAAAAGCAGCTGATTTCAAAAATATCGATGTGCTGGTGATTACCCACGATCATTATGACCACCTCGACTATCAGAGTATGTTAGCCATTGCGCCCGGTGCAAAAACGATTGTTACTTCACTTGGTGTAGGCGAACATTTAGAAAAATGGGGAATTAAGCCAGATAAAATTACTGAACTGGCCTGGGGTCAATCGATAACTTTATTTGATAGTCACGAATTAACGGCAGTTCCGGCCAGGCATTTTACCGGAAGGAAATTTAAACGCAATCGAACACTTTGGTCGGCCTTCGTATTAAAAACTGTTAATTGTAAACTGTTTTTAGGTGGTGATTCTGGTTACGATACACATTTTGCCCAAATTGGAGGGACCTATGGACCGTTCGATCTGGCTTTATTAGAATGCGGGCAGTATAATGCCTATTGGCCTTACATACACATGTTTCCGGAAGATACGGTACAGGCCGCTATTGATTTAAAGGCAAAAGTTTTAATGCCGGTACACTGGGGTAAATTTAGCTTAGCCATGCACCCGTGGAACGAACCGGTTAAAAGGGTAGTAGAAGCCGCTGCTGTTAAACATTTGCCTCTGGTTACCCCACGTTTAGGCGAAACAATAATTTTAAACCAATATATGCCAACAGAAAACTGGTGGCTTGAAGCATAAAAATTAAACAATAATTACTTAGCGGTGTTTAATTGAAAAATAATACCATCATGAAAACCGATCTTGTAGAAATTTTTCAAACCATTAGGGCTGGTATGCAGCCTTACGCTACACGTGGCTATACCGTGCACGAAAATTCTGAAACAGGCTACGACCTATACAGCGAAAAAAATATAGCCGTTAATGGTGAAAAAATAACCGAGCGTTTTTTTTCAGGGGTTTATATTAACGGTAAGGAGGTAGAGGTGAAGGTTAATACCGAAGAATTTTCTGCTTCGAACCAGCATTTAGAAGACTTTGGATCAAATAAAGCAGGTTTAAAAAATACCTCACTCGATGACGCAGGACTAAGGGAAGTGGAAACCCTTATTGAAATTATCCATACTAACTTTAAAGAAAAAGAGTGGATTTAATAATTTGATGCTAAATTTGCACCTGAATTTTTTCTGAACTAAACTTCTGGTGATTGAGCATTTTAACTTCCGATAGCAGCTGGCATAATGAATTAATAAAAGCACTTGCCGCTTGTAAGGTAGATTGCAGATTCTTTTTAGAGGGGGAGTTTCAATTGTTAAAGTTAACAGATCAACTCGTCATTAATTTGGTGAGTTTAAATAATCCATTTGATCCCCAAAACCTTATTCAGCTTCAGGAAAAGTATGCCATAGCGAATCTTAAGCTTATTCACCTCTGGGAAGATATTTGGTACCTAAAACCTGCACAGGTTTTGGCCAGACTTACTTCATTGCTTGGTCAGAATAAACGAGTTCATGGCCGGAAAACAAAAATTCATAAGATTGCCAAACCCGAAGCCGATACTTTTTTAAACGAAAACCATTTGCAGGGTGCAGTGAGCAGTCGCTATAAAATTGGTTTGTTCGAAAAGGACGAACTCGTTGCTGTAGCTACTTTTTCTGCCCTCCGTAAAATGAACCATACCGAAAATTATAAATCGGCAGAGCTGATCCGCTTTGCAGTGAAGGCAGGTTATTCTATTACTGGAGGCCTGAGCAAACTCATTTCGTATTTTGCAGCATTATATCAACCAAACGATTTAATGACTTACGCCGATCGGGATTGGTCGGCAGGCGAAGCGTATTTAAGGCTTGGTTTCTTACAAACAGCAGTGGTAACTCCTCAATATTATGGATTAAACGGACAGCTTCAACGCCAGTTAATCAAAGACGCACAAATTGGAGATGCACAAATATTCAATACCGGGAGTTTAAAATTCATCCTCAAATTTTAATGAATCAGCACAACCTTATCATCATTTTAGGTGCAACTGCATCTGGCAAAACCAAATTAGCTGTTCAGGTGGCTCATGCGTTAAATGGTGAAATCATCAGTGCAGATAGTCGTCAGGTTTTTAAGCGAATGGATGTTGGAACCGGGAAAGATCTCCAGGAGTATAATATAGCAGGTACAACTATTCCTCACCACCTGATTGATATTTTAGAGCCCGGTGAACGTTACCATGTAGACGCTTTTAAGAACGATTTTTACGAAGCTTTTGAGCAGGTTATCAGCCGAAACAAAATACCGATCCTTTGTGGTGGTACAGGCATGTATATCCATAGCCTGCTGCAGAACCAAACTTTTACAGCTATTCCTGTTAACCAGCCTCTGAGAGATCAACTGGAGTTGCTTCCAAAAGAAGAACTGACTATGCAATTGCAAAACAATCCTAGTCAAAATGTAGGGCACGTCGATCTATCTTCTAAAAAAAGATTAATCAGGGCTTTAGAAATTGCAGCTTATTTAAAGGAGAATACGCTCGAAATGGTTGAACGACCTTTGCTCAAACCGGTAATTTTTGGCTTAAAGAACGAGGTAGAAGTTACGCGTGCTAAAATACTGGCCCGGTTAGAAGAACGGTTTAAGGCAGGTTTAATAGAAGAGGTACAACAATTGTTACAGGTAGGCATTAGTAAAGAAATACTCATCTTCTACGGACTCGAGTATAAGTTCATTGTAAATTACCTCGAGGGCTTAGATACATTAGATGAGTTAAAGCTCAGGTTAGGCATTGCCATTTGCCAGTATGCCAAAAGGCAGAATACCTTTTTCAGAAAGATGGAAAAGGACAATGTAAACATCAATTGGCTCGATGCTTCAGCTACTACCAACCAGTTAAAACAGCTGGTTTTGCAAAAAGTTTCATCGTAGTTTAATTTAACAAAATTAGTCGTTTTAAGGCTACTTTATGAGTTGAAAAGTGCTTAAAAAGCCCTTTTGGCACAGCCTTTGTGTTTGTTGAAGCATATTAGTTTAACTCAAAAACAATATCTTAAACATGAAAACAATTACGAAAATTATTGCTACATCAGCAGCTGTTGTAGCGTTATTCTTTACTACAAATGTTAATGCACAATCAAGCCGGAACTTAGGAATAGGATTAAATGTAGGAGCGGGAACGTCAACTGGATATGGTTTAGTGATTGGAGGTGATATCCGGTATCAGTTTAACGTAGATAAGCAATTGTCTATTCCGGTAACTGCAGGTTACAATAATTTTTCTATTAAAGACTCTTACGGAGGCGGAAGCTTTGGAGTAATCCCGGTTAAAGCAGGAGCAAAATATTTCTTTGATGATTCTGGTGCGGGTGCATATGGCTTAGCAGAAATTGGCGCAGGTTTTGGTACAAATAAAGGTTCTGGAACTTCTTTCGTTTACTCACCGGC
Source organism: Pedobacter sp. KBW01 (assembly GCF_003852395.1). Lineage (NCBI taxonomy): Bacteria > Pseudomonadati > Bacteroidota > Sphingobacteriia > Sphingobacteriales > Sphingobacteriaceae > Pedobacter > Pedobacter sp. KBW01. The sequence goes on from NZ_QAJQ01000010.1 coordinate 447,856, forward strand.
AGTTGGTTATGCCTGGAGTAACGGATTAGATTTAGCAGCCAAATATGAAGGTTATTCAAATAATGGTAGCATTGGTTTCGCTGGTATCAGATTAGCTTACGGATTTAGCTTGTAATCATTTCCAATAATAAATGAGAAGCCTCCTTTTTTTAAGGGAGGCTTTTTTATTGTGTGCCA
>NZ_QAJQ01000011.1:0-217052 GCF_003852395.1 Pedobacter sp. KBW01
TGGCACACAATAAAAAAGCCACGACATCCACCGTGGCTTTTCATCAACTAACCTAAACTTTATAAATACTAACCAAATATTTATGCTGCAAAGCTAATGCCCCTGCATTAAGCAGACATTAAATGATTATTAACTGTAATTAACCATACAAAAACATAACATAACAACAGCAATGAGTTAAAACGGCCTTACTTACTTTGCAGCAACATTAAGAAATACAAAAATCAGTATGGAAAAAACGGCAAATATTATCAGTACCGATCTGCAAAAATTCATCGATAAATTCGAACCGGCTAAATTCAAACTCATGACAAAAGGAATTGAGATTAGAGGCATCAACGATTTGCCCAAAAATATTAGTCAGGCAAGGGCACTGATCGAAAGCATGAAGCTAAACTTAATGGTTGTACACCATGCCGGAATGCTTGCTTACAGAGCATTTGAGGTAAACGTGATTCCGCCAGCTGCATAAAACAAAAGCCCTGCAAAAAGCAGGGCTTTTTGTATCTAATTTAGCTGTTCGCGGGGTAATCCGTGAATCACCACATTACCTAAAACCATATCGGCCCTGAAGAATACAAACTCCAGGTCGGCATAAATGTGCACGCCCACTGTAAGCAATACCTGCCGGGCAAACTCTGTTATGGCTGCCTGATCGTTAAACGACATATCATCGGGAATTAACAGCGCAATTACATTAGGTTCACTTACCTTTACCTCAATATCAAACTGAGCCACTAAACCCATTATTTTCTTCGCCACTGTAGCCAATTCATTTGCTGTAATCTTAGCCATTTGTTTATTAAATTAATTTATCTGCGCCTATCAATATCACCTGCTCTTTGCTTACAAATATAAAAAATCGGTAATTGCATGCAACTGCTGGTTAAAGACAAAGCCGGTTCATTATTTACTAAATTCTGGCCGGGCTTAAAATATTTTATTCGTTTGGTGGTACTACATCTGTAATTTTAAAGACTTTCAATCCTGCAGGAACTTTCCATTGTACAGTATCGCCTTTTCTAAACCCAATCAACGCTGCTGCAATGGGTGTAGTAACCGAAATTTTCTTTTCTTTAATATTGGCATGTTGCGGCAAAACAATGGTAAGCGCTGTGGTTTCGCCGGTTGCCTCGTCGGTAATCCATACCCTGGCATTTAGCCTGATGGCATGTACAGGAAATGCTTCCTTTTTTATAATTATTGCCCTGCTCAGCTCTGCTGATAGCGACATTTCATCGCTTCCGGCATCTTGTTTGCTAAAATAAGGCTTAAGGAGGTTATAGTCCTCCTGGGTGATAATCACCGGATTGCTCTCGTTTGGATTCATATATTTATTGTTTTAAATGGATTAAAATTGAAAAAAATACAAGCGCAGCAACATATCACCCAATGGCGATCTAATGTTTTTCAAAAAAATGCTGTTGTGTTGTGTTTAACCCCAAACCAAGGAAGGTGTATTACAGGCCTGGGGCAAAATGATCAAAATCTTTAAAGCTAGGGATGTAGAAAAGCCTCCTTTGAAAATTGTCATGTTTTGATTTTCGTAATGTACACAAACCTATCCTACTGCAGACTAAGGCAATAGCATTATCATTTAGGGCGATATGGTTAATACAGTGTTTCAATTTATCCAAATATAACCTATATCTGGTAAGGTTACAAGTTTTGAGGGATTTGCTTTGCCAAAATCACTTTTAAAGCTTACTTACCGAACTAATGAAATAAGGCGAATCATTCCATTTTATTTTTTTGTAACTAAAGTCTCTCTTTAGCATTTCAGGAAGGCAATCCCATACGGCCTGACTCATTTTTTCGAGCAGTAATTTCTTCGAAAAGGTATCAGATACTACAAAACTAATTTCCCTTACCGGTTTGGGATCTTTAAAGGCTTTGAAAAGCGTCGTTTCTTTTTCGTTGATAATCGATAGTGCCGGAATAATGGCAAAACCGAGCTTAGCACGCACCAGGTTTTTTAAGGTTTCGATCGAAGAGATATCGTAACTGAACTGTTCTTTTATTTTACCGGGTTCTTTGATCCCACAGATATCCAATAGCTGGGCATTGTAGCAATATTCGTTCTGTAACAGCAACAGTTCTGGTTTATCATCTGGCTGCAATTCGTAAAAATCGTCGTTGGCCATGGGATGGTTTTCATTTAGGTAAGCCACAAAAGGTTCTTTAAAAATAGCATGTTCAACCAAATTTGGGTGACCTGTTGGCGTAGCCATGATCGCTACATCAATTGCACCTGTTTCAACATCCTGCATCAGCTGCCCCGTATTAGCTTCTTTAATTACAAAATGTACTTTGGGCGCAATGGTTTTCATCGCACTGATAAATAAGGGAATGAGGTAAGGTGATAAGGTCGAAATAATCCCCAGCTTCAATTCTCCTTCAAGCAGGTTTTTCTGGTTAATTACAAAATCACGGATTTCATCTGTTTCGCGCAAAATTTTTCTTGCCCGGTTAATAATCTCTTTGCCCAGTACCGTAGGCGTTAATGGTACCTTATTGCGATCGAAAATTTTAATGCCAATTTCCTCCTCCAGGTTTTTGAGTTGTATCGTGAGGCCAGGTTGTGTTACCATGCAAACATCTGCTGCCCTTGCAAAATGACGTTCCTCATCCAAAGCCACTACGTATTTCAACTGCTGAATAGTCATGATTATAAATTTTATTTATAAAGATACAAAATTATCAATTTGATTTATGATCGTAGCCGCAATAAATTTGTTCCAACAAAAAAGATCAAATCATTATAAATAACAATTTAAAAAATTAAGACCATGAAATTTACAAGAACAGCAAATGCCAATTGGAAAGGTACAGGAATGGACGGAAAAGGAACCATCAGTACACAAAGCACTACATTAGACCAGGCACAATTATCATTCAAAACCCGCTTTGCGGAAGGCGTTGGCACCAATCCTGAAGAACTGATTGCCGCAGCACACTCCGGTTGTTTTACCATGCAACTGAGCTTCCTGTTAAGCGAAGCAGGCCTGGTACCCGAAAATCTGGATACCAAAGCCAATGTAACTTTTGAAAACGGCACCATTACCTTAATCCACCTCGAATTAGCCGGTAGTGTTGCGGGAATTGATGAAGAAGAATTTAAAGTTTTTGCCCTTAAAGCAAAAGAAGTTTGTCCGGTATCAAAATTATTGAATACTGAAATCACCTTATCAGTTTCACTGGTAGCCTAAATTAATTAAAAAACACAATTAGTAAAACCCTATAATTTTAAACAAAATGAAAACAAGAATAAAAGGACAATTGAGTGCATTTTTCATGTTCGCCATCCTATTTTTAGCTGCTTTATTGTCAACTGCTGATGTAGCTGCACAAACCAAAGCCCCAATTAAAAATGTTGTGTTGGTACATGGTGCCTTTGCCGATGGTTCGGGATGGAGATCCTTATACGAAGTACTAACCAAAAAAGGCTACAATGTAACCATTGTACAAAACCCATTAACTTCGCTTGAAGATGATGTAGCTGCTACCAATGTAGTGCTTGATAAACAGGATGGTCCGACCATCCTTGTGGGGCATTCGTGGGGTGGCACGGTAATTACCCAGGCCGGCAACCATTCCAAAGTAGTTGGTTTGGTTTATGTGGCCGCTTTCCAGCCCGACCAAGGCGAATCGGCACTACAATGGTTACAAACAGCGCCCCCAGCATCCGAAAATGGTGTATTAAACCCTGACGATAAAGGTATAGTTTACTACGACAAAGCAAAATTCCACGCTGGTTTCTGTGCCGATATCAGTAAGGAAGAGGCCGAATTTATGTATGCTTCGCAAGGTGCTTTTTATGCCAAAGGTTTTGTAACACCCATTACCAAAGCTGCCTGGAGAGATAAACCTGCTTATGCAGTAATTGCAACTGAAGATAAAAGTATCAACCCTGATATCCAACGCGTTATGTATAAACGCTCCAATAGCAAAGCTACCGAAGTCAAAGGTAGTCACGTAGTTTTTATGTCGCAACCTAAAGCAGTTGCTGATGTGATTATTGCGGCATCGAAAGAAATTGCGGTTAAAAATTAAGTAAAAAATTCACAGGTCTATCAGGTGGGTGGAGACCCCCACCTCTAGCGTTGCTATTGTGCGATGTATCCACCGCCCAATTGATATTTTATAGAAATTAAAACAGTTTCTAAGTAAAGTATTTTTTCAAAAGAGGTGGTATCATAATTATAGAATTGTCATCCTGAGCCTGTCGAAGGACTATCAAAACACATCTGAGGCGTTTCGACAAGCTCAACGTGACAAACTAATAAACAACCTAAATTATGATACCGCCTCTTTGCTATTTATAAAACGTTCTAAATTGATTTACAAAAGCCTTACCCGCTCTTCTTCTAAATCGATCTGGTAAATATGCAACCTGATAATCTCATCATGCACCTCAGCATCGTTACGGTTTAGGTCTGATAAAAATAACCGTTGTCCTTCCAGCAACTCCAAATAAGCCAGCTTAGTGCTTTCACTCATTTTAACCTGCTCAGGATTGTTTATTTTATGTTCCCATTGCGCTATCATCCGTTGCAAATGTACATCTTCCTCAGCCATTCCCTCTTGTCTGGCTTTTAGCAGCCTAACCGTTTCGGAAATCAATTGTTTTTTAACCCGGTGTTTTGCTTCCTCATCCTCCATTTCGGCTGCCTGATCAAAAATATGAGACCGCTCAATAATGTAGGGCAGGGTAAGTCCCTGAATCAATAATGTAAGGAGGATAACCGTAAAGGTGATGAATAATATGAGGTTGCGGTGAGGGAAGGCTTCGCCGCTTTTAAGTGTCAGTGGAATAGCCAGTGCCGCTGCCAGCGATACCACACCACGCATACCTGTCCAACCTAACAATAGCGGTAAACGCCACATCCTGCGCCTGTTGTTTCTTAAAGGTGCTACACTCGGTCTGAATATAATGGTTGCTGCCATGGCACAATAAGAACTAATAATCCGGGCTACAATCAGTATACCGGTTACCGCAACCCCATAAATAATGGCCTGTGTTAAAGGAATACCATCGGCACGAAGCCCAGCTATTACTTCCGGGAGCTCGAGGCCAATGAGCATAAATACTATTCCGTTCAGCACAAAAATCATAGCTTCCCAAACGCTGTAGCCCCTTACCCTACTGGCACTGGTTAAAAAAGTAAGTCTCCTTACTGATAAGAATAAACCACCCGTTACCACTGCCAGTACGCCAGAGCTGTGCACCTGTTCAGCTATCCAATACAAAAAATAGGGTTCAATAAAGGTAAAAACAATGTCGGATGAGGTATCGGTAGGTAAACGTTTATGCGCCTGTATAAACAGCCAGCCAAACAAAAGCCCGATGCCAATTCCACCTACAATCATCCAGGAAAAACTAAGTAGGGCATCCTGAAGGATAAACTGGCCGGTACCAACTGCAACCAATGCAAATCTGAAAATAATTAAAGAAGAGGCATCGTTAAGCAAACTTTCGCCTTCTAGCACTGCAGCAGTTGATTTAGGTATTTTTACAAATTTCATGATGGCCCCTGTACTTACCGCATCAGGCGGAGATACGATTCCGCCAAGTAAAAAGCCCAGCGCTAAGGTAAAGCCTGGGATCAGGTAATTGGTAAGCACGGCAACTGCAAGCGCAGAAAACAATACCACTAAAAATGCAAAACTGCCAATAATGCGCCACCATTTTTTCATCTCTTTAAATGAAATACTCCACGAGGCTTCGAATAAAAGTGGTGGTAAAAAAATAAAGAAAATCATGTTTGGATCTACCTGAACTTTAGGCAGCCCAGGCACAAAACTAATGAGTAAACCTGCAACCACTAACAATACCGGGTAGGCGATACGCAATTTGGTAGCCAGCATTTCGATAAGTACTATTGCGGCAACCAGGGCCAGCATAAAGGGTAATTGTTCGTGCATATATTACTGTTTTCTTTTAAAAATAGTAAAAAACAAATATATCAATCAGCGAAATTTGCGTTATCAATGGGAAACCAACATAATTCTTTCCTAGAATATGGTTAAAGATCACGAAATCATTTTGGCCAGATTACCCAATTGTTTCAGTTTAAACTTCAGCTCATCAGACCAGGGTAAACCTATGCAAAGCCTGATACAGTTTTCAAATTGATCCTGCAAGGTAAACATGCGGCCGGGGGCAATACTAATCTGCTTTTTAATAGCCAGATCGTAGAGTTTCACGGTATCTACCTTTTTATCAAATTCAACCCAAAGCGCCAGTCCGCCTTGTGGCCTGCTGGTTTTTGTTCCTTCGGGAAAATAATCGGCAATGGCCTGAACATAATTTTGATAATTCTGCTGTAAGGTACGCCGGAGTTGATGCAAATGCACATCGTAACGACCTGTTTTAAGGAAATTACCCACAGCTTCCTGAATAATTGATGGCGACGACAGCGAATGCACCAATTTTAACCTGAGCAATTTATCCTTGTATTTACCGGGAGCCATCCAGCCTACTCGATAGCCTGGCGCCAGGGTTTTAGAAAAAGCACTACACATCAGCACATTGCCTTCGGTATCAAATGCCTTGCAGCATTTTGGCCGCTGTGTGCCGAAATAAATATCGCCATATATATCGTCTTCAATTAGCGGAATATTTCTTTCAGCCAACAGTTTAACCACTTCCCTTTTATGCTCGTCGGGCATGCAACTCCCCATTGGCGTATTAAAATTGGGTACCAGCAGGCAGATGTTAATTTTAGGCAATACTTTCTTTAATGCCTCTACCTCAATACCGGTAACCGGATGCGTTGGCAGTTCGAGTACTTTAAACCCCAAACTAATTACCAGTTGAAATATGCCCGGATAACAAGGGCTTTCTACGGCAACCGTATCGCCGGCTTTGCCTAAGGCCATAAGGCAAAAAGATAAGGCATTCATGCCTCCGTTAGTGGTAATGATATCATCTTCGTTCAAATTACCGCCCCAGGCCAAAGAGCGTACCGCAATCATCCTCCTGAGTTTAACATTACCCTGCAATGGTTCGTATTCGGTGCCACCTTCTTTTAAGGCGCGCGTAGCGTACAAAACTTCCTTTTTTAGTTTAGCCAGAGGCAACAGGTTACCCGAAGGCACCCCGATAGAAAAGAGGGTAAGGTCAGCACGGCCAATATTTGAATAGACTTTGGTAATCAATTCGTTCGGTTCGTTGAGGTTGGCTTTTAGCGATGGACTACTTACCTCTGGGAGTGGTAACCTCAGGTAATCGAGCTTATTAACAAAAAAGCCCGATTGCGGCTTCACCTCAATTAACGATTGTGCTTCGAGCTCTAAAAATACCCTTTTGGCTGTATTCATGCCTATACTGTACTCCTGGCATAACATCCGCACGGATGGCAGCCGATCGCCGGCCTTTAAAATCCCACTTCTGATCTGTGTAGCAATACCATTCGCAATTTCATTGTACCTAAAAAGCTTTTCCATAATAAAAACAATTGTACCCATGCAAATATACAAAACTGATACTGTATTTATTAATACCGGCTTTGCACTTTTGTGTATCAATTTTTAGGAAATGAAAGACAACAGTATAACACTATCTAAAGAAAACGTTTCGAAGGGTTGGATTAACGGCTTTATTGGTGTGCTTATTTTTAGTGGTTCTATGCCAGCAACCCGAATGGCAGTAATAGATCTCAATCCGGTATTTGTAACCGTTGCACGTGCCTCAATTGCGGGGTTACTCGCGCTTACGGTACTTATTCTCTTTAAAGAAAAACGCCCGGCAAAGGCTTTGTATTTCCCCATTGCCATTGTTGCCTTAGGTGCAGTTATTGGTTTTCCATTGTTAAGTGCCCTCGCTTTGCAGCACATTACATCGGCACATTCGCTGGTATTTTTAGGCTTGCTACCCATTGTAACGGCTTCATTCGCAGTGTTACGTGGTGGTGAACGCCCTCGTCCGGTATTTTGGTTGTTTTCTGTTATGGGGAGTTTGCTCGTTATTGGCTATGCCATTTATCAGGGCCTTACTGCCTCTCCCCTTGGCGATATGCTGATGCTGGCAGGCATTGTACTTTGTGGGCTTGGCTATGCCGAAGGTGCCCGACTTTCGAAAACCCTGGGCGGCTGGCAAGTAATATCGTGGGCTCTGGTTATTTCGCTTCCCATCATGCTACCACTGATGCTCATTTACCAACCAAGTTCATTTTCAACCGTAAGTACAGGTGCCTGGCTTAGTTTGGCTTATATTGCCTTATTCAGTATGTTTATTGGCTTTATATTCTGGTACCGTGGTTTGGCGCAGGGAGGTATTGCCTCGGTTGGTCAGTTGCAGTTGCTTCAGCCCTTTTTCGGCTTAGGTCTTGCAGCTACCCTGCTGCACGAAAATGTAAGTTTAGGGATGCTGGCGGTTACAGTGGGTGTAATTCTCTGCGTGGCCGGCTCCAAAAAGTTTGCTAAATAACATTCATCCTTCAATAAAAGAAAAAACATGTTTGTACCCAATGGTTATCAATTTGAAAGCGAAGCAGAAAAAATTGCGTTTATGCAGCGTTATAGCTTTGCTACCATCATTACCAACAATGATCAGCAAATTCCCTTAGCTACTCAATTGCCCTTTGTAATTGATCAGCATTCGGGTAAACTGATATTAAGTGCACATTTTAGCATTGCCAACGAGCAGGCCAAATACATTGAGCAGCACACCTCCTTAATTATATTTACCGAGCCACACGCTTATATCTCCCCTACGCACTACACTAAGCACGAAAGTGTGCCCACCTGGGATTATATCGCTGTACATGCTTATGGAAAGGCAAGCCTGATTACAGATGAGGCCTTAAAACTAAAGGCATTGGAGCAGATGATCAATTTTTACGAGAAAGGTTATTTAGCACAATGGAATAGTCTTACCGATACCTTTAAAAGCAGAATGATAAAAGGAATTGTGGCTTTTGAACTGGAGGTAACCGACCTGCAGGGGCAGAAAAAATTAAGCCAGAACAAATCGCAGGCTGAGCGCGAAAGTATTATTGCACATCTCGAAAAAAGCAACAATACAGTAGAACACGATTTGGCCGGATATATACAAAAAACCTTAAACGATAAAGCGAAATAAAATGCAGATATTAAACAGTACAGCAAACGATATTGACCAGATTTTCGGGCTTTATAAAGTGGCCACCGATTTTCAAAAATCGAAGTTTATTGTGCAATGGCCTCAATTTGAACGAGCCCTGATTGAAAAAGAAATTGTCGAACTAAGGCAATGGAAACTGATTATAGATGGCCAGGTGGCCTGTGTTTGGGCTACCACTTTTGCCGATCCTCAAATATGGGAAGGTAAAAACGACGATCCTGCCGTTTATATTCATCGCATTGCCACCAATCCTGATTTCAGGGGACAAAATCTTGTTACCACAATTGTAACCTGGGCAAAAGCATATGCAAAAGAAAACGGAAAAAGATTTGTACGACTGGATACGGTAGGCGAAAACCAGGGATTAATTAAACACTACCAAAAATCGGGTTTTAATTATCTGGGGCTTTTTAATTTAAAAAATACCGATCAGTTACCCGCACATTACCACAATGCAGCCGTAACCTTGTTCGAATTGAGTATAGATGAACCTGAATTTCTAGATAAGCAGGTATAACAATCATTTAACATGCAACTTAACCTGGGGTAATACTAGCCGCTTATTATTACCCCATGGTTCGCATCAGTTTTTCTAAATTAAGCTTTGATGAATTCACCAATTGTCCGCTGGATAAACTGGAGGAAGAAATCCTGCGTTATTCGATCCGCATGAAACTACAGAACAGCCCTCAAACACCCGAAGAACGTGAAAGCTACCGCGCTGAAATAGACCGTTTAACTGTTTTAAAATACATCAGTCAGCTAAGAAAGGGTAAAATTACTATAGAAGATTTTAACCTGAAAGTAGCACTTAACAAGGGTTTGCATAACCAGTTATAGTCAAATTAGCTGACGTTTAGATCGATCAGCTACCTCAAATGGGTAAAACCAGCCTCTCCAGAATGCTAAAAAAATAGACGATAATGATTCATCGTATAAAAAAAATGTTACGTTTGTAAAATAACTACTAAAACTACCTATTTTATATACTAATATTTTAAAACCATGTGTTGCTGCTGTAAATCATAATTAACTTTATCTATCTACTGGCTAAGCTAACAGATAGCACCTAAGCAGGCCAAAACAGAAACCACTACTTTAATAAAACCAGCAGATGCAGAAAGTAACCAACCGACATACAAACCAAACCGCATTAAAAATTTTAAGCATAACCTTTGCACTCATCATAATTTACACCAATTCTATTTGGTCGCAAAATGCCAACCCTTCTCCGCTTAACTTCCCTACGCCAAAAAACATCGATAACATGTTGTTTTATTTGCAGCGCGATCCGAATACCAATACCCTGATTTATAGCCTAAACCTCGAAAAAGATGGAGAGATTAACCGCTCGCAACCTGTTTCTGTGTATTGGCTACGTTATGCCGAGAAAGGAGAAAAGAGAGATCTTGGCTACATACAACGTAAATTTGCCTACGGTATATTGGCTAAAGAGTTAAGCAAAGATCGCTTCGAACTTCGTTTTGTATCGCACAAAAAATTGCCTTTTTATTTGTTGCGATCGGCCACCGACCAAAAATATTATGTATCGGTAACTTTAAATGATAAAAAAATTAAAATTAACCGTCTTTTCATCAGAATTGAAGGAGGGTCTTTTTGGCTACCAAACGTAAAATATGCTTCGATTGAGGGAACTGAACTAACCACAGGCAAAGCCATTACCGAAAGAATCCCTGTAAAATAAATCATTTGGAAATAAATACGGATTAATACTTTTTACATTAAACCAAAATCCCCCGCGGCGGTCAAAAAATAATGAGAAACAAATCCGCAATCTGGTTTCTGGGTAAATGCTTTCTACCTGGTTTATTAATGTTCTGGGCAGTCTTTTCAAAAGCGCAAGAGCCACTTGTTAAAATTATGAAATGGACGGTTGGCGATACCGTTAGGGAAGCCATGGTTTACCTGCCCGTAAATGCAAAAACCAAAGATAGCCCGGTAATTTTTGTTTTTCATGGTCATGGCGGCACAATGGGCAATATGTTCAGGAGCCGCAGCTTTGAAAAGCTTTGGCCAGAGGCCATTGTTGTTTGCCCGCAGGGACTTAACACACCCGGCCAGTTAACCGATCCCAATGGCCGTTTACCGGGATGGCAAAAAGCTCCTGGCGATATGGGCGACCGGGATTTGCACTTTTTTGATGCGATGTTAAAAACACTCAGAGAAGATTACCGGGTCGACAACAAACGTATTTATGCTACCGGGCATTCTAACGGTGGTGGATTTACTTACCTTCTCTGGGCTACACGTGGAGATATATTTGCAGCTTTCGCCCCTTCGTCCGCAGTAGCCGCAAAGGTTGCAAATCTGCTAAAACCCAAGCCCGCCATGCATATTATGGGCGAACAGGATTACCTGGTAAAACCCACCTGGCAAAGGGCCATGTACAATAAAATATTGCAGGTAAATAGCTGTAGTGATAAAGGTCAGCCTTACGATCAGTATGCAACTTTATATCCTTCAGACACACAAACACCTGTGGTTTTGTATATCCATCCGGGAGGTCACGTTTATCCTGTAGAAGCCAATAAAGTTGTTATCAAATTCTTCAAAAGCATAAAAAAACCTTAAACAGGCCAGCTACTCAAAACTAACTTGCCTGTAAAATTTCCTTCCGCCTTAACAAAAAAATAAATGCTTCGATACGATTGAAGACCGCATTAAATTTTTCATTATTTTCTGGCAGGTACAATTTCTCGTAACTAATGTGGTTTGCTGTAAGCGAAATCGTCATAAACAGCTCGTTGTCTTGATCGAGCTTGTAACGGATTTTTTGATATTCCAGCACCGGCACGATGTTCAGCGTTCTCAACAACTTGTCCAGCTGTTTTATCGCATCCAGAATATCAAGATTAGGAGTTAAAAGTAAGGGCATAGTGATTTAGATTATTTGGTACACTGGTTCATTAGTCTATGGTTGATGGTTCATAGCCCAACTGAAAACTGCTAACTGCAAACTGAAATTATTGTCCTTCGTGATAGATTTCGGCACCAGCTTCCTGCTGAAAAATGGCACCACTCGAAATTGTTTCTACAGCCGTTAGTACCGTTAGTGATTTGGCATCGTGATCAATAAAATTCACCAGTTCGTTAAATTTCCTTGCCGCAAGGGTAAAAATCATTACTGATCTACTTTCTCTTTTTTTCATAGCATCTTCAATTTTGCGCAGCCTTATTTTTGTTTTAGGTATGCAAGGCAAATTTGGCCAAAACCTTATTTTTTAATGGTAATTGGCCCTCATGAAGATGTATCGATTTCTTAAACCGTTACATTTTGTGGTTTTTTGTCGTCCTTTAAAGCAGAAAGGTAGACTGATGGCGTAGTGTGCATCACTTTTTTAAAGGCATTAAAAAAAGTATTGCGCGAAGAGAAACCTGCATCCAGGGCAATGGCTTCGAGGGTGAGTTGTTTCCAATCGCCCTGATCCAACCTGGTTTTAATATATTCAATGCGCAGATTATTGATGTAGGTACTGAAATTAAGTTTGTAATGGTTATTGAAAAGTTCGGAGAGTTTATGGTTCTGAATTTCCAAAGCCGAAGCCAGTTCGCTCAGGTTAAGTCCGGGTCGCCTGAAAAGTTCTTTTTCCTTAATGGCATGTGCTACTTGCTCAGCGAGGTTGGTATCTACCATTTTTGGTTTTGCTTTCTCCTCTGCCAAAGGCAAGGCATCTGTTTGAATATTTTGGCTGTCTGCAACTGCTTTTTTAGTAAAACCGTAAATCAGTTCGGGATTTAAAAAAAACATAAAACTCAATACCAGCAGACAAAAACATAAGAATATAACAACAGAACCTTCGTGCAAAATAGACCAGATATTACTCCTGTTTTGTAAAATGGAGACATTTATAACCAGCATACCGGCAAAAATTACGAAGCACACCGCACTAAAAAAATAGATCCACTTAATTGTTTGCTTGTTTTGTTTCTGCTGCTTTGAAGCGCGATAAGCCAGCCGTATCTGTAAAATGGTATAAATAAGGGCCGAAATAGGAAAAACATACCAGTGCCAGGGCTCTACAATATATTCGCTATCCGAAAATGCAAACTCCACATCGGCCACAACCCTGCTCACCACTTCGTGCTGTGCAGCATAACTCAACATATTATACGGAATAATCGAAATTACTGCTGGAATGGCAATGAGAAAATGGAGCAGGTGCGATGGTCTAAAAACCGCATACTCCTTATTCAATGAACCCCTGAAATAAAGGAACAAACAAGGCGCAATAGTATAATAAAAAGGCAATCCTTTATTAAACAGGTAAGGATAGTCTTTAATCAGCCCTGAATTGGTTAAGAGATAAATAAGCCCGTACCAGGCTATGCCTGCAATGGCCAGTGAGAGCAAAAAATTGAGGTAAAACTTATCACGCCCATACAGCAGTAATTTTACGATAACTACCGAAAGAATAAAAATTGCACCGATAACGGTGAGGAAAATGGGATGCAAAGGTTTAATTTTAGTAAGCGAGTCAAAATTAAGCATAATTAACATGCTTTTTGCAGAAAAGGTATTCTCGCAGGGATTTGGCAAAAAAGCCTGTTAAAGAGGTACCGGTAACTTAATCTGATGACGAAAAGTTATCGGTACCTGCCTAATTTAATCCTTTAAATCAATTACCGACAGAATGGGTAAGTGATCGGATGCGTATCTTTCTTTTACCACTTCATGGTAAATTACATTAAATGGATTTCCTTTTTTAAAGGCAATGTGATCGATAGTTGTTTTAGGGTTAATTACCGGAATGGTAAAACCACAATTGCCGCAGCTACGGGTAAATGCCGCATCGAATAATTTAATGGTTTCCGAACCGGGTTCCGCATTCAAATCGCCGGCAATGAGCAATGGCAGGGTTTCGGCCGCAGTTAGCTTCACAATTTCTTTCACCTGCATTATCCTATTTTCTTCAGCGCGTTCGGCATCTAAATGGGTAGAAGCAAAGCGGATAAATTTCCCATTTGCTATTTCTACCGTAGCAATGGCAAACACACGCTGCTCAGCCCGGGCACTATTGTTTTTAGGCAGTTTATAAGTTTTCTGTGCTGAAAGTGGAAACCTGGAAAGGATAGCAACCCCGTAATCTCCCCCATCATGGTCGATGGCCTTCGCAAAATAGAAATTCATTTTCAGTTTTTGGGCAAGCAAAACAGCCTGGTTAATATTACCCGAGCGTTTGGTATTTACATCTACTTCCTGCAAGGCAACCAAATCAGGATGCTGAAGTGAAATGGCTTTGGCAATGGCATTTACATCAATGGTTCCCTCTTTTTCTTTTGTAGGTGGGTTACAGTGATGAATATTATAACTCATTACCCTTAAACGGTTTGTACTTTTTGCTGCAGAACCTGCACCAATTTTAGGAGAACAGCCGCTAAAAAGCAAAGCAACAATTAGAAATGGCAGATATAAGTTTTTCATAGCCCCAAAATACAAAGTTTCTGCATTAGTAAATAATCAAAAAACAATAACCAATTAACAAATCAGTTCTCAGTTGGCAGTTTTCAGTTCTCAGTTGTGCTATTTACTATTGATATAAACCATCAACTATTTACCAATGAACTATAACGGATATGCAGTTTCGCTTTTAGGCTCTGACAATACGAAATAGCTCTGCACAGTGGTAATATTGGGTAGGGTTGCCAGTTTGTGCCTTAAAAACTCATGATAGGCATCCATATCTTTTGTGGCGATGCGGAGGATAAAATCATGCGCACCAGTCATTTGTAAACATTCCATTACTTCGCCAAATTTCGATACTTCCGTTTCAAATTCGACCAGGGTTTTGGCGGTATGCTCTTTGAGCAAAACATGCGAAAAGGCAATCAGGTTCCTGTTAATTTTCTTCCGGTCGAGAATGGCCACTACCCTTTTAATGTAGCCTTGCTCCTTTAACCTTCTTATCCTTTCGTGAATGGTTGCAATAGATTTATGCAGCATAAGCGATACCTCTTTATTCGTTAAAGAGGCGTCGCGCTGCAGTAATTTCAATATTTCTACATCAACCTGATCTAAATCTCCGTGTATCATAAACTATTCTGAATCGAAAAAAAACACAATGCAGCTTTGAAAAAACATTCAAAACCGAAATAAAAATTAAAAACACACCAAAAAAGCAGAAAATTTACGTAAAAAACAACATGTATTGACAAAAAAGAACACAATACTGAATTTTACCGAAATTATAATCGATTGCTTAAACAATTATAAAAGGTTTAAAATATGCCTACGACAACGCTAATAACAAACGAAATGACTTCAGCTTTGAATGCGAAATTTGAACATTTATCGCTTTTGGTTGGCAATACGCCTATGTTAGAGCTAACCTATAGCCTTAATGGCAAAACAGGTAAAATTTATGTAAAGTGCGAACATTACAACCTAACGGGTAGCATTAAAGACAGGATGGCGCTTTATACATTAAAGAAAGCCTATGCTGAAGGTAAAATTAAACCCGGCGATAAAATTGTTGAAGCAACCAGTGGCAATACCGGAATCGCATTTGCCGCAATTGGTAAAGCCTTAGGCCATCCGGTTACGATTATTATGCCCAACTGGCTAAGCAAAGAGCGCATGGACATTATCAAAAGCCTGGGTGCAGAGATTGTTTTGGTTAGCAAAGAAGAAGGCGGCTTTATTGGCAGCATTAAACTGGCCGAATTCATGGCGGCAAACAACCCCAATGTATTTTTGCCTAAACAATTCGAAAATATAGCCAACCCGGAAGCACACGAATATACCACAGGTAAAGAAATCTGGGAACAACTGCAGCTGAAAAGCCTATGTCCCGATGCCTTTGTAGCCGGCGTAGGTACAGGTGGCACCATTATGGGCGTTGGAAATTTCCTAAAAAAGCAAAAAAACACTGTAAAAATCCACCCGCTTGAGCCTGCAGAATCGCCAACCTTAACTACAGGATATAAAGTGGGCAGTCATAGGATTCAGGGGATTTCTGATGAATTTATACCAGAAATTGTTAAGCTCAACCAGCTAGATGAAATCGTACAGGTAAACGATGGCGATGCCATATTGATGGCCCAAAAACTTGCCCAAAAACTTGGTCTTGCCGTAGGTATCTCATCGGGTGCAAATGTAATCGGAGCCATTAAAAAACAGCAGGAAATGGGAGCAGATAGCTGTGTGGTAACCATTTTTTCGGATAGCAATAAAAAATATTTAAGCACCGATTTAATGCGCGAAGAACCGGTTAAAGCAGGTTACATCACCCCAGACGTAGAATTTCTCGATTATCAGGCTTTTAGCAGATTAAACGGTCAGTAAGCCCTGGCTAATCATTCCGCATTCAAATCAACAACCCTAAATCAATATTAAACCAATAAACAACCAAATGAAAAAAATCACCCTATTATGCTGTTTCGTTTGCTTAATCAGCTTAAGCAGTTACAGCCAGATTTTAAAACCGGTAACCTGGAGCTACGCAGCTAAAAAAACAAGCCCAACTACAGCTACCGTATTTATCAAAGCAACAGTCGAAAGTGGCTGGCACCTGTACTCGCAATTTGTTAAAGATGGTGGTCCGGTTAAAACCACTTTTACCTTCCCTATTGCAAAAGATTTCACTTTAGTAGGCAAAACCATCGAACCAAAGGCTGTTACCAAGTATGAAGCAACTTTTAAAATGGACGTAAGCTATTTTGAAAACTCGGTAGTTTTTCAACAAAAAGTTAAGCTGAAAGGCAAAAATGCTGTAGTAAAAGGTAGCGTAGAGTTTATGGTATGCGACGATAAACAATGCCTGCCACCAGAGCAAGTAGATTTCAGTATCCCTGTAAAATAAATAATAGCAGATGATATCCTTTAAAAAAATCTGTCTCGGATTGCTGTTTTTCTGTGCTGTATCCTTAACCGGATATGCACAGGACAGCACCAGTACCGACGACCTGACTTTTACCGAAATTAAACCGGGAACAACCGATACAACTGTTAAAGCAGCTGAAACGATTAACAAAGTAGCCGATAGCACTACAACAGATTCAAAAAAGCTTGCCCCACAGCCCGAGGCACAGAAAACCCTTTGGGGTATTTTTATTGCAGGTTTTGTTGGCGGTTTAGCGGCTTTGCTTATGCCTTGCATCTTCCCTATGCTTCCATTAACAGTAAGCTTTTTTACCAAGGGATCGGAAAAGGGAAAAGCTTTTGGACGGGCAGCACTCTATGGCTTCTTCATTATTCTGATTTACGTAGTACTGGGCCTTTTGGTTACCGTAATTTTTGGTGCTGATGCATTAAATAACCTTTCTACAAACGGCATCTTTAATTTCTTTTTCTTTTTGCTCCTGGTTGTTTTCGCAGCTTCGTTTTTAGGTGCTTTCGAAATTACATTACCATCGAGCTGGGTAAATAAAATGGATGCCAATTCGGATAAAGGTGGCATAGCCGGACTGTTTTTTATGGCTGGCACCCTGGCTCTGGTATCTTTCTCGTGTACCGGTCCAATTATTGGTACTTTATTGGTACAGGCTGCAACAACGGGTGCATTATTAGGTCCTGCAATTGGCATGTTTGGCTTTTCACTTGCGCTGGCTATTCCTTTTGCATTATTTGCCTTATTTCCATCTGCTATGCAAAAGCTACCCAAATCAGGCGGCTGGTTAAACAGTGTAAAAGTAGTTTTGGGCTTCCTTGAACTGGCCTTTGCCCTAAAGTTTTTAAGTAATGTAGATTTAGCCTACCATTGGGAATGGTTTGACCGCGAAATATTCCTGGCCTTGTGGATCGTTATTTTCGGTATGATGGGCATTTACCTTTTGGGCAAACTTAAATTTTCGCACGATAGCCCTTTAAATTCCATCTCGGTACCACGGCTTTTCCTGGCTACCATTGTACTGGCCTTTACTGTTTATTTAATCCCGGGTATGTGGGGTGCGCCATTGCGTAGTGTTTCGGCCTTTTTGCCGCCACAGGAAACCCAGGATTTCGATTTATACACCTCAGGTTTACTTACCGGAAAGTCAACCACAAACGATGGCCCGCATAAATATGCCGATAAATTTCATGCCCCGTTAAAACTGAATGCCTACTTCGATTATGAGGAAGGTTTGGCACAAGCTAAAAAACAAAACAAGCCTGTATTAATCGATTTTACCGGACATGCCTGCGTAAACTGCAGAAAAATGGAAGCCAATGTTTGGCCTGACCGCGATATTTTAAAAATGATCAGTGAAGATTACATCCTGATCCAGTTATATGTAGACGATAAATCGGAGTTGGCCCCTGCTGATGTAGTGACAACCCCTGAAGGAAAAAAACTAAATACCATCGGCAAAAAATGGAGCGATTTGCAGGCCAGAAAATTCCAGTCTAATTCGCAGCCATTTTATGTACTGCTCGATCCTAAAACTGAGGCCCTACTGGCACATCCACAGGGAGCAGATTACGAAATAGCCAATTATAAAAAATTTCTCGAAAGCGGCTTAAACGCTTTTAAATAGCAAACCGGTGGTAGAAGTTAGGAGCTACCAGCGTGATTTTAATTTTAGTTAATGATAGTAAGGGCAGTACTGGATAGTATGCCCTTATTTTTTTCAATCCTTATCCACTCAGTTCCCTTGCCCTCTCCACTTTAGCCACCAAGCTGTTGCCGCTTGCAGGACGGGACAGGACAGATTAGCAAAATAAAAGCGCTACCCTCGTATAACCAAGTATATTCTTCTGCAGGAATTTTCCTCCTGGTTACAGTAAAAGTACATCACCATTAAATATGAACACTATGAGCAAACAAAACAACAATCTTCCAATGCAACCGATTACACAAATACACGTCAGCTTAACGCTTTTTAAAGTATAGCCCTGCGTATTTTTTTGTAAAAACTTCAATACCAAATCAATAAACTAACAAAATTCTTCATTAAAAAAATCACCAGTAGCGGCCAGGCAAGGCTGTTGCATGGTCGGGCTAAATCAAAGCACTCGAAAACAGGTAGCCTGTTGCACTAAAACAAGCTACCTGGACAAATAACCAAATATTTATAAAACCAAATCAATTATGGATCTTAATCTTTATCCAGAAAACCCACAGCGGCAGCGAGGCGCTTCCTGCAGGAAACTCCTGGTAACCGGCATGTCGGCATTAACCCTATTCTGTATTGCCGAACCGCTAAATGCAAAGGCCAATGCTTTTAACGCAGCAACTCACATTAATACTTTGAACAAGAAATGGGATACCACCATCAAAGGAAAAATTGTGGATGAAAAGGGAGAAACTTTAGTGGGCGTGAGCATTAAGGTAAAGGGCACAAGCCTGGTAACCAGTACCGATGCCAATGGAGCTTTTTCAATTACGATACCTTCATCGGTGAGCAACCCGGTTTTGGAGGTTTCGTACATTGGTTATACCACACAAGAGGTACCCGTTGGTGGAAAAACAACAATCAGCATTCAGCTAAAAAGCTCAACCAACGACCTGGAAGAAGTGGTGGTAGTAGGTTACAATACCGTTAAAAAGAGCGATTTAACCGGTGCAGTAGTAAGCGTGGGCGCAAAAGAAATCAGATCGAGGCCGGTAACCAATGCCCTGCAAGCCATGCAAGGTAAAGCGGCTGGGGTAGATATTACTTCAAATGAGCGGCCAGGCCAGGTTGGCGATATTAAAATCCGTGGTCTACGTTCATTAAAAGCCAGCAATTCGCCATTATTTGTAGTGGATGGAATTCCGTTGCAGGCTGGTGGTATTGATGCCATCAACCCTAACGACATCGAAAACATCGATGTTTTAAAAGATGCCTCGGCAACAGCCATTTATGGTTCGCGTGGTGCAAACGGTGTAGTATTGGTAACCACTAAAAAAGGTAAAACCGGCAGACTAACCATGGATTACGTAGGTACTGCAACCATAGAAACCTTAAACGACAGGATGGACATGATGAACTCTGCACAATATATCGAGTTTCGTCGCGATGCATTCAGGGCATTACCGACAACAGATGTTAGGAAATACCCGGCTGTAGCCACTTTAGCTAAAGACAGAGAAATTTTTGCCGGAGACCCTTACGTGCTTGAAAACATAGAAAAAGGATGGGTAAATGGTGTGTATGATGGCAGTTTGGTTCCAACTACCGATTGGGGAGATCTGGTAACCCGGACCGGAATTACCCAGGATCACGTATTAAGTGTAAGTGGTGGTACCGATAAAATAAAGGCTTACGGATCTTTTGGTTACCTGAATCAAACCGGCACACAACTGGGCCAGGATTTCGAAAGGTACAGTGGTAAATTAAGTGTAGAAATTAACCCCGTTAAGTGGTTTAAAATGGGGCTCAATGTAACCGCAACCTATGGTTTGCAAAACTATGGTTTTGTTGCAGCAAGTGCTTCGGGTGCGGGCAATATATATGCGGCCGCAAGGGGCATGTTGCCGATGGCTATCCCTTACGATCCGAGCGGCAACCGAATTAATTTGCCCGGTGGCGATATCAATATCCAAAACCCCATTCTCGAAGCCGATTATAACATCAATTTACGTAAAACATTAAGAACCCTGGGTTCAGCCTTTGCTGAAGTAAACATTTTAAAAGGATTAAAATACCGCATCAACTTTGGCCCCGATTTTTCAAATTTCTATAACGGAAAATACCAGGATGCAAAATCGGTAAACCGCGATGCAGGCATACCTGGTTCGGTTAACAACTATGCACAACTAAACCAAAGCAACAAGTTTGCCTACACACTCGACCATTTATTATATTACGATAAAACCATTAATAAACACAGCTTTGGAGTAACCTTATTGCAAAGTTCTTCGCTGTTTCAGGATGAATCTTCGTCATTAACAGGCAGTAAAATCAATTTAATTGCACCACTTTGGTACGGATTAAGGGCCGGAAGTATTACCGCTTTGGATGGATTTGACACCGATTTTAGAAAATCTACACTCGAATCGTACATGGCCCGGGTAAACTATAGCTTTGATAACAAGTACCTGTTAACCGCGTCGCTCCGTTCAGATGGGGCATCGCAATTGGCCGAAGGCAACAAATGGGACTTTTTTCCTTCAGCAGCTTTAGCTTGGCGTATAGATCAGGAAGATTTCATGAAAAACATCAAATGGGTAAGTCAGTTGAAATTGCGCCTTGGTGTGGGTAGTACAGGTAACTCTTCAGTAGATATTGGCAGTACGCTGGGGCTTTTACAACCACTAACCTATACCTTCGGCAGTGCAGCACAAATAGGCTATGTGGCGTCTGACGCTTCTTTGGCAAATCCAATTTCTTTCCCGAATAAATTACTGGGCTGGGAAAAAACACAGCAATATAACCTGGGTTTGGATTTCGACTTACTGAAAGGAAGAATCAGCGGTTCATTAGACCTCTATAAATCTAAAACAACCGACTTGATTCTACTCAAAAAGATCAACATCATTAATGGTTACCCTACCTCTTTTGATAACATCGGCTCGACAAAAAACAAAGGACTCGATTTAACCATCAATACGGTTAACGTGAGGTCGAAAGATTTCAGCTGGGAATCTACGCTGAATTTCTCTACCAGCAGGGATGAGATTGTTAAACTAAACGGTGGCGACATGGTTGCCGACCTTTTCTTTATTGGAAACGGCATTAGTGTGGCTTACGATTATGTAAAAGATGGCATCTGGCAAGATACTCCGGAAGACAAAATACTACGCGATAAGTTTAGCGCAAACGGACAAACCTTTTTACCCGGAAGCATTAAAATAAGGGATTTGAATGGCGATTTTAAAATAGATGCCAATAACGACCGTCAGGTGTTAGGCCGTTACACCCCAAGCTGGACAGGTGGTATTACCAATACCTTTAACTACAAGGGTTTTGATCTTTCTGTTTTTATCATTGCGCGTTACAACTTCTTAATTGCTACGGGTGCAGAAGCCTTACAGGGTCGTTTTGCACAACGTGTATTGGATTACTGGACGCCAACCAACCCAACCAACGATTATCCGGCACCTAACTACGGCAGTGCGGCAGGCGATCAGTTTAAAAGCGCAATGAACTATCAGGATGGTTCATTTATTAAAGTTAGAAATATATCATTAGGCTACAATTTCGCAGAAAATATCACTAAAAAACTAACACTTTCCAGACTCAGGGTTTATGCACAGATGATTAATCCAGGCCTGATCTATTCGAAAGTTAAATGGATTGACCCCGATTTAGGCGGTTCTACATTTAACAGAGGTGTTGTATTTGGCATTAACGCCAGTTTCTAAGGAATTAAAAAGATTGATTATGAAAAAGATTGTAAATATTATATCAGGAGTGGCATTGCTAGGTGGGCTAATGATCCTGCCAACATCCTGTAAAAAAAGTTTTCTGGATGAAGAAGTGATTAACTCGCGCAATACATCCGACTTTCAAAAAACCGAGGGATTAGATGGTCTGGTTATCGGGATGTACCAAAGTTTAAAATTTCACTTTAACTATACCTGGGCCTACACCAGCACCAATTACGGGGTTGATGAATTTACAGTAGGCGGCGACAGAACCGAACAGATGTGGAACTCTTATGACGGGACTTTAAATTCGTTTAATGTAGATGTGCAGGCTGTTTTCGACAACATGTACACCAATATCAATTCAGCCAATATTGTAATTAAAAACGTGCCCCTTTATTATACAGGTGCCAATAAAAATACCCGTTTAGGAGAAGGTTACTTTATGCGTGCTTTCGACTATTTTAAACTGGTTAAACAATATGGAGGTGTGCCTTTACAGCTCGAAGCCTTAGATGTAATTAAAGATGAGTTTACCAGAAACACAGCCAAGGAAGTTTACGAACAGGTGATCCAGGATTTTACGCAAGCCTATAACCTGCTACCAACAACAGCATCAGAAAGAGGCAGGATTACCAAATGGGCCGCTGCACATTTTCTGGCCAAAGCCTATCTCTTCCGTGCCAGCGAAATAAACAACGACTGGAATAGCGAGACCAAAACAGCCGACTTACAAAATGCCATTAAATATGCAGATTTGGTAATTGGCAGCGGTCAGCACACTCTGGCAACAAACTACAGCGATCTGTGGAACTTCACGACGGTTGATGGGGCAAACGAAACCAACAAGGAAGTTATTTTAGCTGCACAATTTTCGAACAACACCGCAACACAGGGAAGGTACGGTAACCAGATTCATCTTTACTATCCATCCGTTTACCAAACCTTACCAGGAATGATCCGCGACATTGCCGGAGGAAGGGAATTTCAGCGTTTGAGATCTACAGATTATGCTTTGGATGTTTTTGACCGCGTTAACGATTCTAGGTTCTGGAAAAGTTTTAAAACACGTTACGTTTCCAACAATGCGGCCAGCATACCGAAGTGGGTTAAGGGCAGTGCCCCAACTACAGCACAAGAAGGTCAGCCAAAATTTACAGTTGGCGAAGAAGCTGCTTTATACATTGTTAATAATGCCGGCGATACCCGCTATACCCCTATTGTTCCAAATGCCGATCCAGCTTTACCAACCGATATTGCCCGCCGCAAACCTTCTATGTTTGTGCGGTATTTCGCTGGTCAGCCACAAAGTTATTTAAACAGCCATGGCAATTACGGCGTTAGCCAATACGTGGCCTTATCTAAATTTATGGATGGTTCAAGAAATCTGGTGGCTTCGCAATTTGGCCAGCGCGATGGCATTTTAGCCCGCCTTGCCGAAACGTATTTAATTGCTGCAGAAGCTTACGGCCGCTTAGGTCAGTATGCACAAGCCATTCCTTACCTAAACAGTGTGCGCGATCGTGCTGCCTATAAAGAAGGCGAAGACCGTTCTGCTTATGTAGATGGTGGAATTGCTTACAAGACAAATCCGGCAGTAACTTCGTCCATTGTTTCCTACTCCGATAAAAACACTTATTTCGAATCGAACAATATTCCGGTTACCACCGTAAACACCTTAAGTTTAATGCACCTGAATAGTGAGGCCGATATTTTTAACTCGACCAAAGATTTTTACGATAAAGTTGGGGCAAGTTCTAATGCCGATAAATTCAATGCCTTTATTTTGGACGAACGTTCAAGAGAATTAATGGGCGAATTGATGCGTTGGGAAGACCTGGCCAGGACTAAAACACTGGTAGCGCGTACAGCTGCATTTAACCTCGAGGCTAAACCTGTTGAGGGCAAACATTACTTGCGCCCAATTCCTCAAAGTTTCTTAGATGTACTGAAGATAAACGGAGAGCCTTTAACACCTGCACAGAAACAAGCCATGCAAAACCCAGGCTGGTAAGCTTAAGCAAATACAATTAGCGGTGTTTAATCCAGGTATTCTACCTGGTTTTAACACCGCTTTTTTTATAGAGAAAAATCACATCCGCCCTGAAAGCTTAATGCCATTCCTAAAAGATCTTAAAATCTGGCGTTATTCGCCTGCAGCAGCCAGGCTTCGTAACTCGCAATAACCACCACCGTGTCCGTCATTCCCGCGCAGGCGGGAATCCCAATACAAAACGCTTCCCCCCCAATCCAACCATACACCTACCCATCAATAAGTTACATTTTCACTATCCTTAACCACATACTTTGGTTTTGCACCAGTAACAGTCAACATGCCATTAAATTTTACATCTTGTGCATCGTTCACCCATACTTCGGCACTACCGGGCATTTTAATATTGTTAAACAGTACATTTTTAAGCTGATGGCCCGTAGCCTTAAAACCATTAATATTGATTACAGGTTCTTTGGTTTGTGCATTAGAAAGATCGATGTTACGGAAAACAAAATTTTCAAAAACAGGTGGCTCTGGTGCCGCTGCTCCGTCGTTATTGTAGTTAACGGCCGAGAAAATGGTTATTTTAAGCAACTGACAATCGGCTACCGTTACATTTTTAACATAGCCACCGCGGTCTTTGGTGCCCTTAATCTGCATGCCGTGCAACAAAGCACCAGCTGTACAATCCTGCACCAAAACATCGCTTACCCCTCCCGACATTTCGCTGCCGATAGAAATACCATGCCCCCTGGTAAACACACAATTGCTGATGTTTACATTCCGGGTAGGTTTTCCAATGGTATATCCTTCGGGGTTTTTGCCCGATTTAATGGCGATACAATCGTCGCCTGTTGAAAAGGTACAGTTAAAAATATAGCTATCGTCAGATGAATCGGGATCTAAACCATCGCCATTACGGGCAGTACTGCTGATGTTTAAATCGTGGCAGCTTATGCCTTTACTGTAAATGTAATGAATGGTCCAGCAGGGTGAATCTTTTATCGTTAAACCCTGTATTTCAACATCCTTGCAATTCATCAAACAGATTAAACGTCCACGGCTTCTGATTCCGTTTTTATCAATCATCGCTTTGCCCAGTGCACCGCCTCCTCCGCTAATGGTGCCCCCTCCTTTTATGGCCAACTGCTCTACAGCAAAACCACCTTTATTGTTCATTACACCTGCGTTTAATAAACTGGCATAGGTTTTCATCTCCCAGCCTTCAAAGCGGTTGTTGTAAAATGGCAGATAATCGTCGGTATTGCCGCTGCCTTTTAACACGCCATCTTTGGCAATCTCCAGCGTCATGTTGCTTTTCAAAAACAGTGCACCGCTTAAAAATATACCTTTGGGTATGCGTACAGTACCTCCTTTCGGGCAGGCATCTATCGCTTGCTGAATACTTGCTGTATTTAGGGTTACACCATCGCCCTTTGCACCAAATGCAGTTACCGATAAAATTTTTCCGGTGGTTTTGGTGGTAAATTTCAATACGGCACTACTGGCCGATAGTTCCCCAGCTTTATTTTCGGCCTTAATGGTACAGGTATAGGTTTTTAAAGGACTTAGGTTTTTAAGCGTATAGTTAGTTTTAGCCGAAATGCCAATCTCTTTTCCGTTTAAAATAAGGTGATAGCGGATTACATCGAGGTACTCCACCGGCTTATTCCATACCAGCGTAGCCGAATTAGCCGAAACCGTACCTGGTGCTACTACCGGGTTAAGTGGCACTCCTCCAACAGCAAAACACTGTAAAGAAAAAACAATTAAAAACGCACAAACAATTAACGAGCTTCTCATAAAATCTACAAGGGTTAATGGCATAAATTTACAGTTTATGCATTTAAACTATTTGGTTAGGCCAGGGCAAAAGCAAGATAACATCATCAAGTTAAGGCAGCTCTGGTTTAAACGAAAGTATCTCATTCCGGTTGATAAATCATCCTGTAGTGTCCTGCATTAAAAAAAACGGTAAACTGCCATTAAATAATTAATAAGCCACTTTACACAGCAAGGCCAGTAACGTTTTTAATACCGGTTTTGCAGGATAGCACAGGATGGATCGCCAGATTTTATATGTTAATATCGTATTATATTTTAACCAAATATTTCCGGCATTATCCATCCGTTTTGCTTGTCGCAACCAACATGTACAAAGGATTATAATTCCGGCATTGCCCTTAGCCATAACCCAATTAAACAGCATGAGCCAAAAAAAATTACTCGCCCTTATTGTTTGCATAACCTTCTGCCTGCAAGCTTTTTCGCAACAAAGCCCATCAGTTAGAACAAGCTATAATTTTAACCCAGGGTGGAAACTATACGTTGGCGATATACCAGCAGCAGAATCGGTTGATTTTAACGACCAAAGCTGGAAAGCCATCACCCTGCCCCACGCCTGGAACGAAGATGAAGCCTTTAAAAAATCGATTGAAGAGCACTCAACCGGCATAGCCTGGTACCGCAAACATTTTAAGCTACCCCAAAGCAGCCAGAACCATAAAATTTTTCTAGAGTTTGAAGGCATCAGGCAAGCAGGCGAGTTTTACCTGAATGGCAAATTTATCGGTCGCCACGAAAACGGCATAATGGCTTTTGGTTTCGATATCAGCGATTTAGTTAATACAGATAAGGAAAATGTAATTGCCATAAAAATAGATAATGCCTGGAACTACAAGGAGAAAGCCACCAATTCGGGCTATCAGTGGAACGATAAAAACTTTAATGCCAATTATGGCGGCATTTCGAAAAATGTAAAACTGCACGTTAGCGGCAAAATATATCAAACGCTTCCGCTCTATACCACCTTGCAAACTACCGGAAATTACATTTATGCCAAAGATTTCAACATCGATCAAAAATCGGCTACTATAGTATCACAATCAGAAGTAAAAAACGAAAGTAGCCAGGCCAGCACCATCACCTACGAAATAGCATTAAAAGATACCGAAGGGAAAATAATTAAAACCTTTGCTGCAGCACCGCAAAGCCTTGCCCCCGGCGAAACCAAAATACTTAAGGCCGAATCGCTGGTTAACGGCCTCCATTTCTGGAGCTGGGGTTATGGTTATTTATATACGGTTACCTCCCGGCTTAAAGTAAACGGAGCCATTATCGACGAGCTGAACACCCAAACCGGTTTCAGAAAGGCAGAATTTAAAAATGGCATGGTGTACTTAAACGACCGTGTATTGATGATGAAAGGTTACGCACAACGGAGCAGCAACGAATGGCCAGCCATTGGTTTATCGGTACCGGCATGGCTAAGCGATTACAGCAACCAGCTTATGGTAGAAAGCAATGCCAATCTGGTTCGCTGGATGCACATTACCCCCTGGAAACAGGATATCGAATCGTGCGACCGCGTAGGTTTAATACAAGCCATGCCCGCCGGCGACTCGGAAAAAGATGTAACCGGTACCCGCTGGGACCAAAGAAAAGCTGTAATGCACGATGCCATTATTTACAACCGCAATAACCCCAGCATCCTGTTTTACGAGTGCGGTAACGAATCGATCAGTGCCGAACACATGAAAGAAATGAAAGCCATTCGCGATACTTACGATCCTTACGGCAACCGGGCCATCGGATCGAGGGAGATGCTCGATATACCCGAAGCCGAGTATGGTGGCGAAATGCTCTACATCAACAAAAGCGCAACCAAACCACTATGGTCGATGGAGTACTCGCGCGATGAGGCCCTTCGCAAATACTGGGACGAATTTTCGCCTCCATACCATAAAAATGGGGCCGGACCGCAATACAAAGGAGCCGATGCCAGCGATTATAACCGCAATATGGACAGCCATGCCATTGAAGACGTCATCCGCTGGAACGAATACTACCAGGAACGGCCGGGCACAGGTACCCGCGTAAGTTCGGGTGGGGTAAACATCATTTTTTCTGATTCGAATACCCACCACCGTGGCGAAGAAAATTACAGGCGCAGCGGCGAGGTAGATGCCATGCGCATACCAAAAGATGGCTTTTTTGCACATAAAGTGATGTGGGATGGCTGGGTAGATGCCAAAAAGGAAGGCATTTACATCATTGGGCATTGGAATTATAAGGCTGGCATTAAAAAGAACATCTACGTAGTGGCCGCAGGCGATAAAGTAGAACTGATCCTTAACAACAAATCGTTAGGCTTTGGAAAAAAGAGCGATGGCTTTTTGTTCACCTTTAATGAAGTAGCCTATCAGGCAGGTACACTGAAAGCGATATCGTACACGGCAGACGGTAAAAAACTGGCCGAAACACAATTAAAAACTGCCGCGAAGCCCGTGGCGCTAAAGCTTACAGCCATTAAAAACCCTGCTGGCTTTAAGGCCGATGGAGCCGATGTAGCACTGGTTCAGGTTGAAGTGGTAGATATAAACGGAAACAGGTGCCCAACAGCTTTAAATACCATTAACTTTGAGCTAAGCGGAGCTGCCGAGTGGCGCGGCGGACTGGCACAAGGCCCTGATAATTTCATTTTATCGAAAGTACTTCCTGTAGAAGGTGGTGTAAACCGGGTTTTAATCCGTTCGTTAACGCAAGCCGGCAAAATTACCCTTAACGCCAGCGCTGATGGTTTAAAACCGGCTACAATTGGCTTAGCAACCACCCCAGTGCCAGTAGAAAACGGTTTGGCAACGAGTTTTCCCACTGATGGTTTAAAACCGAATTTAAGCAAGGGCGAAACGCCAAAAGGCAGTTCATTTACCATACAGCGTAAAACAATTAAAATTGTATCAGCCGAAGCAGGCGCAAACAACGATAAAGCGCAATTGAGTTACGATGACAACGAACTGAGCGATTGGGTTAACGATGGAAAAATAAATACCGCCTGGATTAAATACACCCTGGAGAAAGAAAGTACCATTAGCCAGGTGGCTTTAAAATTAAACGGTTTCCGTTCTAAAACCTATCCGCTACGCATTACGGTTGATGGCAAAGAGGTATTTAACGGCGAAAGTAAAACCAGTTTAGGTTATTTTACCGCTACCTGCAAACCCACAAAAGGGAAAACTGTAACCATACAGTTGCTTGGTTCGGGCAAGGAAAGTGAAAATGCAGCTATTGGTGTAGAAGTAAACGGAAAAAAACTGGATGATGGCGTGAGCCGGGCAGAAACCAAACTAAAAGGCGGCTTAAGTATTATAGAAGCCGATATTTTTGAAACCCCTTAAAAAACAGCAAACGCTACCATGAAAGCATTAAAACTATATTTTCTGTTGCTTCAAACCCTAATGGTTTCAGTAACCTATGCACAAAACAAAACCAATATTGAGGTAAATTTCGACCAGCAAATTGCGCCAATGAAACCCGTTTGGGCCTGGTTTGGTTACGATGAGCCCAATTACACCTATATGAAAGATGGCCAGAAACTGCTAACCGAGATTTCGAAACTCAGTCCGGTGCCGGTTTACGTAAGGGCACATAATTTACTAACCTCGGGCGATGGCACGCCAGCACTTAAATGGGGCTCAACCAATGCCTACACCGAAGATGCTAAGGGCAACCCCGTGTATAACTGGAAAATTGTTGACCAGATTTTCGACACTTACGTAAAAAGAGGAATGAAACCACTGGCGCAAATTGGTTTTATGCCCGAGGCCCTGTCTACCCATCCTATTCCCTACCAGCACCAATGGAAACCCGGAGCAAAATACAGTGTAATCGAAACCGGATGGGCATATCCACCCAAAGATTACCAAAAATGGAGCAACCTGGTTTACGAATGGGTAAAACACAGTGTAGCCCGTTATGGCAAAGCCGAAGTAGAAAGCTGGTACTGGGAAGTTTGGAACGAACCCGATGGTGCCTACTGGAAAGGCACGCAGGCCGAGTTTTTTAAACTTTATGATTATGCCGCAGATGGTTTGAAACGCGCCCTCCCCAATGCCAGAATTGGTGGTGCAAATGTTACCGGCGGAGCTTCCAAATACCTCGATGCCTTTATTAAGCACTGCTTAAGCGACACCAATTATGTAACCGGAAAAATCGGTTCGCCCTTAGATGCCGTTCTTTTTCATGCCAAGGGATCGCCCCGAGTGGTAAACGGCACAGTGGTGATGGATATCCGCGCTCAGCTACGCAATATGGAATCGAACTACCGCGTAATTGCCAAATACCCACAACTTAAAAATATCCCGGTTATTATTGGCGAATCAGACCCTGAAGGCTGTGCAGCCTGCGGTATGGCTACCAATCCCGAAAATGCTTACCGCAATGGCACCATGTATTCGAGTTATACCGCAGCTTCTTTTGCGCGTTTGTATGCACTTACCGATCTGTATAAAATTAACCTGCTGGGCGCCGTGACCTGGTCGTTCGAGTTCGAAAATCAACCCTGGTTTGCAGGTTTTAGAGATTTAGCCACCAACGGAGTTGATAAACCTGTGCTAAATGTTTTCAGGATGTTTGGGATGATGAAAGGCAGCCGCGTTGCCACCACAAGTAACCGCATGTATGAGCTAAGGTCGGTACTCGATTCGAGTATCAGAAAGTCCCAAACCGATATTGGTGCACTGGCCGCTAAAGCAGAAAAATCGGCTTCCGTATTGGTATGGAATTACCACGATGAAGATAAAACAGGCACACAAGATTCGGTTAAGGTTATGCTCAATAACTTAGCCGCCAAAACCGTTACCCTAACCGAATACCGCATAGATGGCGATAACAGCAATGCTTACGAAGTTTGGAAAAAAATGGGTTCGCCACAAAATCCCGATTCAAAACAGATTGCACTACTGGAAAAAGCTGGTCAGCTTAAAATGGTTGGTAAGCCGGTAAAGAGAAGCAATTTAAAGGAAGTAGAGATTTTATTACCCAGACAAGGAGTTTCGTTTTTGAAGCTGGATTGGTAATTCATAACCGTAACCGTCATTTCGACTGAGTGCAGCGAACGGAGAAATCTATAAGATAAGTTTCAGCACCTCACTTACCTGGAGAGCACCGCTAAAAATAAAACCGTCAGGCTGTGCAGATAAGTAGATCATATGAAAAATCGTTTTTTATCAGTTGTTTCCATTATTAGGTTTACCATTTCCGTAATACTCCCTGATTTTTTCCTCCAAACCGATAATCCTATATTCATCATCGATTTTATCGAATTTAGATACCACTGATCCATTTTTATCAAATAAGATTATACTGGGAATATAATCAATGTTCCATTTTCTGCTTAAGGGTATTCCTTCAGGATTTTTTAAGTCATCTATAGTGAGCAGATGATCAGGGATATCCCTGAAATTGACAAAAATATCATATCCATTTTTTTTAACAGCTGATATCCAATCGTCATTTCTCTTATCAATTGATACTGTGATGACTTGCAGGCCATCCTTTGAATATGTATTATATATTTTTTTAAGATTGGGGCTTGATTTGACACACGGAATGCACCAACTTGCCCAAAAGTCTACTATAACCAAACTCTTTCCGATAAAATTATTGAATTTGACTGTTTTGTTCTGCTCATTTTGCAATGCTACTGACTCAAGACTATAATTGTTTTTTAAAAGGGCCAGTTGATCAGCTGCTAGTCGGTTATTGATTCTTAGCAAATTATCTTTTCCCAATTTACTTTCCTTTACATCTCCTGCAAAGTCGTGATAAATTGATTTGATCAAAAAGATTGGTATAGACCTGTCAGAAATAAATTCGGTGAATAGATATGCACTGGCATAAGATTTTGGATGGTTTTTAATAAAATCAATTTGATTGGATTTAATATTTTTATTCACTGCAGTCAATTTGGACTGTAACTGATCTCGCTGGCCTTTAAGTGCTGCAATGGTGTCTTTATTAGCAGATATTTTTATCCTGTTATTATATATAGTCCTTTTCATTAACAGATTCTTCACCTCCAATAGAAGCGCGCTATTTTGCTGACTTAACAAGTCCATGTCCCTTTGGGTATCAGACCCTGTGATTTTGGCGCCAGGGAAATTATTCTCGGCAACAGAGATCGACATTTTTTTTGGTTCAAGAAAAAATCTTATCGTATTGGGATCATCATAATTTTTGGTTTTTACCCTTCCTGTTAGCATTGCCAGGGTCGGTTGTTCGATATTACCCTGAAAGTTTAATCTACCATCTTTGATGTAACAGGTATCGGTTATGTTTTTACCTTGATTATCAACGAAACGAAGTACAACAAATTTTGTTGAATCGCCGATCAACTCTCCAGACATTTGAAATGACTTATCAGTCACCGTTTTTTGCCCTGCACACTCCATTGTCACCAAACTGGAAAGCACGCAGCCTAACAACAAAACCAAAACTACCTTTTTAAACATGTTGTTCTCCTTTCTCACTAAAATTATGTTTTATTTTTAACAAAGTTGTGCCTGAGTAAATCACGACCAACCACAGGTCCGTCATGCTGAACTTCCGCCTGGCCAGTCGGACGGGTGTTTCAGCACCTCACCCACCTGGAGCGCGCCATTAAAAATAAAACTGACAGCTAATTAAACCTTATGCAGCCCGCGATTACAAATCACGACCAACTGTATTCCCGTTATCCTCTCCTGCCGGATACTGATTGGTAGCAACAGGTAATACACTAGCCTTTTGTTGAAAATCAGTTCCATAATACGGATCATCGTTACCTTCTCCCTTAGGGTTATCGCCATATTCATTTGGACCATAATCACCTGAACCAAAAAGCATAATCAATCCGTAAAAAGGAATAAGCATCCACCAACCCGAATTACCAAGATCATGGCAACGTTTGGCTCCTTGTGTAATCATGATATAAATAGGCAATAGCATTAAGAGGCCAAAGGCTTCTGCTCCATCACTTTCGGCCAATGCAGCAATAAGCAATATAACCAAAAATGCGAAAATGCGGGTTAAGCCATATTCCGTACGACGGATGCGGCCTTCAAAAGAAAAAACAGATTTAAACATGAGTGCGTTGGATTGTTTGACAGCCACTAAAATAGAATAATTTTTAGCCTTCTAAAGATTTTGTGACAAATTTTCTGTGCCCAAAAAAATTGTCACAAAATCTTTAGGCACAAAAATGTAGTCGTTTTATTTGTAGTAATATTTTTGACTACAAACAAAACGACTACATTCATTTTTTTTTAGCGCCTATTTCCAATCAAACCGCGAAGCTAACATCAGCATTACTTGCAATATTTAGCTAACAGGGCATCGGCCAAATTGCTGTTCATTGCCTGCACTTTTTTCCAATCGCTACAGGCTCCTGCCAGATTTCCAAGCTGCTGCCTGCAAATGCCTCTACGATAAAGATTATCTTTATCATCCGGCCTGTCATTTAATGCCAAATCATAATAATAAAGTGCTACTTCGTAGTTTTTTTCTGCGTAGGCAGCATTAGCTTTTTGGGTATTAAAAAAGCTTGGCACTACCTCATCAGAAGTAAAATATTTTTTTTCCTGGTGCATCAATACTTTAACAGGTTTTCCGTTATGAATTGCTGCCTTCCACTTATTTTGAGCGGCATAAAATATCCTGGTATAGGCCTTATCGTACCCGGCATTAATTCCCTGGATAATTTTTAAACTATCTGCTTTCCCGGAAGGATTTACAATAAATGTTGCATTCAGTGTTCCACTTCTTACGCTTATGCCAACTTTACTTAACTCATAAGAAATGTGGTCACTAAAATCTGCCCCATTAAACAATGCGTAAATTTTTTGACTTGAATTAAATACCGTATCGGTGCCGCTGATCTTGTAAATATCATCAGGACTGAGTGCAAGGCTCTGCTGAATCAATTTTTCAGGATAAAAAGTATATTGAATAGCTGTAGGGCTTTCCAGGGAGCCATTCATATCAGCCATAACCATAACCAACTTATTTTTGGTCAGTTCCATTATCTTCAGGGTATTCACCACAAAGCCCACATTCGATTTTATAAGCAATTTATTCCCACGTACTTCAAAAAGAAATTCGGCACCTAAAATATGATATACTGAAGCATAGTACATTTTATCGGGCATAACAAAGGTGTACTTTACATAGCTGTACTTCAATATATTTTCATCGGGCAAATCATCACCACTAAGATAATTTACCTTTCCGGCAATCCATGAACCTGAAAGATCTGTTGATTTAATTTGTGCTTTACATAAAGTAGCTGTTAAACAAATTAAAAGGGCAATAAAAAAGCGCATTATAAAATAGTTTTGGTTTCGCTAATATAAAAAAAGCTTTCATCTGTTTTAACAGACGAAAGCTTTACATCAGATAATATGGATGGGTGTTATTTCCAATCAAACGGTAAATACCAGTTTGCTGGTGTCATCAATTTAGCCCGAGTTGCACTTGCATTCGGATCGCCTGCTTTTAATAATTTCTGATAAACACGTTCTGCAAGAAAAGCCGGATTGTTCTGTCTGCGGGCAACACGCACCAAATCGGGCCAGCGGTTGCCTTCAAAAGCCAGCTCTAAAGCGGCCTCATCAATCAGTTTACCTTCTAAGCCAACTACATCATTTTGGAAACTTACATCTAATGCGGTTACACCTGCCCTGTTGCGGATGCCAGTATTGCGGTACCACGGACTTTTATAATCGTTGTTATTTCTGGCATCTAAATAATACGGTGCGGCATAGGGTGTTTGCATCGAATTAATCTCTTCAAAAGAAACCGGCGAAGGGCTGCCAGCTGCGGTACGGGTACCTGTATAAAAGGTATTGGCAACTCCAATATTCAATAAAGCCCAGCCCAACTTTCCTTTTCCATCGCGATTGGCTGCTTCCGAATAACGCAAATGCAATAATGCTGCACGGTAAATACCCCATTTACCAGCTTTATTTAAATTTGTTATCGGAATAATATTATCGGTTAATTTGGTAATAGCTGGTCCCGATGCTGTGGTTTCGTACGATAAACGGCCACGGGCATCGTAAGGGATACCGCTATACTGCCTTTGAGCGCTCCAGTTATCAATAGCTGCTTTTGATGGCTTGATTAAATATTTACCATAAACAGGCGAACAAAATTCAATCATAGGGTTGCCCGGTTTAAAGTTTGCGCTGTAAGGAATTCCCCACAAAAACTCCATGTTCCAAACATTGGCAGTATTGGGTGCAGAAAAAATGGTTTTCCATCCCTGTTCCGTTAAAAGCGTGTTTTCATCTTGCGCTCTTAAATAACGTACTGACTGATCGGTATAATCGGATGAAAGGTAATAGCCAATTTTATAGGCATTGAATGAGAAATTGATATTGGAATTGTTATTCTCAATTTCCATTATTTTGATATAATTCTCGGCCGCTTTAACATAATTGTTATTCCAAAGATATAGATCGCCCAAAACAAAGGGTTTACAGATAAATATCTTTTGGGTATTGTTTCCGTCAATGGTAATTACCAACGGATTTCCGCTCGGATAGGCATAAACCTCTTTATAGGGTAATTTTTCGGTAAAATCAATCAGTTTGGTTAAGAGCTGATCGAATGGGATTCTGGGATAAGTAGACAGATTTTTTATATCCTCAACATTTTCTACTGGCTCTGTAATGTAAGGCACATCGCCGTATTGAATCCCCAGTTGCAGGTAAATCCAGCTCCTTAAAGCTCCAATATCCGAATAATGTTTGTTGTAATCATCAACACTCATTCTATGGTCATCAACCATTAGCTTGAAGTTTTTAAGCGCATCGTTACAGTTCAGAATTACTTTATAGTAAGGCCTCGGGTCGGTGTACGGATTATCTTTCGTGTTTGTGTGATTAGCCAATTGCTTTAAATAAGGATCGGCATTGGTGGTAACATCAACCAAATCGCCCCTTAGTTCATTTTGGAGTATGTATGTTTTTTCGAGCCCCAAAAACTGGCCATATATCCCAATTACGGCTGCATCGGCATCTGTCGAATTCCGGTAGGCATTGGTTATATCGAGTGTTGCCTCGGGTGCTTCATCTGTTATTTTTTTGCAAGACCACGAACCTGCTGCAAGCAGGGCTACTGCTAAAAAGGCAATAACTTTTTTAGTAAAATCCATCTTCATCGTTTTATCAATTATCAATTACAAACCAATTCTAACCCCTAACTGTACCGATCTGAACTGTGGTTCGAGCGTAGTATCAACCCCTTGCGTAAAAATACTTCCGGTTGCACTAAACTCCGGATCGTAGCCCAGATAATTGGTGAGGGTAAATAAATTATTTCCTGTTGCGTAAATTTTGGCGTATTTAATGGCCTTTGTTTTTAAAGGTACATTGTAGGTCAGGTTTACCGAACGCAGGCGCAGGTAAGATCCATCTTCAATCCAGCGGTCAGAAAACCGGGTATTGCCCATGGGGTCGCCGTACGAGGCTTTTGGCACGTTGGTAACCTGGCCTTCACCCCTCCAGCGGTTTCTCATAATATCAGACTGGTTGTAGTATGTACTGCCCGATTCGAGCATGGCACGGGTATAGTTGTAAATATCGTTTCCGAGTACAAACGAAACCAGCACATCTAAAGTCCAGTTCTTATACCCAAGCGTGTTGTTAAAACTTCCAAAAAGATCAGGATTGGGGTTACCAATTACTACCCGGTCTGCATTATTGATTATTTTATCGCCATTGGTATCGATAAACCTCATATCGCCTCCTTTAAAAGGAACAGTAGCGCCGGCACTATTAACAATAGACAGGCCTGCGGCTGCAGCTTCTGCATCTGTTGCATAAACACCATTGGTACGTTGACCGTAAAACAGGTTTGCGGCCTGCCCAACACGGGTAATATAGCTACCGTTAGCATAACTGGTTACAATATCATTACCACCTGGCAGGCTTTGTATTTTGTTACGGTACAGCCCAAGGTTTAAGCCCAAATCCCATTTAAAGGTTTTGTTAAGGATACGGGTATTTAAACCAAAATCTAACCCTGAGGTTTGCATGCCCCCCTGGTTATCGATATATGAATCGATACCACCGACCGAAGTTACCGGAATGTAGGTTAGCATTTTGCTTGTGGTATGCACATAGTAATCTAAACTCATGCTCAAACGCTCATTAAAAAAGGAAGCATCAATACCTGTATTAAACTTGGCTATGCTTTCCCATTGGATATTTGGATTGGCAATATTCCCCCTAACCAAACCTTGAAGGCCCAATAAATTCTGAGAAACATAATACTGCCTGTTATTGTAGTTACCAATATCATCGTTACCTACCAAACCATAACTCATACGCAGTTTTAAAAGGTCTACAGCTTTAGCTCCCTGCATAAACTCTTCGGAAGAGATTAACCATGCGCCACTGACTGCTGGTAAAACTGCTGTTTTGCCGCCCAGTATATCTAAGCCATAACCACCTATATAACGCACTGAGGTATTAATGTTTTTCCGGCCGAAACGCGATGAGGCATCTACCCCCATTGCCAAACTTAAATAGTATTTGTTTTTATAGCTGTAATCGGTAGTAAAATAGGTATTTAACGAACTCCATTTCCCGATATCGCCACCAAAGAAACGAAGTGAGGCATTACTATTGCCAATACTGATGAGTACGTCGGTTGCCGAATTATAACCAATGGCGTAATCCTGCTCGCTCGAGTTTTGCGAATAACGCGTACCCAGGGCCATACTTAGGTTATGGTCTTTGGCAAAAGTTTTATTAAAGGCAAAACGTAAATCGTTAAAAACATTAAAATACCTGATTACCTGCGAGCCCAGTTTACTATCGGCAATGGCATTATCCAAAACCTCGTTAGTAACACCTTTACGTGGAATAAACAGGGTTTCCTGGGTTTTATCGTAAGTTACCCCAGTTAGGTTTGACAACTTAAAGCTTTTGCTAAACTCGTAGTTAAAGTTAATATTACCGAAAAAGCGGTAAGCCTTTTTCTGATTTAATCCTTTCTCTATCAGCGCCCGTGGATTACTAACGCCCAGGGTATCGGCATCGGCTAAATTAGGCGATACAGCACCTGTTGCACTAATTTCGTTTTTGGCCAAAAATGGTGCCTTAACCAACGAAAGAAATATGGGGTTGGTACGTGGTGCAATACCCTGATCTTTTAAGGTTTGCTCGGTATAGCTGAATGAAAGATTGGTATTGGCCTGAAGTTTCTTTGTCAGGTTTAAATCGCTGTTAAAACGCATGTGGTAACTGGTGTTGTTAGTCGAATCAATCACCCCTTTATCTTTGCTATAACCTGCCGAAAGCGCATACTTGGCAATGTTATCGCCACCGCTAACCTTTAAGAAATAATTTTGATCGAAACTGCGTTTAAAAACCTGCTTTTGCCAGTCGGTATTTTGATGGTACATGGCATAGGTAGGGTTTGTGCTTTGATTCTGATCATCGTTCATATACGGCAAAGCGGCAATTGCAGTATTGCTTAAACCCCTGCTTTTTAATATATCAGACAGGTAAGTTCTGAAATCGGCACTCCCCATTACCGGAAGCTGCCGTGGTACGAAATTGATACTGCTATAGGCCGAAAAATCAATCTGCGTGGCCAGGTCCTGCGCATGGTTTGTGGTAATTACCATCACTCCGTTTGCTGCTTTTGTACCATAAACAGCTGCTGCGGCAGCATCTTTAATTAAGGTAATGTTTTCTATATCCCTTACATCGATAAACTGCAAGGGGTTATTGCGATGCGCTGATGTTAATGACAAACCGTAAGCATTGGCATCGAAAATCATACCATCTACTACATATAAGGGCTGATTGCTGGCATATAGCGAGGTAAATCCCCTTACAAAAAGATCGGCACCGATTCCTGGTGTTCCTGAACGCCTGATCACATTTACCCCTGCTATTCGTCCCTG
This sequence comes from Pedobacter sp. KBW01, assembly GCF_003852395.1. NCBI lineage: Bacteria > Pseudomonadati > Bacteroidota > Sphingobacteriia > Sphingobacteriales > Sphingobacteriaceae > Pedobacter > Pedobacter sp. KBW01. The sequence goes on from NZ_QAJQ01000011.1 coordinate 39,069, forward strand.
CAGATAACTATCGGGTGTTTCCGAATTCATGCTCCAGCCACCTTGTGGATTTACAGAACCAACTGCCGATGATGACCGGGCGAGGTTCTGCGTACCTGATGGCATTTCTACCTCGGTAAACAGTGATGTATAGCTTGTTGGGTAAATTTTAACAGTAGTCAGTTTACCTTTATGAACAGCCACTAGCTTGGTGTGGTAGCCAGTATTGCTTACCAGTATAGTGGCATTAAAATCGGGTACAATGATCGAGAATCTCCCTTTATCATCGGTTATTGCGCCCGAAAAATCGGCAACAGTTAACCTTACCCCGTTAATTGGTTTATTGGTAAAACCATCAACAACAACACCTGTTATTTTTTGCCCTATCAGTTTTTTTTGCTTCACCCTAACGGTGGTGGTATCAGTACTGTATTTACTGGTATCTGTTTGCTGCGCAAATGCAGCAGCTGAACACATCAGGCCAAACAATGCCAGCGAGATTCCTTTTTTTATAATGGTAAAATTATGCATAGTCGGTTTTAAATTCAGATATACTCGATTAGGGAAGAATAGGTTCAAATCTCAAATAATCCAATATGAGTGTATTTACATTTACAGCGGTGCTGTTTGCAGCGGTAAGCCTTAAATCCAATGTACCATACTGTTTAGGTGTATAATCGCCCAGATATACTTCTGCGTAGTTTAACGGCGTAACGGTTTGGGTTGCAAACAGATCGTACACTGGTGTTTCAGGAGTAGAGGTTAAAGGATTGTTAATAAAGTATCTTTGGGTAAAACTGGCCACCTGTGCATCGCCGGCTGCGCCCGAAATTACCCTTGTATATACTTTATACTTTACAAAGGGCACACCACTTCTTACATACCTGATGTAAAATTCGGCGAAGGCATGGTTATATACTTCGATATCTTTATACTGAATGCCATTGTTATCCAGTTTTGTTCTGTAAAAGGTATTTCCGGTTTTATCGGTACGGAAACCAGATGGAAGTTCGCCTTCAATTTTAAATGTGGGCACTTTATCTTTTAACCTGAATGGCAATGCACTCATAACGTGTACCACCCCATTACTGGCCCTGTACGATTTGATAATTGCAGCTTTCGAAACCGGTATTTTCACCCCACGGGTAGAAATTAATGTATCAGGTAGCTTATCTGCAGTGTAAAGGCCTTTTACGGTAAAATCTCTAACAAGTGCAAACTTATCAACAACCGAAAAATAGGGTGTAAGTTTGGCTGTTTCGCTATTAAAGGCAGCATCCTGCAACATAAAAAAAGTATATTGCTGATTTTCGGCCCTTAAATCGGCTACGTTGGTCCAATAGGCATTTCTCGAAACCATTGGCGGGTTGGCGGCAAAAATGGGATTACCGGCATTAGTGTAACCAATTATCGTTGCATTTGCCGTATCGATTACCATAGTGGAGATTGTACTGATATAATTTGTTTGTAATGGGGCATCGGTACTGCTTAGCATGTATTCCCACACATTTTGTTTGGTTGGCACTGCCTTATCAATGCTATACACTACTCCATTTTTAACAAACTGCCCTTTACCGGTAATGGCAGCTTCCTCAAAACTATTTCCAATAAGCGTAGCATTTTTTTTATTGATTAAGCTAACCCGTAAAGTATCTGTTGCTGTTTTAAGTGCAGCAATAGTGGTTAGCGCAATATGATTCGCCACAAAATCTTTCAATTTAGCCGGGTCGGCAGTAATTGCTGCATCAAGCGTAGCCAGGGCATCGTTTGTTGGCGCCCAAACAGTATAATTTTGAGAAGATGCAAGCAATTTATCGTAACCGGTAGTACGTACAAAATCGGTAAACTTACTGAGGTTGGCCTGTGCAGCAAGCTTTTGAAAAACATCAACAGTATTGTCGACATTTACAATTTCAGTATGCTCGTCCATTACGTTCTTGCAGGCATTGAGCGAAATTAGAACGCTTAGCAGCAACACGGTATTGAGTATATATTTTTTCATTGATGGTATTCTTATGGTTAGCATTCTTTAATATGCCGGAGATTGTGCGTCTCCGGCATGTTTGTTATGGCCGGTTAAATATGGTTCCTGATGTTGAAAAACGTGGATAATTCTGATCTGCATCTACAGGGATAAAGTGAATCATATCCAGGTAGGTTGCATTGCTCAATCCGGCGTTGCTTACTACGGTTAATCTGATCCAGTGACGGTCTGTAGTCTGAATATCGGCAGTTCCGGCAAGGCGGCCAATAAGCTGGTCCCATCCCGTTCCGTTAACAGAAATTTCGCCTTTTGTGGTACCAGACATATCGGTTGTGGTTGCCATGTAACGTTTAAAACCATTGGTAAGCATTAAGGCATCGGCCGATGGCAGCGCTGCCGTAGTTGAAGTGATACCCGATGAGCCTAAATATTGTCTGAAATCGACCAGGTTGGGCAGTATTTGCTCCCCAGGTCTTCCAACATCAACTCCAACCTGAAATAAATTGGAGTTACCGTTTTGTGCGTAACAAATCCAGATTTTATATTTTCCCTTAACCAACATTGGCGTCCTGATATCGATATACTGTATCCTGGCAGTACTTACTCCCATCGAAAGGTTGAAAAAATCGTTGTAAGCATATTTACGGGTAGCATTAGGAACAATAACACGCTCATAGTTACTACCTTGAGTTACCTTGGCCAAATCGCTAAATAAAAGCCCATTTACAGTGCTCAATCCGTTTGCATACAACGGAATTGTTCCAGCCGCAGCTCCCCTCCATTTTGGATTCGTCCTTAAATCGGCATGGTCCGAAACATCAAAATACACCGCCGTTTGCACCCTTACCTTAATTGCAAAAGGTTTTTTAACTTCGTGAGCCACACCATTTGCAGCGGTAACATCGCTATAAGTCCTGTTAATTTCTACACCTGGTTCCACTACCCCATTAAACTCATCTTCATTCAATAAAATCTTTTGTCCCGAAAACTTGGTGGTAATTACCTCCTTGGGCGCCAGGGTATAAATAGCTGGCGAAGAAATAATATCGGGCGTATAAGTTGGTCCTGTAGAGATATGGTAAGCCATATAAAGCCATAAACTATCGGCATGACCTTTAGGGTTTCCGGTTTTGGAGTACCTGCTTTTAAAACTGGCATAAGTAGCATATCCAGCGGCTTTAAGGGCCGAATCTGATTCCAAAATTAAGGTTTGAAACCTGCGTGTGGTATCTTTTACTGCCGATTGCTCAACATTAAGCGAATCGTAGAAACCGGTCTCTTTTAAGGCCTGGGTAAAATAACTGTAGCGGCTGTTTCCCTCTACGCTCTTGGCCAGGCTTAGGGTTGCCGGCACCAACACGTGGTCTAAAACATGAATAATACCATTACCAACCCGGATGTTTGACTTGGTAACCTTTGCCTGCTTGTTTACAACATAACTACTAACCCCATTTTGGTTTACAGCGCCGGTTTGCAGGTATTGCCCGTACAAGGTAATTTGTGGTAGCTTACCATCGGTAAACCTGTTTGTAGCAATGGTATCGGGCAGTAAATGAAACTTAACCATATCTTTGGCTTCTTCTACTGTAAGATCGGCAACAGCTGCCTTCCCTTTTAACTTAAGCCAGGCTGTAATGGCAGCATTATCGGGAGTAAACAAAGTATATTTACCATAGGCTCCCAGAAAGCCTGTTGTGGCAGAACGATCCATAATTTGCCTCATCATTGAAAATTGATCAGGATAGCGATCCAGGTACCCTGTAATATTTACATCATCAGTCGTTGATGTGGCTAAGATTTCTCTTTTACAAGCATTTATAAATACAAATGTAAAAGCTAATACAACCATGATTATGGTTATGCTGCGGACATTTAAGTTATTTTTCATCATGCTGTTATTTGGTATAAAATGGATTTTGAACAAGTTGAGGGTCGGCAAAAATCTCCGTCTCAGGAATAGGGAAATAATGGCTGTTTATATCCCTGAATTTGTTTATCGCCGATTGCTGCACTGCCGGGCTAACCGTTTGTGCAACCATATTTAGCATAATATCTAAACGTTTATAGTTATCGCGTTTAGCCATACGCAGAATATCATACCAGCGTTTGCCTTCAAAAGCAAACTCGCGCGAGCGCTCTGATAAAATATAATCGCAAATCCCATCCTTATCAGCTGGGTCAGGTGTTTGTGCCGTAATGGCAACAGCCTTGCGTTTTAGCCTGATCTCCTCTACAATTGCGATCGCATCGGCCCCTAAGCCTGTTTGGGCAAGTGCTTCTGCTTTCATCAACATAATATCGGTAATGCGGTAAGCCTGCCAGTTAACAAATGATGGATTTTCAGTTCCCCACTTTACGATACTGAAATCGGATGCCCTGTAAAAAGCTTCTTCCCTAACATCATAAAAAACTGTTGGGTCTACATCATCCGGGGTAAAAACATCGCTTGATAAATAAGGAGCCGCCAGAAAACGTTTTTTAGGGGCAACCAGCAGGTTATAAAAAATATTGTTGACAGATGTGGTATTATTAAACTCGAAAACGGTTTCGGTCGAACTTCCATTATAAAAAACATTGAAATACCACAATGCACCTGCATTTTGCATGGCAAACCGCTGAGAATTGATGATTTTATTGCACTCGGTAATACAACCTTCATAATTATCCATCCACAGGTAAACATCGGCCAAAAGCGCATTAATGGTAAATTTGGTTACCCGGCCTTTATCTGTTACTGAATTTCCATATGTAGTTACTGCACCGGCCTCTGCTTTTTTAAGGTCGCCAACAATCTGGGTAAGAATTGTAGCTGCTGCAGTTTTGGGTAAATCTTGTAAATCGGTATCTTTTGTGGTAGCCGTTAGTTTTAAGGGCACATCCCTGAAACTCTTAACCAGATAGAAATACATCATGCTCCGCAAAGCCAGTACCTCACTTAAATAAGCATTCAGCTGCTCAGCGGTTAAAGTGGGGTCGGCATTTCTTACTGCTGGCGCATTATCTAAAACGGTGTTACAGAAATTAATGGTGCGGTAAAATGCCGACCATTTTACTAGCGAATTACTTGGGGTAATGTTTACATCAAAAATATCTTTTTCATCGTTTAACGAACCTGGCCCCTGGTCGATCATATCGGCCCTGATTTCGCCAAACATAAAAATATACTCAGTTAAAGCCCGGTCGTTATTACCCGGAGGCGCCAACAACAGCGAGGCATAACAACCCGCAACTGCCGCCTGAATATCTTCTTTGGTTTTCCAAAACCCCTGTCTGGTAATTCCATCGCGGGGTTGGGTATCCAACCATTTTTTGCATGAACTGGACATGATCAGCATCATGACAACCACTACACTATAAATACTTCTTTTCATTTCTATTGCTGATTAAAAATTTGCAGTTAAACCAAGGGTGATTGTTTTGATTGGCGGCGTGGTTGAATTATCAATCACGGTAGAAAATGTTGATAATTTAATCGGAACCTCCGGATCCTGCCCGGTGTATTTGGTAAAGGTTAACACATTCTCCATCATGATGTTGGCGCTAAGCCCTTTCATACCCAAACGCTTGAGCAGATTTTTATTAAAATCATATTTCAGTGTTATACTCCGTAAGCGCAGGTAAGAACCATCTTCAACATAGCGATCCGATCCAAGGAAATTATAACCTGTAGCATAAGTTGCGCGCGGCATATCGGTAATATCGCCCTCTGCCCTCCAGCGGCGTAATACGGCAGTACTTTGGTTGTTAAAACCGTACATACTGGTGGTATTAATTTTGGTTCCGTTAATAATCTGATAACCTGTACGGTAAGTAAAGTTAGCACCAAACCTGATGTTGCCGTTAATGGTAAGGGCTGTTCCGAAACCGCCTGTTAAATTAGGGTTACCGTTACCGAGGTAAACAATATCTTTGTAATCGATATTTCCGTCATGGTTAATGTCTTCGTACATGGCATCTCCTGGCTGGAAAACATAATCAATAGTTGGGTAGGCAAAACGCATATAAATTTGCTGCCCGTTTGGCCCTATAATCTGGTTTCCGTTTTCATCGATTGCTATAGTTGAGTTTTTATCTTTGTATACCCCTTTAAACTTAAATCCATAAAACGAACCAAATGGATTGTTTTCCTGCAGGTAAACTTTAAAAGCATTGTTAGTTGTTATTTTCGCATTATTCTCCCTTGGATATAGTGGCGAAACTTCACGGATCATATTTTCGTTATGTGAGATATTGAAATTAAAATCCAGTCTGATTTTTTTTGACCGTACTGCCGTGTAGAACAAGCTAAACTCCCAGCCCTGGTTATCCATGGTACCCACGTTCATATCTACGCCAGAGTAGCCGTTGTAGGTTGGAATAGCCAAACCATTATAGAATAAATCAGATGTACGTTTACGGTACACATCAATATCCATATTCAGCTTATTTTTCAATAAAACCAAAGTTAAACCCACGTTAGATTGTGTAACCTTTTCCCAGCGCAAGTCTGACAGCTCGATATTGGAAGGATAAACCCCTGATGTACCCAAATAGCTGAAACCATAATTCTGATAGGTATTAAAGTAAGAATAATCGTTACGGGGTGCGTTACCAACTACACCATAACTTGCTCTGAAACTCAGGTCATCTATATATTTTTGGGTTCCCTTCATAAAAGGCTCGCCCGAAACCCTCCAGCGTACTGATGTGGAAGGAAATATACCATAACGGTTGTTTGGTCCGAATTTAGAATTGCCATCACCTCTTACCCCTACATTTATGATATAGCGATCGAGCAGTTTATACTGTGCATTTAACAGCAAACCAACTGAACGGCTTTGTGCAAAAGAAGAGTAAGCAGAGCCGGTTTGATTTGTACGGCTATCAATTGAAGGATCGGCCAGATATGACGATGCAGTATTGGTGGCAAACATCCCCTGCCCTGTTCTGCGGCTATCGTTACTATCAAACCTCGCAAATAACCCCAAATCATTGTTTTTTCCCAAATCGGGCTTATACTCTACCGAAATGTTGGTGGCCATGGTAAAAGCATCGCCGTCCGAATCGCCTGCATAATTTACAACAGGCTCAGAAAATGGCCTTCCTGTTGCAATTTGCGGCAAAAAGCTCTTCACTTTTGTATTATTGATATCGGCCTGGAAATTTGCATTCAGGCGCAGTTTATCAGTAATCTGATAAAATAAACCAAATTTCGGGATTACCCTTTCGCCAAACTGCTGGTTGCTACCTGCCATGGCCATAGCCAGCGGGTTATAAGTTCCCGATATCTTAGATTTTGAAAAATCGTACAGAAAGCTACCTTGTGCGGTGTTTGCCGGACTAAAATAATTTGAGGTTAAATTGCCGTATTCATCATACTCATACACCGCCTGATTGGGCATTTTGGTGTAGGCAACATCCCTTATCCCGTTGGTATAAGAATTTTGGTTATCGATATGGGTGTACGCAATATCAGCACTAAAACGAATCTTGTTCGATACAATATAATCTAAATTTACCCGGGCACTTAAACGGCCCAAACTTGTGCCAACAGTGGTACCGTTCTGATTAAAGTAATTTAAAGAAGCACGATACTTGGCTTTCTCGCCACCACCCGATACCGAAAGGTTGTGATCTTGTAAATACCCGATCCTGGTAATCGATTCTAACCAATCGGTATTGTTGCTGTAGTTGTAGTAATTATACGGATCGTTACGATCGTATTGAAACTGCTTAGCAAAATCAGAAGTTGAAAACTGCCTGCCTGCATTGTAAAACTCTTCCAGTATCAGTGATGAATACTGATTACCATTTAACATTGGAATAGCACTTGGCTGCTTGGAATAAGAGCCTTTAAAGTTATAAGAAATAACAGGCGGCCCCATTACCCCTCTTTTTGTTGTAATTACCAAAACACCATTTGCTGCCCGCGATCCCCAAACAGCGGTTGCGGCGGCATCTTTGAGCACACTAATTTCTTTAATATCAGAAGGTGCAATATTTAAAAGCTGACCATAATTGTTTTCATCAGAAGTGGCGAAATTAAAATCAGAAGGGATACTGATATCGTATGGCATTCCATCTACCACAATAAGCGGATCTACCGCGCCATTAATAGATGATGTACCGCGGATCCTGATCTGCATCGGCGCACCCGGATCGCCACTGCTCGCTGCAATATCCAAACCTGCAAGCCTGCCCTGTAAAGCCTGATCGATAGAAGCGGCCTGCATATCTTCTAACTCTTTTGCATTGATGGTACCAACTGCCGAAGTCTGATCGCGTTTATCGATACTCATACCACTACCGTTATCTGTTTTTGCCCTCGAAACAATCTGTACTTCATCCATTTGATTATCGGCAGCCTCTAACTGGAAGTTGATTACCGCCTTATCGATTGAAAGTGGAGCAGTTGATTTATATCCAATATAAGAAACCGAAATGCGGTAGCTTTTATCTGCAACAGGGAGTGAGTAATTTCCGTCAATATCTGTAGACACTCCTTTTACTACCCGCTTATCTTTATCAACAAGCACTACCGATGCCCCAATAATTGGCTGCTTATCCTTTTTATCGATTACTTTCCCCTTCACATAATTGATTTGCTGGGCATTGGTTATAGCCGGCATCAGCAAACAGCATAATAAAATAAAAATACTGTAGGTATATATTTTAGTCATATTGGTTAGAATTGATATTTAAGATAAGAATTGATCTGGTGGATAACTGTGCGGTTGGATAGCACATTACTCCTATCAGTAGCACCCAATAACGCATTTACCGTTGTACCCGTTACATCGCGCAACATGAGCGAATTGGTGGTATTGATTATAACATTTATTTTTGCGGCATCACCAGCATCGTTTTTAAGTAAGGTTTCGAACTCACCTATTTTTTGTCCATCACTTACAACTGTACTTTTATTGATAATGTGGTATTGGATAAATTTGCTCACTTTGGTAATATCTACACCATCGGCCGAAGTAAAATTGGGTACGCCTGTAGTTACATTACCTGGTAATAGTCCTGCTTTTACGGCAAGTACAATGGCTGCATTTGTAGGGATAAAAACCGTGTAGCTTACCCCATCGGTAAGGCCCGAAATTGCTCCTGTGGTTTTGTTGTACAATACACTGTTAAACAGGTATTGATAAAAGTTATAGTAAGGTGCAGTAGCAACCAAACCATATTTTTCGATATGTTTGCCCACATTTAAAGCGGTATAGGTAAGTGCCTCTTTACCGTAAACGGCGGCTCCGTTTACCGGACTGGTGCTAATCGAATCGATAGGAATAGTTTGTTTTGCCACCAAAGTACTGTCCTGGGTTCCGGCAGAATACAGGGTGCCTTTATCATATTTGATATACTCGCCGTTTGAAGTTTCTAAAATACCCGAGCCACTTGTAAAGTTTGGAATGGCACGGTCGCCAAGCGGAATAATATGTGTTTGAAGAATTCGCCTTAAAGCCTGTAAATCGCCACGGATGGGCTGGGTTACGTAAAATGGTTCATAAGTAAATCCCATTTTTTTCAAGGTTACATCGGGAATAGGAACAATAACGTATTTTAATGAAGGTGTTTTTAGCGGAATGGTAAGCGCGAAATAGTTAAGTGCCTGCTTCATGATATTGTAGTCAGGATCAAGGTTTACGTTTCCGTATACAGTAGAAAATACACTGGCATCCTGGCTTTTATTTACACCATATAAAAAACCATTGCTTAAAACCTGCCTGTCTACAACATCTGTGGTGGCTAGTTTGGTAAAATCGCCCAATACATTTTGTGTGGTTCCAAACTTAGTAGGCCATAAAGTAGTATTGTAAAGGTGCGAATTAATGTAATCCCTGATTAGATCCGGCGCTACAACATAAAGTTCGTTAAGTGTTTTTACGCCCTTTTTTCTCCAGTATTTTAATAAAACATTTTTAGCATAGGTATCAACCGCACTGTTTGTGGGTGCCAAAATGCTGTAAGAACTTTGTTGAGCATCGTTAGCATCAACCTTCGAATAATTTTCGTTGTTTGGCGAAAAACCCAATAAAGCACTGTAGCTTTTAACATATACATTGGCCGCTTTTCCGTTTAATACTTCGTAACGGTGCGAAATGTCTGCATTCAGGTTATAGGTTACAAATTTGTCCAGTAAATCTTTAAATGTACTATACTCAGCTTTCTCATTCACATACTGATCAATATTCTGTGGTGGGGTTAATACCCTATCTACAACGTGAATAACCCCGTTTTCGGCAATAATATTCTGCTGATTACTAAGTATGTGTGCCGGACCAACATTAGCGCCATTATAGTTTACGTTAGGATAAAAGAAGTTGTAATCACTTGCCGATAAGCCAGAAAACACCATAAAGGGCGATAAGAAATAAGTGATGCTTTTATTGTTAAAATCCCCAGAAGCATATGCGCCATTGCGATTGTTGGCAATCACCTTAATTGCATTTCCGTTATTATCTTTCCCATCATAAACAAAATCGTAGTAAACGGTTCTCCTTCTAAAAGCTGTATTTTTAACAAAACCCTTAACAGAGAAAAAATCGCTTAAGCGCTCTACTTTTTCACCATCGTAAATCATTGAGTAGCGTACAATTTTCGAAGCGAGATCAACCGAAACCTCTGTTAGGTTATTATCTTTTAAATAGGTAGCAAAAGCTTCGTCAGTTGGCGCAAAAACGGTCCACGAGCCAGCTGCGCTTAAGGTTTCTTTGTAACCTGCCTTATCTACACAATCTAAAAACTTAGTGAAATTACCTTTGGCCTGAAGCTGTTGATAAATCGGATCGCCTAAATTTTCGGGGCGGCCATAAAATTCATCAAATTCCTTTTTTCGGCAACTGCTCAGAAAAAAGATAACTGTCAAAAAGACGATTAAAAATCTGGGTAAAGTTATACTCATAGCAATTTTATTGGATAACGGCCATTAAAAATACTGGGCAATAAAAAGCTAAGTATCTAAATCAATTAGAAGTTGGTGTGGGAAAAATTGATCGGAAAGGATGCGTAGAGTTTTATTACATAGAATGGTATTAACGTTCGTTAATTAATTTTTGGTTAAAAGGTTATCTGGTTAGAAAAATTATTTCTTAAATATAAAAATGTGCAATAAAAATCCCATCCTGTACTATCCTGCCTTTTTATTGTAAAATATTAGCATGAATGTAAAATACTCCATTATAGCCAACTAAATCGATTAATGAATCCAAAAATTAATTTGTTAAATATTTTTCGACTGATTATTCATACATGTTTTTAACAAAAAATGTAAATAAGGAAGGACGCGCTCCAGACGGAGACATGTTTAATTAGATTTAGCTGAGCACTGGGTGGTTCTCCTATTTAATCCTCGTCATCTCGACTGGAGCGATGCGAAACGGAGAGATCTTAATTAGATTTCTCGACTCCGTTGCACTCCGCTCGAAATGACGATCTTGAAGAAAGGTTCGCAATTGTAAAGGTTTAGCGATTCTGTTACCGAATTACTAAACCTTTACAGCAATGACGATGAAAGTTTAAGTTCAGGTTTCCTAATAATAAGGTGTAATGGTTACCGGTCCGATTAGTCCCGATGGCATTACCGTCCAGTTTGAGGCATCAAAATCTTTATAGTTAATATTTACAAAATTGATTTCATGGTAATTGCGCCAGGGTATTTTTTTAATGTCCATATCCCTGATCCGGTTGGCCATTAAATTAACTACTTCTACTTTAATGGTATTGTTGCCAGCTTTCAGGTATTTGCCAATACGGGTTTCGAAAGGGATACTCCACAAAATACCGACTTCTTGTCCGTTAATCCATACCCTTGCGCTTTCATCAACCTGGTTCAGGTTCAGCAGATATTCTTTGGCCGATTTCTCTTTTAAATCAAAGCTCGAGCTATACACGCCCGTCCCCGAAAAGGCCTGCAGTTTAGGATCGTTTAATTCCGTCCACGATACCAGTTTATTTAACTTCTGGTCAGCTGGGATTTCGGGACCGCCGGCTGTAAAATGTAAATCCCAGGGCTTAGTTATGGTAACCGCGTCAGCAGCTTTATTGAGGTAAAGCCAGGGTTTATTTCCGGCAACATTCGCTCCCACTTGCAGAAAAAGCGTTTCACCCGATTTGATCTGTACGCGCACTTTTCCGTTATTTACCTCAGCCAAACCTATCGCAGTACTTTGAGCGTCCATAATCAACACCGAACCAGCTTCATTCAATGTCAGAAAGGTATCGATATCTTTAGCGGTATGGTTAACCAAATAGTAATATTTGCCTGTGGTGGTTTTTCTCCTGATAAACTGCAATCCCGAATCGGTTAAGGCCTCGTGGTTAACTGCAACCAATTGTAGCCCTTTTTGAACATCACTGCTTAGTATAATTTCACCTTTACCGGTTTTAAATGTTTTAACACCATCGTCCCCTTCAGTAAAAGTGAGTTTGGCCAAAATAGATTTTAACTGCCCACGTCTTGTGTTCAAGTTGTTTAAACCGGGAACATCCTGTGGTAAAGCCTCAAAAATTACTTTAGCCCCGTTATTGGCCAGCTGTATAATGGTGTTTAAAGTTTCAACACTCATCATTTCACATTGTGGAATAAGCAATACTTTATATGGAGCTGCTGCATTGCTGGTGCTGATCTGTTCGCCATTTATCGTCGATTTCTTCAGCAACCTGTCGGATGCGAAATCGTAAGCATAACCCGATTTTGAAAGCTGTTTTGCAAGTTTATAAAATGGTGTCGGATACAACCATTCGTCTATATCATGTACTTTCAGGGCCATATCCAGGCCTTTGGCCTTGTTCCATACATCGTAAACCGGCCAGTAAATTAAAATTTCGTTATCGGCTTGCCCCGACTGGAGAATAGACTGACAGCGGGCAATATAATTATTTAATCCCTGTGCCTGTGGCCACAAACTGTTGTTTGGGTTCATTTCTACCGAGGCATAAAACAACCAGCCCGGCCAGGGCACATTGGCTGGTGAATTGGTGGTACCGTGGTAAAAAACATGATTAACACCTGATAAAAACAACTGCTCTACCTCTGGTTTGCACTGCGAAAAAGAAGTTTTAAAATGTTCGGTAAGCCAGGTAAAAGTTTCTGACGAAATGAGTTTTTTGCCGCCCGTATGCCCTGCTGACGAGGCAAATTTAGACATGATTGGGTTGGGATCTACATTTCTGATATCGCCGGCATCGCGTCTAAGTCCGGCAATTGGAAAATAGCTGGAGCCAAAAATTTCTGTTTCGGGAATATCAACTGCTCCATATAAATCGAGCAGGTTACCCGGCGAACCATGCGACTGGTTTTTGGTTTTCGATTGAAGGCCATGTGCCCAATCGGTCCAGTTTTGGGTAAAGTTATGGAGCAAAAGTTCGTCCATAGTCTCCCTGTAATCGGATTTTAAACGGGCTATGTTTTCAGCGGTAGAGTCTTTGCTGCTTAAATCTTTAAGATAGCCGGCTAAATCGTATCCCCTGTTTTTCTTAAATTCCTGAAAAAAAGTTGATGTCCACGTTGCACCATACACTTCGTAACTATCGTTAAAAAACGACCTGATGCCTTGTGGTTTTCCAGCAAAAGCATCCGAAAACCTTTTTAAGTAAACATTTACGGCATTTTTATCCAAGTGATCTAAAGTAAAACCCTCGCCGCCTGGTGCTGCACGTTTAACCATTTGCCTGGTTTTACCTGCAAAAGCAGCATAAATATCCCAGTTTCCACTACCGGGCGACCAGTTTAACTTCCCCTCTCCATCAACTTTTGAAAGCAGGTTAACTACTTCGCCATTTTCGCTGTAAGCGGTTACGGCCTGTAACTGTGCAAAATCTTGTTTGGCTTCTTTAACTTTAATGGCTTCGGTTAATTTTTCACCGGCTTTAAGGGCATATTGCTGAACAATTAGTTTGGTTGCTGCATTTTCGGGCTTAATCTGCGGCCCACCAAATGGCCAGCCTGTGCCTGTATTCATATCTACACCTAAACCCAGGGCATTGGCTTTGTTAACGGTAAAATGTAAACTATTCATCCAGGCAGGCGATAAAAAATCAAGGTATTGCTTTTCATAACCTTTGGCACCATAAATAGGTGTAATTTCTACCCCACCCAAACCTGCATCCTTGTATTTCTGCAATACGGCACTCAGATTCTGTTCATCAACAGCATTACCCATCCACCACCAACGGGTCCAGGGTTTCATTTGCTTTTCGATAACAGGCCAGCCTCCTGTATTTTTTACTGGCTTTTGTGCTGTAGCGATGCCAAAAGTTAATGTACCAAACAGCAGGACAGGAAAGAATCTATATAATTGCATAATTTAATCTAAGTGGAATACCATTTCTAAAGGGAATGTTTTTGGAGAATGATCTGCATTGGTTTCCATAATATCGGACATGTAAGCCCACCATTTCTGCACAATCTGCGTGCTGCCCAAATCTTGCGATGAGCTTCCGTTTTGCTGCTGCACGGCAAAAAGGGTATTGGTTTCTTCATCTAAAAAGATAGAATAATCGCTAATACCATTTTCTTTTAACAAAGTTGCCAGTTCAGGCCAGATTTCATCGTGGCGCTTTTTGTATTCTGTTTCAAAACCGGGTTTAAGTTTCATCTTAAATGCAATTTTCATGTTTTCGATTTTATTTTTTTAATGGTTTTGTTAAAACCCGTTTATTTTAAGCGGTCATCATTCTCGCGCAGGCGGGAATCTTAACGCTACCTCCTATTTTTTGCCGCGGAGGCACGCAAAGCACAGAACTGTTTTCTTCTTACTTAAGTAAACAACCTACGTTGTCAGTCTGAGCCTGTCGAAGACCTATCACTAATCCTTACACAGTGAGAGCTTCTTCACTGCGTTCAGCATGACAAACCGCCCTGGTTCGTGTCACCACGAACCACAAAAACCTAATTAACTTCAAACTTCAAATCTGCCCCATTGTCTCCTGCTGATTTAATCCAAAGCAATTTCGCATTTATATCGTAATACCAGCCTGCTGATTGATCTAATTGGCCAGCATTTTGCAACTGCTTTGCTACCGTACCATTCTCTGTAACCGTTTTTGGTGCGGTCTGCCCCTGCCAGTGCAGCTTAGCCAGGTATTTGTGTTTGCCTGGTTTAAAACTTCCGGCAGGTTTATTCACTTTGAGTGTAAAACCTGTTGATTTTAACGAAGCGTTAATGGTGGTTAAAGCAAAATCTCCTTTTTTATAGGCGGCGCTTAAATTATCATCTTCATAAAGATCATATTTAGATTCACCATAAGGAAAAACATCAAGTGTGATTACATCAACCGGTTTTTCGCCACTATATGCCATTTCTGGCTGCATGGGAATAATACTGCCAGCTTTTACAAACAATGGAATGGTATCTAAAGGTGCTACAACATGATGATAACTTTTACCATTGTATTTCTCCCCCGTCCAATAGTTAAACCAGGTACCTTCGGGCAGGTAAACCGAGCGGGTAATGGCTCCTTTGGTTGTAACAGGCGCAACCATTAAATTATCGCCAAATAAATATTGATCGCCGATTTCGTAAACATTTTCGTCATCCTGGTAGTTTAGTACTAAGGCTCTCATCATCGGTAAACCTGTTTGGTACTGCTGGTGCATACTGATGTACAGGTAAGGGAACAAACGGTAACGCAACAAATCGTACTTTTTGAAATTACGCAGGGCATCTTCGCCATATTTCCAGGGTTCTTTATAACCGGGATGATCCATCCCAAAAACCAATGCAATAGGGCTAAACATACCAAACTGAACCCAACGGATATATAATTCGGGATCGGCCTGATGTTCAAAACCGCCCATACAATGCGCCCATGAGCCTACGCCTGATAAACCCACATTTAAACCTGCCTTAATTACCGGTGCAAAATATTGCCACTCGCTTGGCCAGTCGCCAGCAAAAATGTAAGGGTAACGCTGTATGCCCGAGTAGCCTTCGCGGGTTTGGTTCAATCCTCTAAAGCCATTAAATTTTTCAAATTCTAAAAATGGTGCTTTGGCATAGGCCACCGGAAAAAGGTTGTGCAAGCGCTCAGCATCTTTTCCTGTTGGCCCTACTTTTTCACTTTCGTTGGCGAGTGCACCAAAAGCGCTTCCCTCATCTGTTTTCAGGAATTTAGCGCCTAATTTTGCAACGCGCATTACACCATTATCCCACCACCATTGTGTGGCCTTCTCATCAAAAAAGTTTACAAATTCGCCCGGTTTACCATTTTCAGGATAGGTATAGCCTTTTTCCCTGGCCTGATCTAACAGGTTTAGTTTTTTGGCATTATCAAACCTCGGACGAAGGTGCAAGCCTACCATTTTATAGTTCATGGCATAAATGCTGTCGAACATCGATTTCGGATTTTTAAAAGTTTCCCTCCACTCAAAAGAAGTGGCGCCTTTCCCTCCGTTTTCGCCAAATAGGCGCCAGGTCGAATCGAGCCAAAGCAGATCAACCGGAATCCCCAGCGATCTGTATTTTTTTGCCAGCTCAACCACATAATGATCGGACGTTTGTGCTTCGTAACCCCAGGTACCGCCACTGTAAGTGCCCGCGTGTAAACCTAAAGCAAACTGCGGTAACATAGGCGATTTACCTGTAATACTGGTATAGTGATCTAAAATAGCAGGGAAAGTTGGTCCATACATGAAATAATAATCCAATTCTCCATCAGCTGCCTTAAAACTGTACTGGTCTTTTTTCGAAGCCCCCATATCCCATTCGGTAGCGAAAGAATTATGCAGAAAAATGCCATATCCTTTTGTACTCATAAAAAACGGAACCGGACAATAATTGGCTTCCAATATGTTGTAAGCGCCGATAGCGTGTGGCAAGCCTTTACCACGACCAACGTTTAAAGTTACCTTTTTAAAACGGCGATCCATAAAATCCATACGCTCGCCAAAGCCAAAGAAATGCTCATCAGCCTGCAGTTTTTTGGTTACACCTACCTGGGGATCTTCTTTAACAATTGCGCCATTTGCATCGCTGCTTAACAATTTACCTTTGGCATCATAAACATCGAGCCTAAACGGTGCTTTGTAGAGTTTAACCATTAGCTTAGTGGTAGTAAGCAAAAAATGATCTTGCTTATCCGAAACTTTAACGGCAACATTGGCCCAGTTGTATTGAATTACCATCAGGTTTTCGTTGGTTTCGAATTTACCGTTCCAGCTGGTTCTGATACGGAATATTTCTGGCGTGCAGAATTCAAACTTCACCTCCCCTTTGGTGGTAGAAAATGAAATGATATTCCCCGCTTTTTTAAAACCGGATTTATAATCGCCTATACTTTGCGCTTGGGCAAAAGACAGGGCAAAAGTTAAGGAAAGGGCAAAGACTAAAAGTTTCTTCATTGTACTATTTTATTTCCAACTGGTTAAGCACTAATCCCGGATCGAGCATATAGATTTTAACTGTTGATTTTCCTGTTTTATTTACCTGATGCTTGGTTATACCCGAAGCGTAACCTTGCAATACATTCTGTTTCCAGATGTTATTTTCTGAAGCCGGAGAAATATTAATTACCTGAGGCTGATCATCATTAACCGAAATGGCATAACGCACTTTTATGCCGTTATTAACGCCCTGGGTAGGTAAACATTTCACCTCAATCTGGTGCCCGCCCTGCGTTTTAAAATCAATGGTGTAACTGGCGTAAGGTGCGTTTTGCAAGTCTTTTTCGCTAAAAGGTTTAAATGTAAAAGGAAGCACAGAAATGCCATTGCCACCCAAGCCGAGTCCTTTAATAGTTTGTAATGAAAGTCCTTTCGGCGATGATTTTGCTACATATTCGGCTGCACGAACTGTTATTTTATCTTCGTTCGCTTTAGGGGCCGACGATTGCGTTGCTACCGTATCTGCCACTTTGGGCATTTTAAAAACCGCTAAATCACGTGGTTTCCAGCTCATCATTCCGTTCCATTTACCGCCGGCAATTTCTTCATTGTATTTTTTGGTAATTACCTGAATCTGATCAAAAGCTGCTTTCGATTTCTTTGAATAGCTTAAAGCCGATTGATCTCCGTTTGCTGCCAAGATTAGACTTTTTTTTGCGTATAAAATCTTCTTGTTCATCAGCATCGCCCCTTCAACCGGGTAAAGGATCAGCTCAAAATAAGCATCTTTTAACCTGGCGGGGATTTGATCAGCTAAACTTTTGGCCTGATGATAAATCTTTTCGTAATCGGCTAGTCTTTCGTCTGCCTCTTCGTCGGTAAAATTAACACTGGCCATATGCTCTGGTTTAGCAGCCTGTGCCAGGCGATAATAAACAGCCTTTATTTCCGCAATCGGTTTTGCAAATTCGGCACCAAAAGTTTCGGCAGCCCAGCTTTCGGCATATCGATCGGCGTTTTCGGGCTTCCATCGGTTTACATTCCAGGCCAGATCCATTGCAAACTGGATTTCCATTTCTGCAGGTTTAATATCGCCCACATTAATTACCCAAAGGCGATCGGCTTTATACTGATAGGCTTTGGTTAACTCGTAAGCCATCAGCGATGGAGAAATGGACGAAAGCCATAAGTAATCTTGCGGAGCCCCCCAGTACGAGATATGGTAATACACACCGCTCCCACCCGATCGTTTTTGTTCTTCGGGACTAGAAAGCTGACGGATATAACCGTGATTATCATCCGCCCAAACAATCGTTACATCATCAGGCAATTTTAAGCCAGCCTGATATAAAGACAGTACTTCTTTGTAAGGACAAAAAATCTGTGTAATGGAACTTACTGGTTTAGTTATATTTTTGCTTAAAATGGCACGCTGATCGGCAATTACCTCGCCCAGCAGTTTTACCTTTTCATTTTTATCTTTTGGCCCGGGCATACTGCCATCGTGGATACCACGCATCCCGACGGTATAAACCGATTCGTAATTTTTAGCCTGTTTTACGCGGTCGGTCCAATAATTTACAATCTCATTTTTGTTGAGGTCGTAACGCCACTCGCCTGGTTTCTTGCCATATTCGTGCTCGAAATTCTCTGCCCATTCAAAAACATTGTTGCGCAGCATGGGTTCGCAATGGCTAGAGCCTAAAATAATACCATATTTATCGGCCATTACGGGGTTATTGGCATAATAATAAAATGCTTTGGTTGAAGGGTGCATGCCCGGCCAGATGTAGTTCGCTTTTAAGCGCAGCAGCAATTCGAATATTTTGGTGTAGGTTTTAGGTCCAATGTCTTTTACATCGGTATCCATCATTTTAGCCGCCCAGGGTTGGATACCCCAGTCTTCATCATTAATAAAAATTCCCCGGTATTTAACCGATGGCGATTCTACCAAAGCTTGACCGGCTTTTACGAAGAGCGATTTTTTAGTTGCCGGTTTAACATCTGCCCACCAACAAAGCGGCGAAACGCCCATCATTCGCGACAGCTGAAAAACACCATAAGCCGTTCCCCTTCTATCGCTACCAGCAATAACCAAAGCTCTTTTCACTCCTTTTACCGGATTTTCGATAACCGAAACAGAAAAGGTTTCCCACTTGCCATATAGACTGGCGCTGTTAATTTTCCCTGTCCTGGCCAATTGATCGATATAAAACGACTGCCCCATCGTACCGATAATGATGGGGTAAGCACTTAAATTGGGATTATTTTTCAAAACCTGAGCGGTTTGACCTGTTAACAACTGAATATCAGCTTTAAAAGCTTCTGCAGCGATATGAACCACTTCAGCATCCTTTGCATCAATATAAATGGCTGCAGGCTTTTCGCCATCAACAATAGGGAAAGCTAAAGCACTGTTAATTTCAGAAACAGCGATGCCTGCTTTTTGTGCCCTACTTTGTTCAGGCAGCAAAAAGAAGGAAATCAATACTAATAAACCCGCTAAATTTCTGAAATTCATGCTGCCTAATTTTTAAGCTTATATACTTCGGTTCCGGCCAATAAAAAACAGCCCAAACCATAATCTTCAAAATCGGGCATGCTGGTATAGCTAACCGGTTGCCCGTCTTTTGGTTCTTTACCCGTTCCTTGCATGTAACCGATAAAACCATTTTTCTGAACGGCATCCGTAGTCATGGCATTCCATGCTTTAGTAATAATTGGTAAATAAGTGGCCTTATCTAAAATGCCATGATTTACGCCCCAGGCCAGGCCATAGGTAAATAGTGCTGTACCAGAGGTTTCTTTACCGCCAAAATGTGTGGAATCGTGCAAACTCACATTCCAAAAACCATCGGTGCGCTGAATAGCTACCAGGGCTTTAATCATTTCCTGATAAGTTTTTAAATATTCGTTGCGGTGTGGTTCATTTGCTGGAATAATTTCCAAAACACGTACCAGTGCGGCAACCACCCAGCCATTACCCCTGCTCCAATAACAATCTTCGCCATTTGGCTCTTTATAAGGCGGTACAAAATCTTTATCGCGCCACCAAAGTCCATCTTTTGCATTGTACAAACCACCACCTTCGGTATTTTTCGAATGCAGGTACATTTTGTACATGTAATTGTAATAGCTGGTATCGTTGTATAATTTACCCAGTTTGGCAAAAACAGGCATGCCCATTTGTATTGCATCAATCCAGGTCCAGTCGTTAACTTTGCCCGATTGCATTACCAGATCTATCGAAGCCTTTATATCTTTTATACGCTCGGGCTGTTTATCAATCAGGTAAAGATCAATGTAAGTCTGCCCACAAGCCTGATCATCAGCATTTTTTGTGGCAATGCCATTTCGTAAACCCCAATTGTGTTTTTGGCCCCATTGAACGGCATAATCGTAATATTCTTTTTCGGGGCTGATTTTATACAGATTCATCAGGCCTTCATAGTAAACTGCCCTTGTCCAGATGTTGCTTGGTCTTTCCTTATTGGTTATGATCGATTTGCCGGCATCGGGCCACTTATTCATAAAATAAGCGTTTGTAGATTTTAACACCTTTAAAACCTCTTTTTTATTCGGGATTTTTTGGGCGAAAAGTACCTGGGTAGTTATGCTAAATATTACTGCGGTGCTGAATACAAATTTCTTCATGTTATTTCGCTTATCTTAATTAATTGGTTTTAGGTTTAACTTTTAACTCATCCGGACTATCTTTTGTAAAGGTATCGAACTGAATTTTCGACGGACTTTCGAAGATATCTCTCACGGTGCTAAAAGCAACTTCATATTTTGGATTAAACTGGTTTGACGACATGTATTGCTGCAAACTGAAATAAAGTTGCTGTGCTGCCGGGGCTTCTTTCAGATCAGGAGATAGGTTCGCGCTCGAAACAATCAGCTTTCCTTTACCTACCTTTGCCTCAAAAACCAGCGCCAGGCGACGGTTTAAAAACCAGGTATCGATTGGCTGTATAATGGGCCTAAAACCAACAGGAAAATCTTCGAGGTTCATTACCTGCGCTTTGTTTACAATTTCCCACCATTGCATATCGCTGTGGAAATCGGTTGGAAAACTGTTAAAAGCGGCATGTTTTGGATCGCACAAAATGCCCAAAGTATGCGGCGGGCGCATTTTAAACCAGGAAGTATTCCAAAAAACAGGTAAAAAAGTCTGAACCACTTCTTTTCCTTTTACCACTTTGCCCGATGCGTTGAGGAAAACACTGCCACCCGAGGCCAAAACCGACTGGGCTTTATCATCTAAACTGGTACAGTAATACACCTCGCTCTTAACTTCAGGCAGCTGCGCCGGATAAACCCAGAAATTCCAGTCGTTGGCAAACTCAGTTCCATCAACCATAACTTCCAGTTTCAGTTTTGTTGCTTTTGTAATGGTATTTAAAGGAATTTTTATCTCTCCGATGGCAATACAGTTGGTAACCGCTAAGGTTTTAGGACTGAAATTACCCCTGGCAATAATAGCACCGCTTTCATCTTTTGCCGTCCAGGAGAGTTTTGCATTTTCAATAGGTGCCTTACCAAAATGCGCTACTTCTACCGCAGCCTCAAGTGTTTCGGCATTGGTAAACACAAATTTCGAGACTTTTAACAAAGGCACAGTACTATTAGAAAAACGCTTGAATTCTTTAGCCGTGATATATCCTTTTTCGTCCCAGAAAGCATCTAAAACACCAACCAGTGCTGTACCCTGTCCCGGATAATCATTTAAGGACAAGAGCTGATAACCATTGTAATTGGGTGTTCGTAATGCTTTTTCGATTTCATTTTTATAGCAAAGTGCCTGTAATTTACCCGAAGCCATTAAGAATTCATGGGCCTGATCGGCCATATCGTGATCTTTAAGGTCTTCCTGAAACATTTCGAAGTTCTTTGCGCGGTAAACCCCGGTGTATTTTTTTATTTCATCGAAATTCGGGAATGCACAGTACTGCCCCATTTCGTGCGCCACAAAAGGCACCGTAAACTGTTCTATCTGTTTAGCATAAGTAGAAATACTTTCTGGTTTCCTGCTCCAGTCAAGCCCTCTGGCACCTGCACGTACCATAAATTCGTTGTTTGGAATCACCGGCCAGCTACCGCCAACCGATGCGCCTGTGTACAACCTTCTCGAATCTTTGGCTTTCCAGTAATTATTAAATTTGGTGAGATACTCAACCTGCCTACCGCGTGGCTCATTTCCATAGGCCATCATACAAAAAGAGGCGTAGTTGCCGTAATTTTTGGTCATGCGGTCAGTTTCGTCGTAAATAAACTGGTCAATGGGTTTACCATCTCCGATAGACGAACCATGATTGGCCCAGCTTGGTCCTTCGGGTTGCAGATAAAATCCAATCTGATCTGCAGCAATAAAAGCAGCTTCGGGTGGACACCAGGAGTGAAAACGCATGTGGTTTAAACCATGGGCTTTCGAAATTTTAAAGATGCGTACCCAAGCAGCAACATCCATTGAAGGGTAACCGGTTAAAGGAAATTCGCAGTTGTTTACGGTACCACGCAAAAACACCGGTCTGCCGTTTATTTCAAAAGATCTGCCTACAGCTTTAAACTCGCGCATCCCAAACTGTACTTTTTTCTCGTCCTTTTTACCATCCTTCGAAATCAGGGCAGCTGTTAAACGATATAGTGCCGGATCGAATTCATCCCAGGTGGCTATTTTATCGCCCATTGGCAAATTGATTTCCAATGTACCTTCTCCATTGGTAATTTGATATGGCGCTGTTACAGGTTTAACCTGAATTACATTTTTGGTATTGAAAGTTGCAGCAGAAAGTGTAATTTTTCCGGTAGCAGATTGGCTGGCACTGGCTTTAAGCTGAATTTTAACTTTAGCCGACTTATTTTTTAAATCGGGATAAACCTGTATATCTTCAAAATAAACAGGCGAGCCAGCCATCAGTTCCATTTTGCCTACCACACCATTCCAGTTGCCCTGGGTATGATCGGTTAAGCTATGCGAATCCTGCCCGACATTTATTGCCTTGATGCGGTTATCGATTAATAAGGTAATGGTATGTTTTCCGGCTTTTAAATTTGCGGGCAGTTCAAAATTCTGGGCTACTACAAAAGTAAATTGGGTACCTATCTCCATTTCATCTATCCAAACCCGTGTTTCCGAATGGGGATATTCTAAAGAGAGTACCATCCTTTTACCCTTCCAGTTGGCGGGGATTTCTACATCTTTCTGATACCATGCCGCGCCGGTATAATGCTTAGCGGGCGTTAACCAGAAGGGTATTTTAAGATTATCAGCTTTGCGGTATTTGGCTAAACGTGGATGAAAAAAGTAGGAACTATCGTATATACTACCCGTCCATTTTGTTTTGAGGGTTATATCATCACCTTTTAAATTTTCGGCCATTGACCCGGGCAGCTGAATAGCTTCGGGAAGAACAGTTGAGTACCATTTCCCTTTTATGCCTTCGTCCTTAGCATCAATTTTGAAACGCCACTTGCCTGCCAGCGAAATACTTTGGGCATGGGTTTGCGCAATGCTCAAAATAATGAAAGCAATGCCCATGAGTACTTTTAAAATTCGGTTAACTTGTATCTGCATAAATAGAACGGTTTAGTACCGCTGGTATTTGGTTAGGCTGTTAAAATAAGACAATAATCGCATGTTGGCATCCTGTAGTATCCTGCTTAGGTATTATTTGAGGTATTGGTTAAGGTTGTTGTTTGGTAAAGATTTTAATCCCGCTACCACAGCCGCGGCATTTAATTTTGCGCCTGCCTCGTTGGTGTGGGTATGATCTTTCTCGGTAAAAAAACTTTTAATCTCTGTAGCACTTAAAGCGGCGTATTTATCTTTAATAATTTTGTTTAAAGGGATAAAATCAATTTTTTCGGCTTTGGCCACTTCTTCTGCCCAGCCGGCATAACTATCGTTGACTAAAACTACCTGATCATCCTTAACCGGATTACGCGGAATAGACGAACAGATGATGGGCGTTGCCCCTTTAGCTTTAACATCGTTAATAAATTTGCGCATGTACCAACCATAGGTATAAACGGTTTCCTGCTTTTTCTTGATGGGATTGTAGGTGTCTTTGCTTTCCATACCAATTCCTTTTATAGTGCCGCGGGCACGGGCAGTATCATCTAACGGACTGCTGTCGTTATGCCCGAATTGCATCATTACGAAATCGCCCTTTTTAATTTTTACCAGAACAGCATCCCAAAGGCCATTGGTTTGAAAGGTGCGGCTGCTGGTTCCACCCAGGGCATCATTTTCGACAGTTATTTTATCGGTATTGAACAAATTGCCAATAAAACTCCCCCAACCCCACAAAGAACCATCTCCTTTGCCTTTACCGTTTTTTACGGTCGAGTCGCCAATGAGAAATAAAGTGGGTTTAGCCTGCTGTTTTAAAACAATGCAGGAAGAAAAAATAATGAATGCGGTTAAGAGAATGAGGTATAGGTATTTAGTTGATTTCATTTTTGATTGATTACACCCTTCGGGCTTGATTACACAGATTAATGGATTGTAGAGATTATTTGGGATCGTCATTTCGACTGAAGCGTAACGGAATGGAGAAATCTATTTACATAAACCTCGCAGGTTTAATTTGAAGTTCGTTAAAAAACCTGCGAGGTTTTGTTTCAAAGCAAATACTTCTTCAAATCACAATCCTTTAGCGACTTAATTCCCTCCACTACCGATTGAGCATTCACTTTTGCGCCTTCTAAATTGGTATGGGTATGGTCTCCAGGGAAATATAACTTCACTTTATCAGGCCCAAGCGTATCGTATTTATCGGCAGTAATTTTATTCAGATCGACGAAATAAGCATTTTCCTGTTGTGCTACTTCAGCGGCCCATTTGCCAAAATCGTTACTGGCACGTACTACTTTACCATCTTTAAAAATGTTTCGCGGAATCATGGAAACGACAATGGGCGTAGCTCCTTTTGCTTTGGTTTCGCGCACAAATTTGCGGATATACCAGCCATAGGTATGCACGGTTTCTACTTTCCCGTCAGGCCAGGTTAAAACTTTGGTTTCTTCCCCTGTCCCTTTTAAAACACCTCTTCTTCCTGCTTTTGTAGTATCAGGTGCGCTTCCATCGTTATGACCAAACTGCATGGTTACGAAATCGCCAGGCTTTAGCGTTTCCAAAACCTTATCCCAACGGCCTTCCGAAAGGTAAGTACGGGTGCTCCGGCCAGCCATGGCATTGTTTTCAACATGGATTTTTGTGGTATCGAAAAGCTCAACAATTGGTGTTCCCCAGCCCCAGGTTTCTTTATTGGAGTTGCGAACGGTAGAATCGCCAATGGTATGTAAAGCTGGTTTATGCTGTGCAACAAAAGCAAGCGTGGCAAGGGTAATGATTACTCCGGTTAGGATGTAGCTATATTTTTTCATGATAATTTATTGAGAATTGCGGTGGTTTTTAATTGGTTTGATATTGGGTTTTGGAGGCTGGTTCATATCATCGCCCATGTAAAAACTGGTATGTGGTGGCTGATTGTAGCCTACATTTTGCCAGGCAACACTTAAACGGTACTGCGGATCGTGCATAAAGGTGTAAAAGCGGTGCGTGGTTGGAATGGTGGTGGTAAATATCCTCAGTTCGCTGGCATCGGCTGTACGGTAAATCACCTCCTCGCGCCAATCGCCCAAAATATCGGCCGATAATGCAGGGGTAGATTTGGTTCCATTATTGGATAAGCAGTTGTAGGCCCTTGCGTTCAGCAGCCGAACGGTTTTAGCATTTTCATAATCCCATTTATCAATCGAAGTGCTGTTTAAAAGTTCGCTCTGGCAGTCGCCATCCCAAAAAATACCGAAGTTAACACTTGGGTTAGTATTCGAAATTTTGTTGCCTTTGGCATCAAACATTCCTGTAATTCCTGCGCCGGCCACCCAACATTCAGATCCCCGGTATCTGGGGTCGATGTTTAGCGCCAACCCTCTTCCAGGCCCTTCGCCATCTGCCCCTGCACTTACCGAAGCTTTCTTCCACAATACCTCTCCCGTTCTTGCATCCCTGAAGTTTGCTCCGGCATCCGAAAACCTTTCCTGAATATCGAACACTTCCAATCCAGGCCTATCGGGGTCCAGATCGCCAACATGTAAAGCATCACCATGACCTAAACCTGTGGTATATAATCCTTTTCCATCATCATCGATGGTCATGGCGCCATAAATAATTTCATCTTTGCCATCGCCGTCTACATCGGTAATGCTTAAATTATGGTTTCCCTGACCGCCATATCGCTTATTACCATCCTCACCACTATCGAAAGTCCATCTTTTATGGAGATTTTTCCCGTTAAAATCCCAGGCGGTTATAAAAGTGCGGGTGTAATATCCTCGGCTCATAATTAAGCTGGGATGTTTTCCGTCGAGGTAAGCTACAGCCGCTAAAAAACGGTCCATTCTGTTGCCATAACCATCGCCCCAGGCCTTTTTTAGTTCTTCGGGCGAAGGATTGAGATTTGGAGAACGCTCAGGGATAAAGTTGGTTGTAGTAATTTCAGCTCCGGTTAAGCCGTCAAAAACAGTCAGAAACTCTGGCCCGGCTAAAATATATCCGCTTTTATTTCTCCAATCTTTAGTCGAATCGCCGATTACTTTCCCTTTTCCATCTATAGTCCCATCTGCTGTTTTACAAGCTATTTCTGCCCTGCCATCGCCATCCAAATCATACACGATAAACTGGGTGTAATGTGCACCTTCGCGAATATTTTTGCCCAGGTTAATGCGCCATAAAAAGGTACCATCCAGTTTATAGGCCTCCAGCAAAGGCTCCGAAGTAAAACCCGGATGAGAATTATCATGCGCTATGCCTGCCTGATGTAAAACAATTTCATATTCTCCATCGCCATCCAAATCGCCAACCGAAACATCATTAGGCGTATAGCCAGCCAAAGTTTTTAGGGGGACAGACAAATACGGTTTGGCAGCGGTATTTTTTTGCAAGGTAAAAGCGCCGCTTTCCGGCTGTTCTTTTCCATGGATAACCGGTTTTACAAACCATTCGTTATCTACTGTGAAATTTATTTCTTTATCGGTAAAAATTGTAGCTCCGGTTATTGGCGTCTGGTTTAATTTTACCTCCTGGCTATGATTCGTTTTACGGTAAAGGTTAAAGGCAATATCATCAGGATCGGTGCCTAAAACCCGCCAGCTTACAAAAACGCTATCTCCGGGCATGTGTACCGCTACTAAGCCCCGGCCCAATGCTTCCATTTGGCGTTGCGCCATTACTCCTGCCGGTAAAAGCAATGCGAAGCAAAAAATTAAAGCTTGTTTAATGGTACACATGTTATTTTTTAGGCTCTACAAGTACAATGCTAGGTTTTGGTGCTTTTTTCATCCCATAGCCGAAATAAAAACCGGTATGTGGCGGCTGGTTGTAACCATCGTTTTGCCAGGCAATGCTTAAACGGTACTGCGGATCGTGCATCAATGTATAATTGCGGTGTTCAGTTGGGATAGTAGTGGTATAAATGCGTAAGCTCTGGTTATCATAGCTTCTCAAAATCAGTTCCTCACGCCAATCGCCAAATAAATCGGCGCTTAAAGCCGGAGTAGATTTTGTTCCGTTGTTGGATACGCAGCCATCGGCCGTAAAAAGCCGCCCACCGTTGTATTTATCAATGTGGTTCCCATCCAAAAGTTCGCGCGATAAATCGCCATCCCAATAAATCAGGAAATTGGTAGAGCGGGGCTGATCACCAATCCTGTTCCCCTTAATGTCATATAGCCCGTTCGATCCCGACCACCACATCTGTGCGCCATAACGGGTGTTATCAATATTATCGGCCACGCCTCTGCCTACATCTTCATCATCAGAACCATTCCATAATATTTCACCGGTTTTGGCGGCATAAACTGCTGCCCCCGGTCCTTTTGTACCTTCTTCTATTTCATGTACGCCAAAAACTTCTAAACCCGGATGTTCGGGATCAAGATCCGAAACATGAATGGCATCGCCATGCCTTAAACCTGTGGTGTACAAACCTTTTCCATTATCATCAACACACATCGAACCATAAATTATTTCATCTTTACCATCATTATCTACATCAGCAACAGTAAGGTTATGGTTACCCTGACCCGAAAATGGATTTTTGCCATCTTTGGTATCAAATACCCATCTTGATGTTAGCTTTCCGTTACGCCAATCCCAGGCAGCCAAAACTGTCCGGCCGTAATAGCCCCTGCACATTACCACACTGGGATGTATCCCATCTAAATAGGCCACGCAGGCATTAAACCGGTCGACACGGTTACCAGTATTGTCGTTTTTACCATTACCACCTTTACCACCCCAGGCACCAATATCGCCACGGGCAGGAATGTAATCGGTAGTGGCCAGGGCTTCACCTGTTTTACCGCTAAAAACGGTTAAAAACTCCGGACCATCTAATATTTTTCCATTCTGGTTGCGCCAGTCCTTGGTGGCATCGCCAATTACTTTTCCTTTGCCATCAATTGATCCATCAGCAGTTTTACAAACCATTTCTGCTATGCCATCGCCATCCAGATCGTACACCATAAACTGGGTATAATGCGCCCCTTCACGGATATTTTTGCCCAGATTAATTTCCCATAAAAAAGTACCATCCAGTTTGTAAGCCTGAAAAATTGGCGGGTCTGTCAATCCGTTTGAAGAGTTATCGCGGCCTCTGCCGGTTTGGTGCAACACAATATCATACTCACCATCGCCATCTAAATCACCCACCGAAACATCGTTTGGGATATAGCCTGCAGGAGTTTTTAAAGGGATAGTTAAATATTGCTGAATAGGTTGGTTAGCAGCCAAAGTAAAAGCTTTACTGGCTTCAGATTCATGGCCTTTTAAAACCGGTTTAACAAAATAACTGTTGGCCTGCCCAAACTTAACACCAGCATCAATAAAGTTGCTGCTTTGGGTAATTGGGTCGTGATTGAGCTTTATCGCTTCGCTGTTTCCGGTTTTACGGTACAGGTTAAAAGCAATATCATCAGGATCGGTGCCCAATACACGCCAGCTTACATAAACCGAATCTTTATTCTGACGTACGGCAATTACCCCACGCCCCAGCTTTTCCAGCTGGCGCTGGGCAAAAATGGCACTGAAAGAAAATGTAAAGCTGATTAAACAGAAAATGAAGATTTTGATGTTCATAACTGTTTTATTGAAAATATAGTTTGTTCATGTTTGTATGTTAATTGGTTATTGAATTTTATAGCTTGCTTTGGCCGCCACAGCTACACCTTTATCGGTAATTCCATCGGCTTTAATACGCACATTGCTCTTATTATCACTGTTGTAAAAAGTAATAGTTGCCTCTCCGTTTTCGTTTGTTTTTACGCCGGGGTTCCAGAATATTGTGGTCCTTAAATCTTTGCTTTGGGTCGCTGGGTTAGCATAATTGGGAGAATAAAAAGTGCGGGCGTTGTAATAGCCATTTAAGTTAACGTTCAGCAGGTTTAAGTTCGCACCTCGCAACGCTTCGTCTTTTAATACCAGACTGATGAGATACACTTCATTATTAGAGCGACCAATTAAATGCTGCACTTTTACCTGGCTGATCTGATCCATGGTTAAACTGTAATAATCGAGCCGTTCGGTAACCAGCTCTTCGCGGTTGTTTACTTTAATCCTGGGCCTTACTTTTTTTCCCTCAATAATAAAAGCCACTCCTTCATTCCCAATGCTATCGGTATCATCAACCGGCATGGCGCCATTGGCCTTGGTTAACAGAAAATGTTCCAGTCCTTTATACGAGTAATCGGCTGCTGTAATGTTAAAAACCTGCTCCGGATAACCAAAACTGGTTAAGGTTTCTTCAAAAAGATTAACCTGCCTGCTCTTCGCTGCTTTAATTTCCACTTCACTTAAGGTAATGGAATCGCCAAATTTATAAGTACGGTTATAATCCATGCGTTTACCCAACTCTACATTTAAAGGATTTGGAATACCCGTTTGTGGCATTTTTAGCGAAGCCAGGTTTAAGGGCTTAATTAAGGTATCAATCTGCAACCAGCCACCTTTTTTGCCTTTATCGTCTTTTGATGAAATTTTAATTGACTGGTTTCCGAACCATTTTAAGCCATCAAGGAAATAATTTCCCTCCTGATCAGTTTTGGTAGTAAAAAGCTTATCGCCGGTAAAATTAGAACCAAATAAAGTAATGTTCATATTGGCCAGTGGTTTATTGGCCAGCTTTTCTCTTACCGAACCTTTAATGGTAATACCTGGTTCGGGCATGTAGCTGATTTTTATACTCGAATCGGCCAGTTTTTTCCATAAATAATCTCTCCAGCCCTGTGTAAGTAATAGTAAGTCGAGCTGTTTTAACCGAGATGGATTACTTAGATCAAAATATTGTGCAGCGTTTTTAACCTCCCCTTTAATTTCCGATTGCAATAGCAGATAAGCCATGATATTTTGCCCATCATCCGGAATCATTTCATCAACAGCCGCCAAAGAGAGCGAAGTTTTAACTGGCTGGCCAAGTGCATTACTTGTTTTAACCTTTAATGTTACCTTTTCGCGTGGCTTATAAGTTGTCTTATCAGCCGTGATGGCCATATTGATATTTTCATCACCCTGAATAAATACGAGTCTTTCGCAATTAGGCCTGCCCTGATCGTCAAGGAGTGTGATAGCCGAAATTCCCCTTGCAAAACCTTTGGTTGGAAAAGTAACCAAAACTGTAGGCTTGATGAGTTTGATAGCGCCTGAATAAATTACATCACCGCCATGCTTTACCATGATAGTAATGGTTTTATCTTTTAATTCGGTAAAAATTGGTGCATTTGCACTAATTACTGCCTTTATATTAGCCGAATCGGTAGTAACGTGTAGCGAAAGTCCTTTACCCAATATAACAGGCAATGTTGCTGCGAATTTTTCCTGATCATACTGCCCGGTAACGCGGTACTTTTCGTCTGGTTGAGGCGTTAAAGCAAAAATGCCCATTCCGGCTTCGGTACTGTTAAATGTGGCAATGGTATCGCCTTTTGATGAGATTATGCTTCCGGTTGCTTTTAGTCCGTTTCCAAGCTCATCATTGGTTTTAAAAGCTACCACACTTGTTATGCCCTCAACCAGCGAACCGCCTTCGGGGAAAAACGCAATTGATTTTGTTTTGCCGGCTGTTGCAGTAACATCGTTCTTTTTCTCCGCATTGCGGGTAAAATAAGAAGCGTTTTCCACAATATTATTGCTTACATATATCCTTTTCTGAAACACAAAATCATTACCAAAATTCCGCATCCAGCTGGTGTATGCCCTAATGTTGTACCAGCCCGAAGGAATGGAATCTTTTAATTCGAAATCGCCTTTGCCCAAACCTCCATCAATTCTGATAATTTTACTATCGAGTACAACTGATTTTGAAGAAACCAGCTCAACATATAAGTTGTTGCTGGTAGCGGTTAAGCTGGTGCTTTTTCCATTAACCAGATAGGCACTAAACCAAACCGTTTCGCCGGTGCTGTAATAACTACGGTCTAGTTGCAAATAAGATTTCTCAAAAAACAATTTAATACCCGGCTTAGCAATAGCAGGTACAGTTTTTTGCTGCGCGAAACCACAAAATGCAAATACATTTAAAAGTGTAAGCAAAAGATATTTTTTGAAATCCATATTAATTTTTCGATGGAATAAAACTGCTTTTCTGGCATAAACAGCCCTGCAAAAAACATCATCAATACAAGAAATATTGGAGTAGCGAAGGCTCATCATGTGCAATTGGTTAGCGAATCTTAACAGAAGCGTAGTAACAACGGTTAAATGATCCAAGCCGAATGTAAATAGTATATTTTTAACGTGCATCCTGTAGTATCCTGCTTTTTAATGATGACAATATGTTATAAGAAAGATTTTAAGGGTTTCTTGAAAATAAATTAAAAACATCAAGTAAAAAGTTACTTTACTAAACCCTTTTACTACTCCCTGACCAATTTTCGCGCGTCATATCATTATTCAGAATGCTAATATTCTAGAATTTATTAACAAAATTGACATGCAACAAAAAAATAAATGTTAAATTAACGTTTATTATTTTAAATATTTTACTTTTACGATTAGATTCTTCCAAATATTAAACCGTATGAAATTAAATTACCCTGTAAAAAGTGTGTTTTCTGCATGCATAGTGTATGCTACAATTGGAATTGGGTTCATATCCGAAGTACAAGCGCAAACCGCAAAAGTAATTAAA
This sequence comes from Pedobacter sp. KBW01, assembly GCF_003852395.1. NCBI lineage: Bacteria > Pseudomonadati > Bacteroidota > Sphingobacteriia > Sphingobacteriales > Sphingobacteriaceae > Pedobacter > Pedobacter sp. KBW01. The sequence goes on from NZ_QAJQ01000011.1 coordinate 71,530, forward strand.
GTAAAAACCGACCATCCTATTGCCAAAGTGCAGCCTAACATGTGGGGAGTTTTTTTCGAGGACATTAACTTTGGTGCCGATGGTGGTATTTATGCCGAGTTGATTAAAAACCGTTCTTTCGAGTTTGCCAAACCCTTAATGGGTTGGAGTATTCAAAGAAAAAGGCCACAGGAAGGCGAAATATTGGTGCTAAACCGCAAGGAGGTGAACACCGCCAACCCAAGGTATTTACAGGTAAAAAAACAAACAGACGATTTTGAACTGGTTAACGAGGGCTTTAAAGGAATTGGTGTAAAAAAAGGCCTGCGTTACGATTTTTCGGTTATGTACCGTCAAGCTAAGCCTGGGGTTAAACTGGTACTCCTGTTAAAAGATGCCAGCAACAAGGTAATTGGGCAAGGAAGCCTAACACCCGATCAAACGGGGAACGACTGGAAAAAGCAATCGGCTAGCTTTACTGCTACCGAAACCGACCCTAAAGCCAAATTCTCTATTTTATTCCAGGGCAATGGAAATATCGATCTGGATATGATCTCCTTGTTTCCCGGCGATACCTGGAAAAACCGTCCGCAAGGTTTAAGGGCAGATATGGTACAGTTACTGGCCGATATGAAACCCGGCTTTATCCGCTTCCCAGGTGGCTGTATTGTAGAAGGAACAGATCTGGCCAACCGTTACCAATGGAAGAAAACCATTGGCCCAATCGAAAACAGACAGCTGATTATGAACCGCTGGAATACCGAGTTTGCTCATCGCCCTGCACCCGATTATTACCAAAGCTTTGGTTTGGGCTTTTTCGAATATTTTCAACTGGCCGAAGATATTGGTTCGGATGCTTTACCGATCTTAAACTGTGGCATGGCCTGCCAGTTTAACTCGGCCGAAGTGGCTTCACTTGATGAACTTGATCCTTACGTACAGGATGCTTTAGACCTTATTGAATTCGCCAATGGCGATATCACCACCAAATGGGGCAAAATGCGCGCTGATTTAGGACACCCGAAACCTTTCAATTTAAAAATGATGGGCGTGGGTAACGAAAACTGGGGACCACAATATTTAGAAAGGGTGGCAATTTTTACCAAAGCCATCAAAGCCAAATATCCTGATTTTAAACTCATCAACAGCTCGGGTACCGACCCTGACGGCGACCGCTTTAACCTATTGAACAATACTTTAAGAAGCAACAATGCCGATTTTATAGATGAACATTATTACCGCCCGGCCGATTGGTTTTTAAAAAATGCTGGCCGATATGATAGCTATCCCAGAAACGGATCGAAGGTTTTTGTGGGCGAGTATGCTGTACATGCCAGTGGCAATATTACCGGCAGCAATAAAAACAACTGGCAAAGTGCGTTGGCTTCAGCATCGTTAATGACAGGTTTAGAGCGCAACGCCGATGTAGTGCAAATGGCTTCTTATGCCCCACTTTTTGCTCATATCGATGCCTGGCAATGGGCTCCCGATATGATTTGGGTTGATAACCTGAAATCGTACGGCACGCCTGATTATTATGTACAGAAACTTTTTTCGACCAATAAAGGCACCGATGTGGTAACCATTACTCTGGGCGATAAAAACATTACCGGTCAGGATGGTTTATACGCTTCTGCGGTAACTGATAAAGGCAAAAAAGAACTGATCATTAAAATTGCCAATAACTCAGACCAGGCACAAAATATAGATTTTGACCTGGATGGAAAATTGAAACTCAGAAACAAGGCTACCAACGAGGAAATAGCCAACAGCAATTTAAACCAACTCAACTCTTTCGATAACCCGGAAGCAGTAAGTCCGCAAAAGCATACCATTAACCTGAAAGGCAAAAAACTGAACCTGGCTTTAAAGCCCTACTCTTTTAACGTTATCAAAATTCCATTTAACCAATAGATTCAAGAGATTATGATTAAAAAACTATTCTTCTCTGCCACCATGCTCTGTTGTGCCATTTTTGCACAAGCGCAAAACGAAACGCAGTTAACCATTAAACCTGCAGGCGATCAGATTGTAAGCAAACACATTTACGGTCATTTTTCTGAACATTTGGGCCGTTGTATTTACGATGGTTTTTGGGTAGATGAAAATTCAACTATTCCAAATAAAGGGCGAATCAGACTCGATATTGTAGATGCCCTAAAGAAAATTAAAGTACCTAACCTACGCTGGCCCGGTGGCTGCTTTGCCGACGAATACCATTGGCGTGATGGCATAGGACCACGAAACCAGCGCCCAAAAATGGTGAATACCAACTGGGGAGGCGTAACTGAGGACAATAGCTTTGGAACTCACGAGTTTTTAGATCTCTGCCAGATGATTGACTGCGAACCTTACATAGCGGGCAACGTGGGTAGCGGAACCGTTGAAGAAATGGCCAAATGGGTAGAATACCTGAATTTTGATGGAGTAAGCCCAATGACGGCTATCCGCAGCCAAAATGGAAGGGAAAAACCATGGAAAGTGACATTTTGGGGCGTAGGAAACGAAAGCTGGGGATGTGGCGGCAATATGACTCCTGCTTACTATTCTGATTTATACCGCAGGTATGCAACTTATGCCCGCAACTATCCGGGTGCACCGTTAAAAAGGATTGCCAGTGGTGCAAACTCGGGCGATTACAACTGGACCGAAACGTGCATGAAAAATATTGGCAACCAGATGTGGGGACTAACTTTGCATTATTATACGATCCCAACAGGCAGCTGGGGTGTAAAAGGATCGGCAACCAAATTTGATGAAGCACAGTATTTCTCGACCATGAAAAACTGCTTAAAAATGGAAGAGCTGGTAACCAAACACTCAGCCATTATGGACAAATACGATCCGAAAAAGAAAGTAGCCCTGGTGGTAGATGAATGGGGAATCTGGACGGATGTAGAACCCGGCACAAATCCTGGTTTCTTATATCAGCAAAACAGCTTACGCGATGCACTTATTGCCGGCACAACCTTAAACATCTTTAACAACCATTCTGACCGTGTTAAAATGGCCAATCTGGCACAAACTGTTAATGTACTTCAAGCCTTAATTTTAACCGAAAAGGATAAAATGATCCTCACGCCTACCTACCATGTTTTTGATTTGTACAAAGTGCACCAGGATGCTAAATACTTACCAATTGCTTTTACCAGTCCTGATTATGCTGTAGGCGACCAAAAAATTCCAGCCTTAAACGTTTCTGCCTCGCAGGATGCCAGCGGTGCAATCCATATTTCGTTGGTTAACCTCGATCCGAACAAGAAAATTGCTTTAAGCACAGTTTTAGATGGTTTGAAATGGAGCACAGTTACCGGCCAGATCTTAACTTCGGCCAAACTAACCGATGTAAACAGTTTTACAGATGCCAATAAAGTGCATAATGCCAAGTTTAACGGCGCAAAAAAATCAGGAAACAGTTTAAAGGTAGAATTACCGGCTCAATCGGTTGTGGTATTAGAATTAAAATAATTGAAGATGAAATATAAAATTGCAAGCCTTATATTTTTGCTGTTTTCGGCTAACCAAATGCTTAAGGCGCAAACTAAATACGAAATTACAAGCCCGGATAAAGAATTAAGTGTTTCCGTTTTTCTTAAAAATAAACAAGCTTATTATACCATCAGCAGAAAATCTGCTCCTGTACTGGCAAATTCATCACTTGGTTTAATACGCGAAGATGCAGATTTTGCTAAAAACCTTACCGTACTGTCGGTTTCTAAAAATGAGCTGGTTAAAGATAACTATACTTTAAAAAACGGTAAAAGGCTAAACAATCAATATCTGGCCAATAAGCGGATTTTGCACCTGCAAAATGCATCGGCACAAAAGATGGATGTTATTTTTCAGGTTTCAAATGATGGCGTGGCTTTCCGTTATTATTTTCCTGATGCAGATACACAACTGAAAAAAATTACTGAAGAAAAAACGGCATTTCATTTCTTTGAAAGTACCAAGGCCTGGATGCAACCCATGTCGGTTGCTAAAACCGGTTGGGAAAGCACCAATCCATCGTACGAAGAATATTATAAAAAAGAGATCAGTGTAGGAACGCCTGCGCCCACCCAAGCAGGTTGGGTTTATCCTGCGTTGTTTAATTATAAGAATACCTGGTTGCTGGTTACCGAAGTTGGCTTAGATGGCGGTTATTGTGCCACCCGGTTAAAGCAAAATTCGCCGGCAGGAAATTATCAGGTGGGCTTTCCAGACGGCAGAGAAGCTTTTACCAACCAAAATGTAAATCCCGAATCTACATTGCCCTGGTACACGCCCTGGCGGGTAATTGCTGTTGGCAGCCTTAAAAAAGTAACCGAATCTACTCTAGGGACTGATTTAGCCGCTCCGACAAAAACAGCTATCAATCCCGAGTTATTTCAACTTGGCAAAGCTTCCTGGAGCTGGATCATGTTGAAAGATAATTCGATTGTTTACGACATACAGAAAAAATACATCGATTTCGCGGCTGATATGAAATGGGAATACTGCCTGATTGATGTGGATTGGGACACAAAAATAGGCTATGAAAAAATGCAGCAACTGGCCGATTATGCCAAATCGAAAAATGTAGGTTTATTGCTTTGGTACAACTCTGCCGGCGATTGGAACACCGTAAAGTATACACCAAAAAATAAATTAACCACACACGAAAACCGTTTAAAAGAATTTGCTTTGCTCCAAAAAATGGGCATCAAAGGCATAAAAGTCGATTTTTTTGGAGGTGATGGTCAATCGATGATCCGCTATTACCTTGAACTTTTTGAAGATGCAGCAAAATTCGGTTTAAGTGTAAACTGCCATGGCGCAACTTTGCCAAGAGGCTGGCAACGCACTTACCCGAACCTGGTTACCATGGAATCGATTAAGGGAATGGAATTTATCACTTTCGATCAAAACAATGCAAATGAGGAGCCTTTGCATGCCACTACTATTCCATTTACGAGGAATATATTCGATCCGATGGACTTTACACCGATGAACTTATCTAAAATCCCAAATATTAAACGTAAAACCACTGCTGCATTCGAACTGGCCTTGCCTGTAATTTTCCAATCAGGTGTTCAGCATTTGGCCGAATCGCCTAATGGTATGGCGACAGTACCAGCTTATGTAAAATCATTTTTGCAAACTTTTCCGGCAAGCTGGGAAGACACTAAATTTATTGATGGTTACCCTGGTAAATTTGTAGTGATGGCACGTAAAGCAGGTTCGAAATGGTATATCGCCGGTATAAATGGCGAAAATTCGGATAAGCTAATCAACCTTGATTTTTCAAAATTCAACGCAAAAGAGGCTGAAATCATTATTGATGCCGAAGAGGGTACTGATTTTATAACCGGAGGCATCGACCTTAAATCTCCCCCTCCTGTTAAAATGAAACCATATGGCGGTTTTGTAATTGTTGTAACGCAGAAATAAAATCATGAAGAAACTATTCTATACAGCTTTACTGCTTATTTGTGCTATTTTAAATGTGCAGGCACAGGCTAAAAAGGAAATTCATCTTTTCGCTTACTTTAAAAGCAATGGCGAAGATGGGCTTCACCTGGCTTACAGTACCGATGCCTATAAATGGACAGCATTAAAAAATGATCAATCTTTCCTCACTCCTGCTGTAAGTAATGACAAGTTGATGCGCGATCCATGCATTATCCGTGGGGCCGATGGCCTGTTTCACATGGTGTGGACGGTTAGCTGGAAAGATAAAGGCATTGGTTATGCCAGCTCTAAAGATTTAATCAACTGGAGCGAGCAACAATTTATACCGGTTATGGCAAAAGAAGCAGGCGCACGCAATACCTGGGCACCTGAAATAACCTACGATAGCCAGACCAAAACCTACATGATTTATTGGGCCACAACCATTAGCGGTAAGTTTAACGAAACGGCTTCGACAGAAGAAAGTGGCTACAACCACCGGATGTATTATATTACTACTAAAGATTTTAAAACCTTTTCAGAAACTAAACTTCTTTACGACCCCGGCTTTAATGTAATTGATGCAACTATCGTTAAAGATGATAAACAGTTTGTGATGTTTTTAAAAGACGAAACCCGTGAGCCAGCTCAAAAAAACATTAAAATGGCTTATTCCGATCAGTTAATTGGTCCTTACAGCAAAGCTGGAAACCCGATTACCGGAAATTACTGGGCCGAAGGACCAACTACCTTAAAAACCGGCAACAACTGGATGGTATATTTTGATAAGTACCGTGATCATAAATACGGTGCAATCCAATCTACAGATTTAAAAAACTGGATCGATGTTTCCGATAAAATCAGCCTACCAAAAGGTTTAAGGCATGGCACCATCCTTAGCATTAAAGAAAAAGAACTTAAAGAATTATTAAAACAATAAGTATGGTAAAGAATTTTAAAAGATGCGGATTGATTTTAATGCTCGCATCTACCTACTTTACAGTTAAAGCACAAGAGCAGATCATAGTAGCCAAAGGCAACCCAATTATTACCGATAAGTACACCGCCGATCCAGCTGCTTTTGTATATGGCGATTCGGTTTACCTCTACACCGGGCACGATGTACCGCCAAAGCCTAAAAACACTTACGAAATGCACGAATGGCTGTGTTATTCGTCTGCAGATATGGTTACCTGGAAAGAACACAAATCGCCGCTCAATGTAAAAGATTTTGCATGGGCGAAAGACGATGCCTGGGCTTCGCAGGTGATTGAAAGAGATGGTAAATTTTATTGGTACGTAGCCATTACCCATGGCACGATACATGGCAAATCTATTGGCGTAGCTGTAGCCGATAATCCGAGAGGCCCTTTTAAAGATGCTATCGGAAAAGCTTTAATCACCAATGATATGACTACCGATGTAAAAATTAGCTGGGATGATATCGATCCAACTGTAATTATCGATGATGACGGTCAGGCTTATTTATTTTGGGGCAATCAGAAATGTTATTACGCCAAACTGAAAAAAAACATGATCGAACTGGATGGGCCAATACAGAAAGTAGATGTACCCGAGTTTACCGAAGCCCCATGGGTACACAAAAGAAAAGGATGGTATTATCTGTCTTACGCCTCTCAATTCCCTGAAAAAATTGTGTATGCAATGAGTAAAAACATTAATGGTCCCTGGGAATATAAAGGCATTTTAAATGAAATTGCCGGAAATTCGAATACCAACCATCAAGCTATTATTGATTTTAAAGGTAAATCATATTTCATTTACCACAATGGCGCCATCAATACCGATGGAGGCAGCTTTAGGCGTTCGGTATGTATCGATTACCTGAATTATAACAGTGATGGAACAATGAAACGTGTGGTAATGACCAGCGAAGGGATTAAGAAAGCTAAGTAGATCTTTTAATCATTTACATCAATGCTGATCCGACAGTAAAGTATAGAAGTCAAGTTTTTAAAAACTTGACTTCTATGGATTATATGCATCGATTTTAAAATTCAGGAAAGGATTTAACCAATCTGTCCGTAGAGTTCCGAAGGGCGCTACGGATATTATAAATAGAAAAGAGTCTACGACTCGTTTTTATTGGGTTTAAAAACTCATTCTTATTCACTAATCCGTAGTGACGCTGCGCTTAACACTACGGACAGGAAATGAAGACGATCGTATCTGATTGTACAAAACCTACTTCACTAACCTCACTTCATACACATTCGCTATCGTTGAGCCACTATCCGCAACAAACTTCAGCTCCAGCTCTGCTTTTAGCAATGCCTTTGGAATTTCGTACTCCTGTGTATAAAAAGCCTCCCCTTTACTCCCATCAAGCTTTACGTGTTCAACAGCAACACCATTAATCCATATCGAAAAGTTTCTGTTCTTATCCTTCCCGTAATAAGTTAAGATCAGCTTCTTAGCCAGTAAATCCTTGTTTTTAAGTGAATAACCGAACCATCCTTTTCCATTTCTAAAATGTCTTTCTTTATATGTGCCGTTATCGGTTTGCTCACCTTTGAAATGATGATCCGACTCTGGTTGTTGTTCGCCTGTATTGACCAAATCGACTGTTTTCTGCTCCAATATCATCTTTTCATCTTCTGCCAATTTAATCGCTTTGGCACGTTCGGGCAATGCCGTTGTACTGCTATATGGAAAATAAACCACGTAACGCTTTTCGGCCAAAGTATAAAACGGTACCAGCTTTAACGATTTATATTTAGGTTGATAAATCGCATTTTGAGCACTAAAAGTTAAAGTGTTCCGATCAGTCAGCGTAATTTCTTGCGCTAAAGTATTTTTACTACCTGTAACCAGCGGTGCATCGCTAATTGGAAATAAAGCGCCCGAAGCGATGTGCCCCATCCTGCTATCATCGGCTGTTAAATTGGGTTCACTTAAAGTATCGAGTGACGCTGCAAGCACAATCGGACCACGAAGAAAAGCCACCCAATCCGAACCATCAGGCATAAACTCAGTTGTGGTGTGCATTGGTAAGGCAATATTAACCACATCACCACTTGCCCAAACACGGTCGATACTGCAATAACCGTTAACATCATTTTTTACAGCTGCCTTTTTCCCATTCACCATAACTGTCATTTTTTCTTGCCCTACCCAGGCAGGTTTACGGAAATGTAAAGCAAAACGCTGTTTGTTTTTCAAACTAAATTTGAGCGTAGTATTTTCAGCATCAGGAAAAAGTGTCTGCTGTGTAAGCTGAATGCCTTTCTCCTTCCAGTTTAAGGTAGAAGGAATAAAAAGGTTTACATATACATCATTTGCGTTATGTGCGTAAATCAGCTCGCCATATTTCCCATGGTTCTCCAGTCCAGAGCCTACACAACACCAAAAACTCTCCTGCGGACTCGAATAGGTGCGGTAATGCCCCGGGCGCATGGGCGTAAAATACACAAAACCACCTTCCGGCCTTTGCGAAGTAAGAATATGGTTATAGAGTGTGCGTTCGTAATAATCGAGATAAGTATTAGCGGGAGCAGCCAAAAACAGCTGTTTGGTAAGCTTTAGCATGTTATAAGAATTGCAGGTTTCGGGTCCTTCGCGCGATTCTGTCATAGATGAAAAATCATTTGCCGGATGAAAATGCTCGCGTACACTGTTCCCCCCAATGGCTACGGTGCGATGTTCTACAACTGTTTTCCAGAAAAAGTTAGCTGCTTTAGCCCATGCAGTATCTTTATCCAGTAAAGCGATCTGCTCAAAACCAATTACTTTGGGGATCTGCGTATTGGCATGTAAGCCATTTAGCGCATCGGTATTTTTTAAAAGCGGTTTAAGGATAGACTGATCTGAAAACCGCCTCGCTAATTTAAGATACTTTTGATCGCCGGTTATGGCATACACATGTGCAAAAGTTTCGTTTAAACCACCATGCTCGCTCTTAAGAAGCTCCTGCACCTGCTGATCAGATAAATTAGCCACCAAATCAACACACCAGTCGGTTAATTTTACCAGCATTTGCTTGGCCTGCGCATTGCCTGCAACCGCATAGGCATCGTATAAACCTGCATAAATTTTATGGATGTTGTACAAAGGCACCCATTTTCCATTTAGTGAGAAACTAGATGACTTAATATTACCAGCCTTAATTTCTTTCCAGATTTCCTTTCCTCCCGGAATACCCGCCAGATAACCATCATCATTTCGATTCTGGCATTTGGCAAGCTCCGCAACCATATAATTCAATCTTTCCTTTAAACGTACATCGCCGGTAGCGGCATACATTAACGAAATGGCCGATAAATAATGACCGCCGATATGACCGTCCAAACCGGTATTTTCCCAATTACCATACGATGGCGCTTTGGGTGTTAATCCAGCTTCTCTTAAATATGGAGCAAGCAGCCGGTCGGTATTGAGCGACAGCATATATTTTAAATCGGTTTCCTGTGCCCGCTTAAAGGGGCTTTCCAATAATTTAACTTCGCTTAAGGCAAATGGCTGTAACGCGTTTTGCCCAAAAACAGTAACCGCCGAAGAAAAAAGCAGCAATACCAATGTTATTCTCATTTTCTCCATTTGTTAATTGCCATCAGGTTTAACTACACTACTTTTCGGACTTTCGGGCCAGTGCCAGTTGTTTACATCATCTGGTTTAGCCGGATCAAACTTCGGCAGGTCATTAACCAGGTATTTCGCGATGCCCAGTTTCTGTTCCTTAATCCCTAAAATAATGCATTGTGCAATTTCGTAAGCTCCATAAGGATTAAAATGGGTATTATCGGCCAGTGCTTTATCCTGCCCCGGATAACTATTGGCCGGATAATGAACAAATGCTTTTTTAGAAGGTTCTTCACCTAGGGCATTAAATAAAGTTGTTGTCATAGCATTCAGATCAATCAAGGCAACTTTTTCTTCGGCAGCTACCTTACGTGCCGCATTGGGGAAATCGCCCAGAGAATTTACAATTTTTCCTTCCGTCCCAAAAGACCGCCTGCTGGTAGAGGTTACCACTACAGGGATCCCGCCCTTTTGCTTCACTTCCGAAATGAAAGTCTTTATCCTTTCGCTATACGATTTATAAGCACCATCGTTTGGTCCTTTTTCTTTCTGGTCGTTGTGCCCAAATTCTATAAACAGGTAATCGCCCGGTTTCATAATGCTCAGTATCTTAGCTAAACGCCTGCTCCCTGCAAAAGAGCCTAATGTTAAACCTGATTCTGCATGGTTAGCAATGGCCACGCCGGGTTTAAAAAAGCGGGGAATCATTTGCCCCCACGAGGCCCAGGGCTCATCATCCTGATTCACAACCGTCGAATTTCCAGCCAGAAAAACCGTTATCTGATCTTCTGCTTTGGTAATTTCGATAGCTTGCAGGGCAGTTTGGCGATCAAATTCTAAAGTCAGTTTATCGTCCCAATCCAGCTTGGTTAGTTCGCGTGGCTTTAGCCCAACAACCTGCCCACCTGCAATATTTTTATCTTTAATGTTCACCACAAAGGTTTTGCTGAGCGATTGGCCGGCAGCAGTTTTGATATTCTCGAGCATAAGTCTGCGCGACTCGGCTTTTACAGTGCTTAGCGCTGCATTTTTAGGGTCGCCAAGGGTTACAGTCACTTTATAATTCCCTTCGGGCAAAGCCACAGAAAAATAAAAAGGTTTATCACTTTTAACCAAATCGCTGGTTAAAAGATTTTTACCGTCATTTTCTTCAGCACTTACTTTTGAGTCAAAATCAAATCCATACCCCTTTTCTTTGCTGTAGTCATCAATAGGTAAAACCTGGGTATAGCCTTTGGCAACCTTGCCTGGACCGAAATCAAATTTGTAACTGGTTTTCTGCTGGGCCTGCGAAAGATTGGCCAATAGTGCTAAAACAACGAATGGTTTTATAAAATGCTGAATACTCATAATTTAAATTGATACCGACCTGCCAATGGCAACCCACGGCGCACGATAGTATGATTTGAATTTGGCTAAATTAAACGTCTTATTAACGATTATAACACGAATATATAAAAACAATTTCCAATTAAACCATTAATACAGAGATCTTTTGATTTATAGTGTTTTTAATATTTATAGATACCTATAGCTTCGGAAAAAGCTAACAAACGGATCTCAACACATAATGATTAAAAATAAATAAATGTATTATTAAAACTACTTGGTGTTTTTATGGAATTTTCATATAAAAATTCCAGACAAGATATAAGTCATAAAAAATGACAAAGAAAACATAATCTACACAGACAAATCTGCAAAAACGAGAATAATCAACAATTAAGAACTTATAAAAACGCAAGCTTAAGCACTAATAAAGCAATCAATTAACAAATAAACCATACGAATTAATCAATTGATAATATTAAATCAATAACTGCTTAATTTTTAGCTTTCAAATCCTAAAAAACCTTAAAAACACATCGATTTCATTTAAACAATACACTTTCTGTTCAGAAAATTCATTTTAACCTAAAACGAAAACTTTAGTCTTTTATAATCGTTCAGTTCATTCATTCAGCTCCATTTCAGAAAATCTGACGCTGCCAATTTGTATCTTAGTCTAATTAATCATACACACTCATTTCAACACTAAAAAGCTGAATTGCTGCGTGTTAAAGTCGGCATAAAGAACCATTATGCCGTATATAAAGTCATCCACCAAACAAAGTAGAAGATTCAAATCTAAAGCCATGAACAAATACGCCATTATTGGAGTAACTCCCTTCGAAATCCCTGATAGTAGATTGGTTTCCAATTTACAAAAAGCAGATTGCTTTCCGGTTCTCAGTCTTGGACATCGTATAAAAGAAGCTGAAAACGCAATTTCCTCAACTATTGCTACCGGCATCTCCGATTTTGGAGTAAGCATCAACTCGGCCGCATTAGTTAACATTGATCTACCTGCAAACGTAAGTTTGGTTATTGCACCTTTCGATCTTGCCTTAAAAAACAAAACCACAGCAAAAATCATTTATCAGGTTTTCGATCTTGAATCGGCCCGCGCAGCAGAAAAAAATGGTGCCTATGGCATTATCGTAAAAGGAAATGAAGGTGCTGGTCGCGTTGCTTACGAATCTTCTTTTGTACTTTTCCAACGAATTATCCAAGCTGTTAACATTCCGGTTTGGGTTCAGGGCGGTGTAGGTATTCATACTGCCGCTTCTTTAATAGCACAGGGTGCAGCAGGGATTATTTTAGATAGTCAGCTGGCTTTATTCCCCGAATCTGCTGTACCGGAAGATTTAAAAACAGTTTGCAGCAAATTAAGTGGAACAGAAACCAAACTGATCGATAATTGCCGGGTACTGGTTCGTCCAAATTCACCAGTATTGCCAGAAGATACCGATTACAATGGCCTGGAAAAATACTTTAACGGTTATAATCTCGAAACAGATTACCTCCCAATGGGACAGGATATTGCCTTATCGATCGATTTGGTAAACAAATATAAAAAGCTCGATAAATTGGTCTTCGGCATAAAGGAAGCCATTTACGGACACATTAAACAAGCCAAAGCCATCAATGTAATCAAGGCAAACAATTCGCTTGCCCAGGATTTAAACATCACCTACCCTATTGCACAGGGGCCCATGACGCGGGTGAGCGATGTTGCACCTTTTGCCAATGCAGTTTCGGAAGCTGGTGCATTATCATTCATCGCATTATCTTTATTAAAAGGCGAATCAGCCAAAAACCTGATCGAAGAAACCAAAAAGCTTGCAGGCGAAAAAACCTGGGGTGTAGGTATTTTGGGTTTTGCTCCACAGGAGCTTAGGGACGAACAGCAGGAATACATTTTAAATGCCAAACCTCCTGTTTTATTAATTGCAGGTGGCCGACCTTCGCAGGCTAAACCTTTCGAAAAGGCAGGTATCAAAACTTTTTTACATGTGCCTTCGGCCTCGTTGCTGGATATGTTTTTGAAAGAAGGTGCCAAACGCTTCGTTTTCGAAGGCCGCGAATGTGGTGGTCACGTTGGTCCCCTATCCAGTATGGTGTTGTGGGAAAAGCAGATCGAGCGTTTGTTAAAAGAAGAAAATGCAGATCAGATCAGTGTTTTCTTCGCTGGCGGAATCCACGATGCTTTTTCTACGGCTTTCATCTCGGTAATGGCTGCTCCTTTGGCGGCTAAGGGAATGAAAATCGGCGTTTTAATGGGTACAGCTTATTTATACACCAAAGAAGCGGTAAGTACTGGAGCCATTTTAGATAAGTTTCAGCAGGAAGCGATGCAGGCAAACGAAACCGTGCTGCTGGAAACTGCTCCCGGACACGAAACCCGCTGCCTGAACTCTTCATTTGCCACTTTCTTTAACGAAGAAAAACAAAAACTTCATGCAGAAGGGATGGATAAAAAAGAAATCTGGGCAAAACTCGAGTCGCTTAATGTTGGCCGCTTGCGTATTGCAGCAAAGGGAATTGAAAGACGTGGAGATAAACTTGTAAAAATAGACGAGGCAGAGCAAACCGATCTTGGCATGTACATGATCGGTCAGATTGCACCGATGCACAAAGAAGTGATGTCACTGCTCAATCTTCATCAGGATGTAGCCGATGAAAATTATACGCATATATTAAATGCAGTACTTCCTTCGCCTCCGGTTAATAAAGCAAAAGCACTTGATGTGGCCATTGTAGGTATGGCCTGTATTTTCCCCGGGGCTAAAAACCTCGAAGAATACTGGCGTAACATTATTTTAGGTAAAGATTCGGTAACCGAAGTGCCCGACGAAAGGTGGAACAAAGAACTTTATTATAACCCCGATTCTACAGCCGGCGATATGTCGCACTCTAAATGGGGTGGTTTTATCCCAAGGATAGATTTTGATCCGCTCGAATTTGGTATTCCGCCACAATCACTTGCCGCTATTGAGCCAACACAACTGCTTACCCTAATGGTGGCCAAGCAGGCCATGCAGCATGCGGGTTATGCCGATGGTGGTGTAGATAACGAAAATGTGTCGGTAATTATCGGTGCCGAAGGCGGAAACGACCTTGCCAACAGCTACAGCTTTAGGGGCTATTACAAACAGATTTTTGGCGAAATGCCTGCAGAGTTAGACGCCGCTTTACCAAAAACGACAGAAGATTCGTTTCCGGGTATTTTGGCCAACGTAATCTCGGGCAGGATTACCAACAGGTTAAACCTGGGTGGTAGAAACTATACTGTTGATGCAGCCTGCGCTTCATCTCTTGCGGCAATTGACCTGGCCTGCCAGGAATTGTTTTTAGAAAAATCAGACATGGTCTTGGCCGGCGGGGCCGATCTGCACAACGGCATTAACGATTACCTGATGTTTTCGAGCACACACGCACTTTCTAAAAAAGGAAGATGTGCCACTTTTGATGCCGAAGCCGATGGAATTGCCCTTGGCGAAGGTATTGCCATGATTGTATTGAAAAGATATGATGATGCTTTACGCGATGGCGATACCATTTACTCCATTATTAAAGGTGTAGGCGGATCGAGCGACGGAAAAAGCCTGGGCTTAACCGCACCACGTAAAAACGGACAGGTAAATGCACTGGAAAGAGCTTATAGCCAGTCGGGAATCACCCCTTCGTTAATCGGTTTGGTAGAAGCACATGGTACAGGCACTGTAGTTGGCGATAAAACTGAAATCAGCGCATTAACCGATATGCTTAACCAAGCAGGTGCAACAGCGGGGCAAACACATTTAGGCTCTGTAAAAACACAGATTGGCCATACCAAGTGCGCTGCCGGTATTGCAGGCTTAATCAAAGCATCGCTATCGGTTTACCATGGCATTAAACCTCCAACCATTAACTTAAAAACACCGAATAGCTTTTATAACGCACAAACCAGTCCATTTGCTTTCCATACCGAAGCAGGTTTATGGATGGAAGAAAAACGTTACGCAGGTGTTAGTGCTTTCGGTTTTGGCGGTACAAACTTCCATGCGGTACTCGAAAGCGCCCAAAATATTAATAATGAAAATCCGATCTTAAAATCGTGGCCATCTGAACTTTTTGTTTTCAGGGGCGATACCTACGAAGAAGCCAAAAACCGCCTTGTTTCGGTTAAAAACCTTTTAGAACTGAACGATCAGATCGAACTGAAAGATATTGCTTTTAGTTTGGCTACTGCCGATGCAAAACCAGTTCAATTAAGCATTGTAGCCAACCATGCTGAAGATTTGGTCATGAAAATCGATCTTGTTTTATCGGGCGTTGAAAGTAAAGATACCTACCTAACCAAAAAACAGGAGGGTAAAGTTGCCTTTATGTTTCCTGGTCAGGGTAGCCAGAGGGTAAATATGGCAAGAGATCTTTTTGTGGTTTTCCCCGAAATGAGAAAACTATTGAAAGCTTATCCGGAGTATGAAAAGGTCCTTTTCCCCAACACGGTATTTAACGATGTCGATGCCAAAGTACAAAAAGAGCAGATTAAAGATACCCGCATGGCCCAGCCACTGTTGGGGATTGTAGACCTGGCCATTGCCAACTTTTTACGCTCGTTGGGTATTGTACCCGATATGGTTGCCGGCCACAGCTATGGCGAATTGCCTGCACTTTGTTTTGCAGGAGCTTTCGAAGAAGAAGCTTTGGTGCATCTTAGTGCCAAAAGGGCTGTAGCTATTTTGAATGCGGTCGAGAACGGCGATCCAGGTACCATGCTTGCCGTAAGTACCAAACAGGAAAATCTTGCACAATACCTAAACGATATTGAAGAAGTTTATCCGGTAAACTTTAATGCTCCAACACAATGTGTAATTGCAGGCAGTACCGAAGGTATTGCCAAATTAGTGACGGTTTTAAAGGATGCAAAAATATCCTTCCGTCCACTCGAAGTAGCCTGCGCTTTCCACAGTCCGTTGGTTGCAAAATCGAAGGTACTTTACCAACAGGTACTTTCGGGTGTAAACTTTAATGATCTTAAAATTCCGGTATGGTCTAACACCACTGCAAAAGCCTACCCTATTGAGGCCGCTGCTGTAAAAGAACGTTTAACCGACCACTTGATAAAACCTGTCCTTTTTGTTGATGAGCTTAGGGATATGTATGCCGCCGGAGCCAGGGTTTTCGTAGAAGTTGGCCCTGGCAAGGTGCTAAGCGGTTTAACCAAAGCCTGTATCGGTAAGGACGAAGTGATCCTGCACACCGAAGATCAGGGTCAGAACAAATTAAGCAATTTATTGGGCACACTGGCCGGCTATATGGCTACCGGCCGCGAAATTAAACTCGAAAAATTATTCGAAGGCCGTTCAGTTAAAACGATCAAACTGGATGAACCTTCCAATTATAAAAAAAGTCCGGCTATCTGGTATGTGAACGGTCAACACGCTGTTCCGTCAACAGGTAAACTTCCGGCAAATGGTGCATCACCTATTACTAAACCGATTACCCTTATGAACAACACCTCTACCCAAACTGAAAATCAACAGGCTAATGGCTCGGCCAAAGACCTGATGATGCAGGAATACCTGCACAGCATGAAAATGCTGATTCAGGCACAACGCGATGTTATGCTTTCCTTTTTAGGGCAGGCACCTGCAATGCCGGCACAGATCATCAATCAACCCTTAACATCATACCAAACATCTCAACCCGTACGGATTGAAAACCAGATCACGATAAAACAAGAGATACCCCAGGCACAAGCTATTGAAGTAATAGCCCCTGTAATTGCAGCAAAAGACCTGAAACTGGTGCTTTTGCAGATTGTAAGCGATAAAACCGGCTATCCACAGGAAATGCTGGGTATGGAAATGGATCTTGAAGCCGATTTAAGTATTGATTCCATCAAACGTGTAGAAATTATCGGTGCATTACGTACCGAACTGGGTGGTTTCTCTCAGCTAAACCTTCCGGAAGATAAAATTATGGAACAGCTTGCCGGACTGAAAACTTTGAGCAGTTTGGTAAATTGGATTACCGAAAATACTGCGCAACCAACAGCTGTTAGCACGCCAGCTCCTGTGACTCTGCCTGCAAGCCTGACAGAGCCAGCAAAATTCTCGATTGATCAGTTAAAGTCGGCCATTCTGGATGTGGTAAGCGAAAAAACAGGTTATCCTAAGGAAATGTTGGGCATGGATTTAGATCTTGAGGCTGATTTGAGTATCGATTCGATCAAAAGGATGGAAATTATTGCTTCATTAAAAGAAAAAATCGGTTTTGGTGCCCAAAGCGAACAAGCTGATGATTTAATGGAAAAACTGGCGGCAATTAAAACATTAAATGCCCTGGTTAACTGGATTGCAGATGTTGAAGCGGAAAGCTCGGAGGTGCTTACCGAAGCAAAAAAGCTTATTGAGGAGAGCATCGATGATCGAACCGTTAAAGAAAAATTATCGCGTTTGAGATTTGAGCTTACTCCTGCGGCCTTAACGGTTACCGAAGCCGCCATTTTAAAAGGACAACGTTTTGCCTTAACAGATGATGGTGGCGGACAAGCCATCAAAATCAAAAAGCTTTTAGAAAAACATGGTGCCATTGCCGATGTAGTCAATTTCGAAGATCCTTTGGACGGCTATCAGGGACTCATCATCATGAACATGTTCGAAGCGCAAAAGAAATCAGGCATCCTGGATCATTTTGCAACCATTAAAAAACTCAATTTCGATACCGTTAAATGGGTGTATCTGATTGCTGATACCAAGCGCTATTTTAACGACCAGTCTGATATTTCTTTCTTAAGGAATTACCAGGGTTATTCGGGTTTCTTTAAAAGCCTGGATCGCGAGTATGAACATACCAAATGTCGTTTCATCAGTCTGGAAACCAAAATGTCGGCCGATGAAATTGCCAACATGGCGCTGAACGAAATTTTAAACCCGGATAAACCTTCCGAGATTATCTACAACGACCATAAGCGTCACATCATGGAGCTGATACCAACCCAGTTAAGCACAGAAACCGATGCACACATCCATTTGGATAAAGATGCCGTGGTGATGGTTTTAGGTGGTGCACAAGGGATTACAGCCGAACTGATGATCCATTTTGCCAAAGATTATCCTTGCAAATACATCCTGGTTGGCCGTTCTGCAAATCCGATCGCCTCGGCAAATGAGGCCAGTGCTGCATTAAAAACCAAAGATGAGATCAGGCAATACCTGATTAAACAGGGAGAAATTAAAAAACCTGCAGAAATTGAACAGGAAACCAACCGTATTTATAAAAACAATCAGATTTTACGTTGCATTGCAACTTTAGAAGAAGGCGGTTCTACCGTGGTTTACGAATCGCTCGATCTTAAAGATGAAGAAGCTTTAACCCGCCTGATTAATCAGGTTTACGAAGAACATGGCCGTATTGATGGTGTGGTACACGGTGCAGGTTTACTGGAAGATAAATTGTTCCACAATAAAACATCCGAATCATTCGGACGTGTTTTCGACACCAAAGTAACCCCACTAAGGGTGCTTGCCGAGCAATTACGACCAGAAACCCAGTTTGTAATCCTTTTCTCGAGCATTGCTTCTGTTTACGGAAATCGCGGGCAAACTGATTATGCCGCTGCCAACAGTGTAATGGACAAATATGCTTGGGCCTTGAAACAGAAAATACAGGGTAAGGTAATGGCCATTAACTGGGGTCCGTGGAAAGGTGCAGGTATGGTTTCGCCAACTTTGGAGAAAGAATACCAGCGCAGGGGAATTGCACTGATCCCACTACAGGATGGAATGGAAACTTTCCTTAACGAACTAAAATATGGTAAAGAAAGTCAGGTATTAATCATGGCTGGAAACACCTGGACATAGCTATTCCCAAAGCGAACAAGATGAAAAAAAGCGACATAGCAATTATTGGAATGTCTTGCATTTTTCCGGGTGCGAAGGATATACAAACCTTTTGGGAGAATATCATCAACCGGGTAGATGCTACGCAACAGGTTCCGGCCGATCGGATTGATCCGGTACATTTCGACAAAAACCTGGGGGGCGTTGATCGTTTTTACTGCAATCGTGGTGGGTTTATCCCCGATCATCAGTTCGATCCGCAGCGCTTTGGCATTTTACCATTAGCGGTTGAAGGTACCGAACCCGATCACCTGCTAACCCTCGATCTGGTTCACCAGGCACTCGAAGATGCAGCGGTATTCGAAAAAAAATACTCCCTCGATAAAACAGGGATCATCATTGGCAAAGGTAATTACGTAGGTCCGGGGGCAACCCGTGCTATCGAAATTGTGCGCACAGGCGAGCAGATTTCGAGCATACTGAAAGATCTGATGCCCCAATTGAGCGAGGCTGAAATAGAAAAGGTAAAACACGAATTCCAGTTGCGTAAAGGCCGTTTCAGCGCCGATACTGCCATGGGATTAATCCCTAATTTAGTGGCTTCGCTTGTAGCAAACCGGCTTAATTTAGGCGGTTTGGCCTTTACTTTAGACGCAGCCTGTGCCAGTTCGCTCATTGCGGTTGATCATGGCGTGCAGGAACTGAATAGCGGCCGTTGCGATATGATTATTGCCGGCGGTGTACATTTGGGTCAGAATGCTGCTTTCTGGAGTATTTTTTCACAACTGGGTGCTTTATCCAAACAAGAAAAAATCAAACCTTTCGATCAAAATGCCGATGGCTTGATTATTGGTGAAGGCTGTGGTTTTGTGGTGCTTAAACGCCTCGAAGATGCCATCCGCGACCAGGATAAAATTTATTCGGTGATTAAAGGTGTGGGCATCAGCAGTGATGGCAGCGGAACCAGTGTAATGAGCCCCTCGGTTAAAGGCCAGTTAAAAGCCATTACCGAAGCATGGAAAAATGCCGGACTGGAAAGTAAAAATATAGGCTATTTAGAAGCCCATGGTACCGGTACTCCACTTGGCGATAAAACAGAAGTAGAAACCCTAAAACAGTTTTTTGGTCAGGATGCTGATCTTCCAAAGGCTGGTATCGGTTCCGTTAAATCGAATATCGGTCATGCCATGCCTGCAGCAGGAATTGCCGGTTTGATTAAATCGAGTTTAGCACTGTATCACGGCATCATCCCTCCTACTTTACATTGTGATGAGCCCCTCGCGCAACTGGCAGAAACCCGTTTTTCTGCTGTACAGAAAGCTTCCGACTGGAACCAATCGGGTTTACCAAAATTAGCGGCCGTAAATGCCTTTGGTTTCGGGGGGATTAATGCCCATGTGGTATTAAGCGCTTATGATAGTCCTAAAAAAGATGAGGTTTTGGTAATTGCAAGGTCAAATCATGAAAGCTTGATCCAATCGCTCGAAAATGGCGATTATAGCATCGGGCAGGGTAATTTCCGCTTGGTACTGTTCAACCCGAGCGAAGAAAGGATCAAAAAAGCCTTAAAAATTGTAGCTAAAAATTCTCCATGGAGAAATAAACAGGATATCTGGTACACCAATTCGCCTTTATTGGCCAACGATGGCAAAATAGCCTTCGTTTTTCCGGGTTTAGACGGGCTTGCCGGTGGCGAAATTAAATCGGTAGCCGATTATTTCAACATCAATATCGATGAGAACGACAAACAGGATGGACTTTTAAGCGAGGCGCTCAATATCCTGAACAAAAGCAGCGTTTTAGACCAGGCTTTAAAACAATTGGGTGTTAAATCGGATATGAACGCAGGCCACAGTCTTGGCGAATGGCTTGCAGCAAGATCTTCGGAATTGGCAGAAGAAAGTTCGGTAATGAATTTACTGAAAGTACTTAACCCCGAAACTTTTGAACTTAAAGATTCGCGCTTTATTGCAGTTGGTGCTGGTTTGGCTACCCTTCAACCCATTATAGAAAGTATCACTGATTTATACCTCTCGAATGATAACTGCCCGCAACAGGTAATTCTTTGTGGCAGTAAAAATGCGCTTGATGAGCTGGTGCCGATATTAAAAGCGAAACAGATTTTTCATCAGATCCTGCCTTTCCAGTCGGGTTTCCACTCACCATTTGTGGCCGATAAACTGGGATTGATCCTCGAGGGCATGCAGGATATGCAGTTCAGGAAAACCACAACGCCGCTTTGGTCGGCTACTACCCTGGAAACTTATCCCGAGGGTTTCGAAGCCATCCGCCAGTTAAGTGCCGAACACCTGATTAAACCCGTGCGTTTCCGCGAACTTACCGAAAAACTGTATGCAGAGGGTGCACGTGTATTTATCCAGGTAGGTTCGGGTGGTTTGGTGGGCTTTATCGACGATACTTTAAGGGGCAAAGATTTTAGCACCATTAGTGCCAACGTGCCCATCCGTTCGGGCATTACGCAATTGCAAAGGGTTTTGGCTGCACTTTTTGTCGAAGGGAAAGAAATCGGGCTTCATTACCTGGGCAACATTAAATCAACGCCACCGCAAAAAAACAAAGGTATTAAGCTCGAACTCGGTTCGCCAATTATCCATAACCTGCAAACGCTTAAAGGTTTAACCATTAAGCAAGCTCAGCCAGCACAACCTAAAACTTTTGTAGAAGCTAAACATCCCGTTTTACAGGCTTTTAATGAAAATGTGATGGAAATGATCAACATGCAGAGCGAAATGATCGGGCTTTTCGAAAATGCTGCGTTTCAGGTTGATCAGCCAGTTAATTGGGCACCAGCCACGCCGGAAAAACCAGTCAGACAAGCATTCAGCAAAACGTTGGATGTAAGTTTGGAAAACTGCCCTTACCTTATCGATCACTCGCTGTTGAGGCAGCCAAAAGGTTGGCCAACCGTAGAAGATATGGATCCGGTGATTCCGATGACCATGATTTTTGAAGTATTTGCCGAAATAGCCAATGCGCAATCGCCCGAAGAAAAAGTGCAAAAAATTATGAATATGCGCGTTTTCCAATGGATGAATGTTGTTAAACCTTTTCAGGAAACCGTAACAGGCGAGTGGAAAGACGAACAAAGGGTTTACCTTAACCTTGAACGTTTTGCCAATGCAGAAGTACAGCTTGCAGCACAGTTAAGCCCTGCTCCAAACCGGAATTTCGACATCGGAAGGTTATTGGATATCGACCGTACATCCGAACAGATTTACGATGCACACATGTTCCACGGACCAGATTACCAGGGTATCAAAAAACTAGTCGCTGTTGGCGAAAAAGGAATTACCGGTATTATCGAAGCTGCAGGAGGAAAAGGTTCTTTATTGGATAACGCCGGTCAGTTGTTCGGTTTGTGGTTGCAGCTCACTTTAGAAAAAGACCGCATTGCTTTTCCTGTTAAAATTCAGGAAATAGAATTTTTCGGTGATATGGCCGATCAGCAAGGCACTTTCGAATGTACCTGCGTGCTAACCGAAATCAATGATGAATTTGCCACGGCCGATATCGTGATGAAAAGGGATGGTATTACCTGGTTGATTATTTCGGGTTGGCAGAACCGCAGGCTCGAAATAGACGAACCGCTTTGGAATGTATCCATGTCGCCACTACACAACCGTTTATCAGAAGAAGTTGCACCTGGTGTTTTTCTTTTCGGTAACGCTTACACACGTGTGGTATCATGGGATTTTATCCTGAAAAGGTACTTCAACCAAACGGAAAAGAAACATCACAACAACCTTTTGCCCAATAAAAGAAGAACCTGGATGATCAGTCGTGTGGCTGCAAAAGATGCGGTAAGGAATTTACTGAATACGCAGAAAAACCAGGCCTGCTACCCGATTACCTTCGAAATTTATTCAGACGAACACCGCAAACCTTATGTTAAAGGTGGTTTAACGGATGATATCAACATTTCTATTGCGCATAAAGGCACCGATGCCGTTGGCATAGCCCGCTTTAACGAATCTGTTGGCATCGATATCGAACATATAGAAGAACGCAGCGCAGGTTTTTTTGATCTTGTTTTTAATGAGCATGAGATGGCCCTGCTGCAAAACCGCGACAAAATTGAATGGGCAACCCGTTTTTGGGTAGCCAAAGAAGCTTATGGAAAATACCTGGGCAAAGGCTTACAGGGCAACCCCAAAGCCTATACCGTAACGGAAGTAAACGGCGAAGAATTACGCATTAATAACACTACAATTAAAACAATCAAACATAAAAACTATATCATCGGATGGACACTATAGCAACTACGAAACTGAGTAGCGAAGAAATTTTCGACCTCATGAAAAAATTTATCACTGAAGTAATCGGCGAAGAATTTGTTGAAGAAATGGATATCACCCCCGAAAGTTCTTTCACCAAAGACCTCGAAATGGACAGCATTGAAATTGTATCCTTTTCCGAAAAAATCAAAGCACATTTTGGTGAGCAGATCGATTTTACGGGCTGGTTATCGTCAATGGATTTAGATCAGCTGATTAACTTAAACCTGGGTATGATCATCTCTTATATCGAAGAATGCCAGTCATAACGGTAAACGGCAAATCGGTTCATATTCAGGAGCTCAACAAAGGGGCTGCCGAAACCATCATCCTCATTCACGGGATGTTCAGTAACCTTTCTGTCTATTATTTTAATATCGCACCGCTGCTGGCCACAAAATATCATGTGGTACTTTACGACCTGAAAAGTCATGGTATGAGCGAAAAAACATTGCTCGGCTATGATCTCGAAAGCATGACTAACGATTTGCTTGCACTTATGGAGGAATTAAACCTGCAGCAAGTGCATTTGGGCGGTTATAGTTTTGGCGGATTGATAGCCTTAAAAATGGCTATCCGTTTTCCGGAGCGTATTAACAAACTGGCCGTAATAGAGGCGCCCGATCCAAACGATGATAAAACAAGGGGCATTATTGACGAGTACAGCCGCGAGTTTCTGGAACATTACGTCGAAAATTTTACCGATACCACCAAAGTTAAAATGGGCAAAAGACAGATGGAACGCAACCACCGCATGTACGAATACCTTTTTTATCAAACTTCGATCAAAACCGATATGGAGCTTGAAAAAGACTTTTTCGGCACCCCGGCAATCGGAACCATAAAATTAACTACCCTATTACTGTATGGTACCGATTCTAATTGTTTAAATGCAGGAAAGCACCTTGATGAGCTGATCGAAAATGCAGATTTAATTGCCGTTCCGGGCGATCATAATATCCCAATCCAACAACCATTAGTTATTGCAGAAGCATTATTAAACTTCTTCCAGGAAAAATAAAATTAAACACAGATGGCAAAATTCGTATTTGTAGTTCCTCCCCTAACCGGCCACATTAACCCAACTTTGAGTATGGGTGCAGCTTTATTGGATAGAGGCCACCGTGTAGCATGGATTACTTTAGATCAATCGCTGGGCGATAAACTTCCTGAGGGCAGCGAGTTGCTTGTGATCAGCTACGACCAGAACGACCAGCAGAAAAAAGATTCAGAAAAATACCTCGATATTATCACCCAAAAAATCGTTTACGGCATCGATAGCATCAAATTTCTGTACGAAGAAGTGCTGATTCCGCTAAACAGGCACAGTTATGAAGGCATTGCCGATCTCCTCGATCAGTTTAAGCCCGATTTGGTGATTACCGATCACCAGATGTTTGCCGGTGCCATTGCTGCAACCAATAAAAACTATCCTTATGTTACTTCGGTTACTGCCCCGGCGGCGATAAAAGTAATGGATGAGTTGCCAAAAGTGCACGAATGGGAAGTAAACCAAATTGTAGAACTGCAAAAAGAATTTGGCATTACTGCAAGCGGCTCTATTGCCTGCTCCGATTTGGCTACTTTGGTATTTACCTCGCGCGTTTTTTTTGGCGAGATGGATTTACCTGAACATTTTAAATTTGTAGGCCCTGTTTTTAACCGCCGCAAAACAACTATTCCTTTTAACTGGGAAGCATTTAAGAACATTACCCAACCTAAAATACTGGTAAGCATTGGTACCACCTTCGATCATGAACATAAAAAGGCATTTTTTGCCAAGGTAATCGAGGCTTTTAGCCATGAAGACCTGCACGTGGTAGTGGTTTCAGATCCTGCTTTATTTAACGAGTGGCCGGCTAATTTTACCGTGCAGCGCCAGTTACCACAATTAGAACTTTTACCACACCTTGATGCCGTGGTTTGCCATGGCGGCCACAATACCGTTTGCGAAACTTTAATGAACGGACTGCCCATGGTAGTGATCCCGATTGCTTACGACCAGAGCCATGTAGCCGGACGTGTTTTCAGGGTTGGTGCCGGAGAACGCTTAAACTTTAACCGTTTTAAAGCCAGTCACCTTAAAGAAGCCGTAAATAAAGTGCTGCAGAACAACAGTTATAAAACAGCTGCAGAGCAAATTAAACAATCTTTTATCCAGGCAGGTGGAACAGAAAGTGCCGCCGATTTACTGGAAGCTTTAAGCAACAGAACCTCAAACGTTTTCATCAGTTAAATTATACATTATGTCAAAATTCCTTTTCGTTGTCCCGCCTTTTTTTGGCCATATCAGTCCAACTTTAAGCATTGGCGCAAGTTTACTGGCCCGTGGCCATGAAGTAAAATGGCTTGGCATTACCCCGCTTGCCCAGGTGCATTTGCCCGAAGGTGGCGAATTTATTTACCCGGAAGAAGACCTGGTTGAATATGCTGATGAAATACAACGTATTTTAAAACGTCAGGATGATGGCCCTGCCTGTTCTGGTCCTGAGGTGATGAAACTGGCCCTCGAAGAAACTTATGTGCCTTTTGCCAAAATGATGATGAAAGGTCTGAACAACTTTGTGGATGCATGGAAACCTGATGTAATTATTAACGATTGCATTACCTTTGCCGGTGCATTAAGTGCACATTTAAAAGGCATTCCATCGGTTACCACTACTCCGGTACCGCCCGATGTAATGGGCGATACCGCCAACAGCGCACCTAAAATATTCGAATGGCAACAAAACCTGATTAAGGGCTTACAAAGGGAAGTGGGCATTTACAGCGATGATATCCACATTCATTCGCACGAGCTGAACATGGTTTTTACCTCGCAGGCTTTTGCCGGTTTTGAAGAAAAACCACCGCACATGCATTTTGTTGGCCCCGTAAAAGGCAGGCCAAATTTAGCGCCTTTTGATTGGGAACGTTTAAGTCAGGCAACTACACCAAAAGTATTTGTTTCATTAGGGACTTTGCTTGTTGATATCCGTAAGGAATTCTTTCAGAAACTGATTACCGCTTTCGAGAACGAACCCGTAACCATTGTAGCTGCAACCAATCCGGATATTTTCGAAAAATGGCCCGATAACTTTATTGTAAACGGTTTTGTGCCACAATCAGAACTGATGCCGCACATGGATGCTGTAATCTGTCACGGAGGTTTTAATACCGTAAACGACACCTTCACCAATGGTTTACCGATGTTGATTACACCTATTGCCTACGATCATTTCCATACGGCAAAATTAATTGAAGGCGCAGGCTGTGGCGTGAGCATCCGCTATAAACGTTTACGCATCAGCGATTTAAGAAACACTATTTTCATGCTTTTGGAAAACCCGAAATACCGCAAGGCCGCACAAAAAATAAAAGAAACATTTATTGCCGCTGGTGGCAATGATAAAGCAGTACAATTGCTGGAGGATTTTGCCAGAACAACAACATTAGAAGCGGTTTAATCCCAGATCGTCATTTCGAGCGGAGTGCAACGCAGTCGAGAAATCTATCGTACATAGATCTCTCCATTCCACTGCGTTTCAGTCGAGATGGCGAGTTTTATACAACACTAACCTAAATGAAAAGAAAACTGCTATTTGGCGAAAGGATGTTATACGGAGATGGCGAAAGCCCGTTTAACATTGTAATACCATTCAAAATCCGGGGAAAAATTAAGGAGGATGATTTAAAGTTTGCCCTGTTCAAAATCCAGAAAAAACACCCCTGGTTAACTGCAGCCATACGCTTTGATGAAGATAAGAGACCCTGGTTTGTAACCAATCTTACCGAGGTTTTTAAAATTCCGGTACGCATTGTGGAGCGCTTAAGTGATGAACACTGGGAACAGGAATCGACCCAGGAGTGGAAAACGGTTTTCGATGCTTCAACCGCGCCACTCTGCCGCATTACCTGGATAAAGGGAGAAAACATTTCCGAAATCCTGATGGTGTACCACCACTGCCTTTGCGACGGTACCGCAGCACTTTCTATTTTAACTGAGCTGCTTCAGCTTTTAGACGATCCGGATACCGATATCGGCAAGGAAATTCCCATTATGGGCGTAAAAGATGTAATACCGGCAAAGGTATTGAACAGTTACCGCAACCGCACCAAAAATGGTTTGATCGGCAAAATTGCCACACTTGCCCTGTGGATGATCCCTATCAAAAAAGTAGCGATTGAACGTAAAAGGGACTTTATGCTCCGCTGGAGATTCAATCAGGAATTGACCAAAGCCATTATCAGTTTCTGTAAAACCAATCAGTTTACCGTAAACACATTGTTGAGTGCTGCCGTTTTAACCGCTTTTAAAGAGGTTAGGAAAGAAAAAGCATTCAACAAGATATCCCTTCCGGTTGATATCAGGAATTTTAATCCGATCATTAAAAAAGACCACATTTTTGCCTTTGGTTTAATGATCGTGCTTTCCCTGTTGCCCGAAAAAGATTTTCTGGAAAATGTGAAGTTCCTACAAAAAGAGGTGAACGATAAATCGGCCAAACTCAATCCATACAGCCTCATGATGATGATGGAATCCTGTCACCCGGCACTTAAAAATTTCACCAATTTCTTAAAATATGGCAAATCGAGTAACGATTGTATGTTTTCTAATTTGGGTAAAATCGACATTCCCTACCAATATCAACATTTTGAAGTAGAAGCTATATTTAGTCCTTCGGTAATGGGACCTTTAGGTAATACCACTACCATGATTGCTTCTACCTACCGCAACCAGATGGATTTTACTTTTGTGGCCAGCGAAGGCTATGTGCCTTTTGTAGAAGCCCAAGCAATCAAAGAGCGGGTAATATCCATACTTAAAAGCCAGATCGTACAACCCATTGAAATTTTAAGCGCAACCGCATGAGAAGAAGATTAATTTTAGGAGAAAGAATTATGCATGTGGATGCTAAAACCCCTTTAAACTGTGTTTTTACAGCTAAGATATTAGGCAGTATCAGCAAAGAAAACCTGCACAAGGCATTGCATAAAATACAGCAGAAACATCCGCTACTGCAGATGAATATCGATGCAACTGGCAAAGTCCCTTATTTTATACTGAACGCTAACATTGGTAAAATACCTGTTAGGATTGCTGAACGTTTTACCAACGAGGATTGGCTCGCGGAATCTAAAATGGAATGGTACAAACTGTTCGATACCCAAAACGAACCATTGGCAAGGGTAGTTTGGTTAAAAGGAGAAACTGAATCCGATCTTTTACTCGTACTTCCGCATTGTATCTGTGATGGCACCACCATTTTAAACCTCTTGCGCGAACTGATGACTTTGATTGATAATCCCGAACAGGAGCTTGCACCCTATCCATCATTTATTTCGGTAAACGATCTCCTGCCCGAAGATTTTTCCATCACCAAATTCGCCCATTTTAAAGGAAAGATTTTTGCAGCACTCGGCCGTTTGTTTTTCTTTTTTAAGGCTACTTCAAATCACAATCTAGATCGGAGTAATTATGCCGTTCACTGGAAAATCAGTACCGAAAACACCAAAAAATTATTACTGAAATGCAAAGCGGAAAATACCACTGTGCATGCCGCCATCTGTGTGGCATTTATGGAAGCCTTTAAACAGGTGCAGGGAGAAAAAGCTCACGGTAAGGTGATCTGTCCGGTTGATATCAGGCGCTTTGTCGAAGCCATTAAACAAGATACCATGTTTGCATTTGCACCCATTGCTGAGCTAAAGCTCGATCAAACTGAAAATAGTTTCTGGACAAAAGCACAGACGTTAAAAAGTGACCTGGATGCAAAAGTTGCTGAAATGAAAGTTTATGATCTGTTAAGCATGAGCGAATATTTCCATTCATCGGTAAATAAAATGATCGGATTTTTGAGGACCACAAAAGGCACCCACGATGTGACATTAAGCAACATGGGGCTTTTAAACATACGGCAGGATTACCAGAATTTCAAGATTGAAACCATATACAGTCCCACGGTGGCTTTTCCATGGAGAAATGCCAATACGCTGGTGTGCAGCACTTTTAACGGACAACTGGATTTCTCTTTTATGTCTAATGAATCTTTTTTAAGGGAATTTGATGCCTGGCAGATCAAAGCCAGGGCAATGGAATTAATTAAGGAAAATATAAACGAATTGGCCGATGTCTGATTATGTAGAATACGATGAGCAGACCAAGGTATCTAACTGGCGGAAGTTTGTGCGCAAAAACCTGCTTTTGCACCTCATTCCCAATACCATACTGAATACTGTTGTTCCTTATTTTGCTTTTAAGATGCAAAATTCGGTACATCTTTTTAATGGAGAGCAAAACCTCGCCAGGTTTTTACTGCCTATGTCTGCATTGCTCCCTTTTATGGTTACTTTTGATATTTTAAAGAAAATAAAGGAGTTACAGCATTCAGAAGCCATTAATTATAAAGTGGACGAAAAAATAACAGGATATTCCTTTATTCTAAAGAAAGCCGGCCTTAATGGGCTGTATAGTATTGCTATTGTTTTTGCTTTTATGCTTGCACTGCATTTCTCCTTCCCGCCTAACCACGATTTCGGCATTACCCCATCTGCAGTTTGTGCAGGTTTACTGGCTGGTTTATACTCCGTTACTTTTTTCTACCTCGCCATCAGGAAGTTTAAGTTTGAAGTGATGTAGTGAAAAATCATTATCACAAAGTCGTCATCTCGACCGGACCGCAGTGGAGCGCCCGCCCGTACAGGCGGAGAGAGATCTACTCGA
Organism: Pedobacter sp. KBW01; assembly: GCF_003852395.1. Taxonomy (NCBI): domain Bacteria; kingdom Pseudomonadati; phylum Bacteroidota; class Sphingobacteriia; order Sphingobacteriales; family Sphingobacteriaceae; genus Pedobacter; species Pedobacter sp. KBW01. The sequence goes on from NZ_QAJQ01000011.1 coordinate 101,610, forward strand.
GATAGATTTCTCGACTTCGCTCGAAATGACGGTACCGAGGGAACTTCGCTACATTAATACTTCAATAAAAAACGTCGTCATCTCGACCGGAATGCAGTGGAATGCCTGCCCGTACAGGCGGGGAGAAATCTATCGAGACACATCTCTCGACTACGTTGCACTTCGCTCGAAATGACGACACTGAATGGGCTGTTACTAATATTGATTTTTATGAAATAAATTAACCCTCAGGATGACAGCTATGCTTAAAAGCGGTTCATTACTCCAACCACACCATCTGCGTAAAAGCGCCGTTGGTTGCAATATCCCAGGCTTCTACCCTTACCCATTTACGACCTTTTAAGTTGACCGGCCATTTGAAATCCTTTTGACCAAAAGCCTGCGTAGTATTTAAATTAATCCGGTTACGATAAACCTTTTGCCCATCGCCCGATACAATCTCTACAAAGCTTAAAGGAAAAGTCCATTTCAACTGCATATTAACGCTGGCTTTACCGGTAGCATCAGTTTTCAAGATTTCTCCTGCACCCTTTCCGTTAATATTGAATGCCGGGATCAATACTTCTCCAGAAGAAACAAAAAACTTCCCTTGTCGCATCACATCCAAAACCGGATGCCATCCATCGGCATAATTCGGTACTTTATCCAGCTGTAAATAATTCACATTTAAATGCGCATACATTTCGTTCTGCTCGGTAATGGTAAAAATATCAGCTTCAGAAATTACATGTTTTTTCAGCCCCCAGTTAGCCATATCATCCATCAGGTTCAATACCCTTTTACTTAATGTTGGCAATGAAAGATCAGCCGGGATGGCTTTCCATGCAGCGCCCAAAAAGGTTTCTGACTTAAAAAAATCTTCGTCTTTGTATTTATCCGGATAACCTGTTGATGCTTTCGTTCTGGCATGGGCCGTCCAGGCTAAACCCTTTTCTTGTTCCAGCAACTTTAGCATTTCTACTTTATCGTTAATCCGGTAAACTTTTCCATACTTCGGATCGTTGCTTTCGAAAGGTTTATCGCTTTGCCTCGACATGATCCAATAAACCGGCTTGGGAAAAAAGGCCAGCCAATGGCCGCCATAAAAATTATTGGCTTCTTCTCCAGGTAACAATAAAAAGTTTGGATCAGATAATCGTTTGGTCTGCTTAAACAGCTCATCCAGTTCTTTTAGACGAATAGAATCTGGTCCTTTTGGATGGCCCGGTCCGTGAAATTCGGCAAGCTTAACAATATTTAAACCCGTTTTTTTAAGCACATCAACAAACTCAGGCTTTTCAGGAATAGGTTTCCCGCTGAGTACCACATCTGAAATAAATTCATTGTGAAAATGGCTGGCCATGGTTTTGTAACCTGCCAACGGAACGTAAGAATCGTTATGTGTAAACTTTTTAACTTCATCCAAAACTACACCTGCTTTGCCGGTACTCAATAAACAGAAAAAATTAAGGCGCTGTTGTGTATTTGGTGGCGCATTAAACCAGGGTACATAACGCTTATCGCCCAAAGGGTCCTGACGGATACCAATACCGAAACCAGGAATCAGATTTAAATAATTACCACCTTTCCATGTAAATTTAAGATTGAAGGCTTCATCCAAAGGATAAAAATATTGATGCGGAGCCGGAAACAAAGCCAAACTGCCAGCCTTATTTTCTCCAATTACGGTGCGGTATTTCACTTCGAGGGTTTTAGCTGCATCTGTTTCTACCGCTTTCTCTGTTTGAAGCTGTCCTTTCACATCTGACCAAACGATATTAGCCCACATATCCTTTTTATTAACCAGACCGGCATCATACAGAATTGCCGTAGAATCTTTTGCAGTGGATACTACCGCAGCAACATTAAACAACGGACTCCCGTTATACAATGTAATTTCTAAAGCACCCTTAAAAGTTTCGGCGCTTAAACCCGCTATTTTAATAATGGTTTGGCTACCCTGAGTGCTGACACTGGCTGCTCCCTTTTCGAATTTTACGGCGTTGGTGGTATATGGTCGTGTAGGTACCCGATCAAAAAACACATCCCAACCCCCGCTCGAAGGGCTTAAAGTACGTTTACCTACTCTCAACACAAACGCCGGATCAAGATTAGTTACAATTTCTTTTAAAGCACCTTTTTTCCCCAGCTGCAAGCTACTAAACAAAGGTTTGGTATTATCGAGGTTTAAAACCATTTTCCCCATATCCCCTTTTCCAACGGGCCAGGTTAAAACCAGTTCATTTTTATTGGAAGAAACGGTAACTCCGTTATTTTTGAATGATTTTAAGCTCACTTGTCCTTTTGCATAAAAAGCTGAAAAACAAGCCATAAGCAACATAAAAATGCTATTCTTCATATTTGGTTAATCGTTTTAGTAAGGCAAGATAACGATTACAAACAAAATATAGCCTGTTCATGCATTATCGTTACATATTGTTCATTATTTATTTTTTTTGGAAAAATCCCTTAACATTGTTTAACTTAATGAAACATTAAAAACCAAACTATTTTGCATCCCACGCTCATTAGAAACAACGTAAAAATTCTTGGCGAAGGTCGCCAGGTGATCATATTTGCCCATGGTTTTGGTTGCGACCAAAGTTCATGGAAATTCGTAACCGATGCGTTTCTCAACGATTATAAAGTTGTATTATTCGATTATGTAGGCTCCGGCGATTCGGATATGAGCCAATACGACAAGCGAAAATATGCTACTTTAGAAGGCTATGCCTGCGACGTTATTGATATCATTGAAGCGCTCGAATTAAAAGATATTATCTTTATTGGCCACTCAGTAAGCAGCATGATTGGTATGATTGCGGCCTTACAGATGCCCGAAGCATTTAAAAAACTGGTATTTATTGGCCCTTCGCCCAGGTACCTGAATGACAGGGATTATATCGGTGGATTTAATGCTGAAGATATTGAGACTATTTTCGAGCACATTGCAACCGATTATGTAGGCTGGAGTAAAGCGCTGGCACCAATTGTTATGGATAAACCATCGCAACCTGAACTTGCCGATTTTTTACAGGAATGTTTCGAGTCTACCGAGCCCAGTGTGGCTTTAGCCTTTGCCATGGCTACTTTTAAAACCGACTGCCGGGATAATTTAAGAAAACTAAAAGTCCCAAGCCTTACTTTACAAAGTTCATACGATATTATGGCCCCACTCTCTGCTGGCGAATATATCCACAAAAACACACCTGATAATTTTTTGGTGGTAATGAAAGCTACCGGTCATTTTCCGCATATCAGCGAGCCAGAAGAAACGATTAGGGAAATAAAAGACTTTATTGGCGACAGAAGTTTCAGGTCGGCACCCGACCACCAATATGCTTAATAACCAAGGGGCCAAAGAAAAAGCATGTGATATTTCAGGAGTTTAGAAATGCCAGTGCTTCTTCTTTGGCCTTTGTGCAGATTGTGGCAACCAGTTGAACCTGCTGCAAGAGCTGTTCTTTACTTAAATCGTCAAACTCAATGGCATGAAGGTGTGTACTTACCTTTGAGCCCAGGCCCATTACATAAATAGTTGAAAGCATTTTATGGGCTACACTTTTAAGTTCATGGTAACGGCCGGCGGCCAGGCAAGAGTGTAATTTTTCCAGGTCGGTAGAGATAATTTCGATAAATTTAACAGTCATTTCCTGTTCATAGTCTGCATCACCCATGCTCACTTCTTTCAGGTAAGTTAAATCTATGGCTTCATATCCTGATTCATGTCCATTTGTTTGATGCTGCAATGTTTCATTGTGCAAAAACTGGGTTAATATCCCCACTACTTCAATTTTTGATATGGGTTTGGTAAAGTAGCCGCTTACACCTGCATCAAAACATTTGCTTTGCAACACTTCTGCATCGTACGGAATAATGGCTACAACCGGAATATCTGCGGGTAATTGAGGCAAGAGCGTAAACCCACTGTTTTCGAGTATATATACATCTACCAGTATCAACTTAAAAGAAGTGTCTGCCAGATCTTGTAAAGCCTCTGCTGCATTTGAACTTACTTTAAAACTAACATCGTATTCGTTCAGACAATTCAATAAGTGCTTCTGATCAGCTGATACATCCTGCAACACTAAAACATCAACCCAAGTATTCAGTCCCATATCTTTTTCTCTATTCATGGAGATGTTTTATAGTATCTGCATTCTTTTATTTAAAATGGTTTTGTAAGCATCAGATATGGGCACAAAACTTTTATGGATAATTAGAGTATTGCCCTCCACAGTGTCTATCCGGCTAATATTTACAATGAACGAACGGTGTACACGAATAAAAATTTTACCGGGCAACTTCTCTTCTATTGATTTTAGCGAAGAATGAATCGCAAATATTTTCTCGTTATGATAAATTTTTACGTAATCACCTTGCGCTTCCAGATAATTAATTTCATCGAGCTTTAAACGCCTGATCAGACCCACATCGCGAATAAAAACAAAATTATCATGCTTATTATCTAAAAACAGGTTACTAAGATGTTCAATACCTGATATCCCTGGCATTTCAATATCAAGCAATAATAAATCTATTTTATTAGCAGCGAGATTTCGGTAGGCTTCGGTTGCATCTTCACATACTCCAATCAACTTTAACGATTGCTCAATCTGTAAGAGGTGGCTCACTGTGCTCCTTGCAATTTCGTGGTCATCAGCGATTAAACAATTCATTATTATCAGATTAGTGTCACGAATAAAACTAAGCATAACCTATAGGAATATTTTTCTCAAATAAATAATGAACAAAATGAATAAAATATATATTTGTAAAAATCTGTCCCCCCGTTTCACTCCGTATACACGCCCGTTCGTCTAGGTTTTTTGCCTTTCTACCACCTGGATATAGCCGAATAAATCAATCAACTGTAGTTTTGTTTAACATTTAACCCAATCACTAAATCATTAATCATAAAAAAATAAAATGAACACCATTAAAACAATTGCACTTTCAACGCTAGCTCTCCTATCGGTTTATACTGCAAAAGCCCAGACATTTAAAGAGCCTGTTGGCTACAAGCTTAAGAACGGTATGAACATCATTATTTCTGAAAATGATAAATCGCCAAAGGCCTACTCTAGTTTTACTTTAGATGCAAAATCTTTTGAAGACAAAAAAGATGGTGTGGTTGAATTATTAAATGCAGTACTGAACGAAAGTGTTTCCAAAAACGCTAACATTAGCTTTAAAGATAATAGCGGTAAACTGGCTACTACAAACACTGATCTTGAACAAGACCTGGTTAAAATGGCCGCATTGATCCAAAATGCAACTTTAGATCAAAAAACTTTCGATACGGCTAAAGCCAAACTGATTATCAGCTTAAAATTACAAGATTACGATTACGACCAAACCGTAAACGAAAAATCTATCAATGCTTTAACATTGGCTGATGTACAAAGCTTTTACAACCAGATTTCTCCTGAAAAAACCTTTTTAACTATTGCTGGCGATGTACAGTTAAGTACAGCCAAAGCTTCGGCAAAAAATGCTTTTGGTAACTGGAACAAACCTGCGGCCAACGCATTAGCAAAATAAATCGTCTTAAACAATTAAAATACTGCCTTCTGGTTTAAGCCAGGAGGCTTTTTTATGGGCTAAACAGAAACATTTAAGGCTTACCGTTGTTTAGACTGAAAATTATCCAATGAAATTTAAACCTCTTGCTTTCATCATCAATATTGCCATTACACTTGGTATTGGGGCCCTAGGCGGCTGGGCAACAGCACAATCGGTTAAAACCTGGTACCCTACACTAAATAAACCTGCTTTTAATCCGCCTAACTTGCTTTTTGCCCCAGTGTGGACTACGCTTTACATCCTCATCGGCATTGCCGCTTACTTGGTATGGTTAAAACGCGATCAGATTGTACATTTCCCCCGAACGGTAGCCATTTACTTTATCCAGCTGATACTAAACCTGGCCTGGTCGTTCATTTTCTTTTACCTGCATGAAATTGGTTTTGCCCTAGCCGAAATATTTTTGCTGCTCATTGTTATTATAGTTAACGCAGTAACGTTTTACAGAATAGATAAGTGGGCAGGGCTGATTTTTATTCCTTACATCCTTTGGGTAAGTTTTGCATCATTTTTAACCTACAATATCCTCATATTGAATTAATTTAAAAGAAAACCCTATTTTTAGGTGTGGTAACTTTTAAAAGATTTTTGCTGATACTTTTCGTTCTGTGCTGTAACCAATTACGTGCGCAAAAGGTAGGTCTTGTTTTTAGTGGTGGTGGTGCCAAGGGCCTTGCCCATATTGGCACTTTAAAAGCACTCGAAGAAAACCATATTCCTATCGATTACATTACCGGTACTTCGATGGGCGGTATTGTGGGGGCCATGTATGCATCGGGCTATAGCCCGGCGCAAATAGAAGAAATTGCCCTCAGCAATGATTTTCAGAACTGGGTAAACGGCCGCTATACCAGCGATTATACCTTTTACTTTCAAAAAAGGGCGCCAAATGCATCCATGCTAACGGCTAAGGTAGCTATCGATACCGGCTTTCATTTTAGCTTCCGCTCCAATCTGATTAACGATATTCCGTTAAACTTTGCCTTTCTCGAACTGTTTTCGCAGGCTTCCGCAGTTTCTAAAGATAATTTTGATAATCTTTTTGTGCCTTACCGCTGTATGGTTGCCGATGTTCTTTCGCAAAAAAGCATTACTGTTAGCAAAGGAAGTTTGGCCGAAGCGGTAAGGGCAACCATGACTGTGCCCATTATTTATCGCCCGATTAAATTAGATGGAAAATATGTATTTGACGGTGGTTTATACAACAACTTCCCGGCCGATGTGATGGAAAGGGATTTTAAGCCCGATTTTGTAATCGGAGCCAATGTTTCGTCAAAAATCTATAACGAATATCCAAAAAACATCGACGACCGTTTAATGAACCGCTTTTTGGTGTATATGTTCCTGTCTAAATCAGATTCGACCATGATTGGCAAAAACGGCGTTTACATCCAGCCCAATTTAGCCGGTTATAGTGTAACCAATTTCGCGCCGGTGGCAGAGCTGATAAAAAAGGGATACGATGCCACCATGGCCGATATGCCTCGCATTAAGGCCTTAATTAGCCGCCGGGTAAACGACGAAGAACTGGCCAGGCGCCGGGAAAAATTTAATGTACGCAAACCCGATCTGAAATTCAGCAATATTGTTGTTTCCGGTGTAAATAACCAACAAAAAAAATACGTAGAACGGCTTTTCAAAAGCGACAAAGCTACCTTCGATTTAAAAGATATTAAACGTGGCTACTACAAACTGGTAGCCGATCAGACGTTTGAAACGGTATATCCTAAAATTTCCTATCAGCCAGCAACAGATAGCTATACTTTCGAGGTAGTGGCCCAGCCAAAAAAGAGCTTTAAGCTCGAATTAGGTGGCAATATCTCAACACGGCCCATTAGCAATGTTTTTCTGGGCGCCGAGTACAATTACCTCAACCGTAAATCGTACACTTTTGGCACCAGCTTCTACTCTGGCCGCTTTTATGAGTCTGTACAAGTTAACGGCCGGGTGGATTATCCAACAAAACTCCCCCTGTTCCTTGCTGCCGAGCTTACCTACAACCACTGGAATTATTACAATACCAGTCAGATTTTTATCGAGAACCCAAGCCCTATTTACATCGAACAGTCAGACCGCAAAATTGATTTAATGATGGGCATGCCACTCAATTACAACACCAAAATTGTATTGCATTCCACTTTTATCAACAATAACGACAGATACAGCCCTAACAATACTTTTGCAGTAGGCGATCTGTTAGATCAAACCACCTTCAACGGTTTCAGGGGATCGTTAAATTTCGAGAAAAACTCACTTAACCGGAAACAGTATGCCACCAACGGACAAAGCTTCTCACTAAGCTTTAATTACACTACCGGGCGCGAGAATTACAACCCTGGCAATATCCTCAGAAATACACCTGGTTTTGTTAAAATACCCGGGAGTAGTCAGTTACGCCATTGGGGGAGCATTAAACTTACGCAGGAGAATTATTTCCTCCATATAAAAAAATACACCCTTGGTTACATTGTTGAAGGGGTAATTTCCGATCAGCCTTTGTTCAGTAATTATTATTCTACATTGCTGGTGGCACCTGCATTTTATCCGCTTCAAGATAGCCGTTCTTTATTCCTGGATAAATTCAGGGCTAAAACATATGCGGCAGGTGGCATAAAAAATATCTACAATGTGAAAAAAAATCTTGATTTTAGATTAGAAGGTTATTTATTTTTACCTCATAAAGAATACGAACTGAACGGTTTTCAGGATGTAGATTATGCAAAAGCCATTACAAAAGTCCGTTATGCGGGTACTGCGGGCTTGGTATATCACTCTCCACTGGGGCCAGTAAGTTTAAGTTATAATTTATATAATGATGCAGTTAAAAGAAATGGTGTATTATTGCATATCGGTTATTTAATTTACAATAAACGTTCTATCGAATGAAACGAATCTTACTCTTGCTTTTACTCTGTTTGATGGGCTTTGTCGGCCAGGCACAAACTGCTGCCATCAATAATTTTCTGGTTAAAGAAAACCTGCTCAAAAACAATAAACTGGCCATTATAGCCGCTGATTCGCTAAATAACCCCAACGAAAACATTAACGGAGTCTATACCTTTAGTGTAAGTGGTTTTACACAGGTTTTAAAGTTTAACGATGGTATAGCCGTACTGCCCTTACCTATCGATAAATCTACCTTTGTTTACATTAAACATCAAAACGATTCTGGCACGCACAGTAAGCTTGTTTATGTATTTAAAAAGGATAGCGATTTAAGCCCCTATGCCATTAGCAGTTTGTGGCTTTTCATTATCCCCATTGCGTTGATTATTATTGCCTTTGCTTTCCGTAAACTCATCATTTTCGTAGTTATCGCCTTTTTAATATTTGTGTATTTTAACCATAGCAACGGCCTCAACCTTTCTACCTTTTTCGAAAGTATTTTTGATGGATTGAAGAACCTGATTTGATAGATTCGTACTGTCAGCTGTTACCAGCTGACAGTCACTTACAATCCCTTTAACGCTTACGCTTGTTTCTAACAAGGGTGTTAATAACCTGTCGTTTCTAATAATGCCACTTTTTTTACTAAAATTTTTAGTAAATTTACCGCTATGGAAAATCTTTTTTTAGTCTGTTTAGTCCCTCCGGTATCCATTGTTGAAGATGTTGAAGAGATCAGAAATTACATTTCTGATAAATTTAAAGTGTATGAATCCTTAAAACGGCCGGCACACATTACCTTATATCCCCCGGTAAAAATATCCTCGCGAGAGGCCGAAAAGAGGTTTTTTAATGCGCTCGAAACAGCTTCTTTTATTAGCCCCTTTAACCAGATATTAAAAAACTTCAACGCTTTCCCCGAACATACCTTTTACATCGATGTGGAACCAAATGAAGGCATTATGAACCTGGGGAAACAAATCAGAAAAGAATTAATCCCTTTAAAGCTCCTGGACAAAAAAGACAGTAATAAATTTAATCCACATTTAACCCTGGCTTTCAGAGATCTGAAACCGCCTGTTTTTAAAGAGATTTTAACCGATTTTAAAGACCGTAAATTTAAACGGGAATTTCAGGTTTCTTCTTTTGCTGTTTATAAATATATCGATAAAAGATGGCAGCCCTATAAAGAATTAGTCTTTAAAGCACTCACCGATAAACCTAAAACACCAAGTCTGTTCGATTAATTAGAACGGCATACCTATACCGAAGTTGTACTGTAAAAAGCGGTAAGTATCAGGGGCATGAGTTAAATTATAATTATTTTTAAAATCTCTGGCACCCGATAAAAATTTGCCAATCACCCATTGGTCCGATCCGATAAACTGCGGGTCTTTAAGCTTCAAACCAACATCAAACCTGAAAACGAAATACTGCACATCATAACGTAAACCTACACCCGTACCAATTGCAATTTGTTTAGCCAGTTTATTTAATCTAAAAATGGTCAGTTCATCCAATTCCGGAACTCCGGCGCTTATCGACTCGTTTTTGCGAATACTCCATACGTTACCCGCATCAAGAAATGCCGCTCCCTTCAAAGTAGCGCCAAAAAAGTTTCGGGCAACGGTAAAGCGATATTCAAAATTGGTTTCAATCCGCATTGTACCCAATTGATCGAGCCCAAAAAATGCTTTTCGCAATTCATTACTGGCAATCACCTCTCTGTTATAGTTACCTGGACCTAAAGTTCTGGCTTGCCAGGCCCTGATACCGTTCGATCCGCCGGCAAAAAATTGTTTTTCGAAAGGAATACCATTTAGTACTGAGTTACCATAGGCATAGGCTACACCGGTATTTAAACGCGCAATAAATTGCCTGTCTCCTCCCAGATGCTTATACCACCTGATATCTACCTCCGGCCGCATATACTGGTTAAATGGCAAACCTAAAATCTTCGCAGGATCGTCGTTAGCAGGATCGTGCTTAGCGCCTGTTAACCTGGATATTCCCTGCAATAAGTTACCCGCAATGTCCATTCCTGCTCTCAAATACACAAATGTGCGGTATTGATTTAGCTTATCGGCATTTAGCGTATAAGTATATTTCATACCTAAGGTTAAATCCTTCCGATTTAACAGCGTTGAATAGTAAATATTATTGATTACCGTAGCAGAATCTACATTTGGATCAAGGTTTCCGAAACGGTATTCAAAATTTAAAGGCGTAAACGAGTGCAGTTTAGATTTGGTTTCAAACCAATCGTAAGTAATCGAATTAATGAAAATCCTTCGTACCGAAACGTCTTTTTGCAAGGCATAAATGTAACTGGTAGCAAAAGTGGTATGCGGCATTCCGTTTCCACCCAAAACCGGATTATAAAATGGAATCATTAACCTTGGCACCGAAATACTGGCACTGATTGAGAAATCGCGTTGGTAAATATCGCTGAATACCTTTGCGCCGTTGCCAATACGAGATTGCAAACCACCTTTAACCTGGAGTTCGAACCGTTCGGCACCCCTAAAAATATTATTATTGGTATAGGTATTTCCAATGGTAAAGCCTACCGTTCCCCCATTAAAAGGCACCTCTCCTTCCACACGGTTGCTCATTACCTTTTGGGGAATAAGCTGAATTACCGTATTGATTTTATTGGAAGTACTATCTCTCCTGAAATAATCAATTTTAACGTTTTTAAATACATTCAACTCATACAGGCGGTCGTAGGTTAGGTTTTCGTTGCGTATGTCGTAAAGTTCTCCTTGTTTAAGAAAATCGTACCTCACAATTGGATTTCGTCTGTACCGCTTAGAAAAATCGGTAAAAATAATCCCGTTTAATGTATCCTTACTGAGCTTATACCTTACCGAGTCAGGAAATCCATCCGGGTTTGGTGCAATAATCATGTGGGTATAACCAATGTTAAATTGTTTGTGGGCACCGTTATCCGGATCACTTACATTTAAGTTTAAATCAATTTTATTGGTTTTAGAACTGGGTTCGGCACCAAAAACATCAAAAGTTACATATGGCCTTAAGAAATAGAAATAACCGTTTTCTTTCATAATCCGGTAAATCTGCTCTCTTTCGTAGGTCAGCGAATCTTCGTCGTACTGCATACCTTTGTGCAAATGGGTAATTTTTGCTTTATTCGATTCGTAAAGGTTTCGGATATTGACATTAGGTATTGAATCGCTTATGCTTTGGATAACATAGGCTGGTCCTGGTTTTGCACTAAATATAATTTCAGCTTTTTTATTGGCCACTTTAATTGCAGCATTAACTTCTGCCTGACGATAACCTTTGCTTTTTAAAAATTTTTGGATCTGTGTTCTCGAAATTTCCACCAAGGTACTGTCTAGTATTGCAGGCGGAGAACCAAAAGGTTTAATGTTATTGGTTTTATAGCGTCCATCTTTGGTATTGAACAAATTATACAAAGGCACATTGATACTTAGTTTAGAGGCTGGCCTGATATCTTTCTGAACGTAATTGTACGCCTGCTCTTCAAATTTAGCGTCTACGCTATCTATGGTTACCTTTTTAACAATCGATTGGTAATCCGGAATGTACCTGGTTGATGAACAGGCTTGAATTAAAAGAATAATAAATAGTAATATTGCAGTACTTTTCAGTTTAATATTCATTAAGTATTGGTATGCTTTCAAAATCACAGATTAGTTTTATAAAGTCGTTACATCAAAAAAAGTACCGTAAAGAACATGGGTTATTTATTGTTGAGGGCATAAAATCCATCCAGGAGTTTTTCCGGTCAAGCTACCACATTCATACTATATTTTATAACAGCGAACAATACAATTTGTTACCCAAATTACCCGCAAATATAAACTTATTTGAAGTAAACAACGCTGAATTAGACAAGATTAGTACGCTGCAAACCCCGCAAGGTTTTTTAGCGCTGGTTCATATCCCCAAAAATAAGATCTTAAACAGCGATGATTTAAAAAAGCAGTTTACTTTGGTTTTAGATGGCGTTCAGGATCCAGGTAACATGGGTACCATTATCCGCACGGCCGATTGGTTTGGTTTCAACAACATCATATGTTCAAAAGACTGTGTAGAAGTTTTCAATCCGAAAACGGTGCAGGCTACCATGGGATCGCTGGCCAGGGTAAATATTTACGAAGAAGACCTGCCTTTATTACTAAGCAATAATACCTTACCTGTTTTTGGAGCCTTATTAGATGGTGAATCTATTTACCACACCCAGTGGGGCAACGAAGGATTGATAGTTTTGGGCAATGAAGGCAAAGGAATATCACCCGAAGTAATTAAAAAAATAAACAAACCCGTTACCATTCCGCGTGTTGGCGAAGCCGAATCGTTAAATGTGGCGGTAAGTGCGGCAATCTTTTGCGCTGAATTAGTGCGAGTTCGGAATTAAATTAGATAATTATTGATATAATATTTGCGGGCTAACTAATAATTGCTATTTTTGCAGCCTTGAATTTAAGGTCGAGTGGCCGAGTGGCTAGGCAGAGGTCTGCAAAACCTTCTACAGCGGTTCGAATCCGCTCTCGACCTCCATTTGTACAAATAAAATAATAAAAGGTTATTACCATGGCAGTTACCAGATTAAAAAGAAAAGACAGAAGAAATAAAAATACAGCTCACCAAGAGGTAGCATTTTTAAAAAGAGCAACTAACATCGAGTTAGGAAGCCGTTCTGCACAACCTAAAAACGATCAATTAGCTAAAAACAATGCTGTTTTAGCTGCTTTGGCAAAATAGTTTTTAGAGACTCTAAAAAATTTAAAGCATTCCTCTGATCAAGGGATGCTTTTTTTGTGCCTTATATTTTTTGAAATCACATTGAAAGTTTATCATGTTAACTCAGCTTGTACTGAGCTTGACCAAGTATCGAAACACATCGCAAAGTACTAGATAAGCCTTTCTACAAGCTATCAGTGACAGCGTAACAAAGGAGATTCCATCAAGCCCCCTAATTCCCTCCCCCTAACCTCCTCATTCATCATTAAAAATCTTAACTTTATAAGGTCACCATTTTTACTGAACATGAACATCGAAGAAATATTAAAACAGCTCGAATCCCTTGCCGACGAGAAAGTACGCAAACAGCACATTAAAAATGGCGCACGAGAGAATCTTTATGGTGTAAAAATGGGAGATATCAGAACCCTGGCTAAAAAAATTAAAACCAATCATGCCTTAGCGCTCGAACTTTGGAAAACCGAAAACATTGATGCACGGATGCTGGCCATTTTAATTCTTAAACCAAAGGAGCTATCTACCGTAGAAATAGAGAAAATGGTTGCATCAGAACAATTTGCCTGGGCCGCTGACTGGTTTTATAATTACGTAGTTAAAGAATATCCTGATAAAGAGCAATTCCGCGAAAAATGGATGAACTCAGGCGATAAGATGCTGGCCCGTGCTGGCTGGAGTTTAACCAGTGGCCGTATTACCAGAACACCTGAAGGGATTGACATTCCTGCTATTCTTAACCGCATTGAAAGCGAAATGGCCAATGAAGCACCAGAAGTGCAATGGACCATGAATACCGTTTTAGCCCAAATTGGGATCAACCATCCAGCGTACAGAAACCTGGCATTAGCAATAGGTGAAAAGCTGGGTATTTACCGAGATTATCCCGTTTCTAAAGGCTGCACCTCTCCCTTTGCCCCAATCTGGATCAACGCAATGGTTAGCAGACAAGGCTAGAAAAACACTGCCCAGGAGCTAAAATTTACCAATCCCACAAAGAAAATGAGTAAAGAACAAACTAAAGACCTGCTAATATTTTTAAAACCATTCGGTGAAGATATTACCACACTGGTAATGTGGTTACGCAATTTTGTTTGGGAACTGTACCCGCAAACCAATGAGCTGATTTACGATAATTATAATGCAGTAGCCTTTGGTTGGTCGCCAACAGATAAGGTTGGGCATACCTTCTGCTCAATTGCAGTTGGACGGACGAGTAAAAATATTCACTTCGGTTTTTATTGGGGCAGTGAACTTACTGATACCAACAACATTCTTTTAGGAAAAGGAAATCAATACCGATATATTTTGGTAGCAGATAAAAATAGTTTCCCTCTCGCCTACATCCAAAACCTGATGAAAGAAGCATACCTAAATGCTGAAGCAAAAGTTAAGGATAAAAAACAGATTCAACATGGGCTAACCATCGTAAAATCAATTTCAGACAAAAAGCGTGAGAAAAATATTAAAACACCAAAACAGAATTGAGCATGCAAATAAGCTATAAGGATGCTAACAAAAAAAGCTAAACGTTATTTTACAGATATTTTTGCAACGAAATTTAACTTATTGCTTTAACATTCACCAGTGCTTTACAAATGCTTTTAATCAGTCCCGGTCCTTCGTAAATGAAGCCCGTATACAATTGTACCAAAGAAGCACCTGCATCTAATTTCTCTTGCGCATCTTCTGCTGAGTGAATTCCCCCTACACCAATAATGGGAAAAGCTTTATTCGATTTTTCCGAAAGATAACGAATTACCTCTGTTGAGCGTTCTTTTACAGGCTTACCACTTAGACCGCCTGTTTCTTCTGCCAAAACTTTCTCTGTAGCCAGGTTTTCGCGACTAATGGTAGTATTGGTAGCAATAATACCTGCAATTTTGGTTTCAGCAACAATCTCAATAATATCATCAAGCTGCGCATCGGTTAAATCGGGAGCAATTTTCAGCAGTATCGGACGCGAGATATTATTTTTTAGATTTCGTTGCTGTAAGGTATTTAGGATATTTTTTAAAGGCTCTTTCTCCTGCAATTCGCGTAGGCCAGGCGTATTGGGCGAACTTACATTTACCACAAAATAATCTACCACATCAAAAAGCCTGTCGAAACATTTAATGTAATCGTTAACCGCATCTTCGTTAGGTGTGGCTTTATTTTTACCAATGTTTCCTCCTACAACAATATCAGGGTGTTTATCTTTTAGCAAGCGCAAACGCTCAGCCATCACATCTACCCCTTTATTATTGAAACCCATGCGATTAATCAAAGCCTCATCGTTTGGCAGGCGGAACATACGCGGTTTATCGTTACCTGGTTGCGGCATTGGAGTAACCGTTCCTACTTCGATAAATCCGAAGCCCAAATTGCTCAGTGCTTCTACATACTCGCCGTTTTTATCAAAACCGGCAGCCAAGCCAACAGGATTTCTGAATTTTATACCAAAAACTTCTTTTTCGAGGCCTTTTATATGAACATCGAAGCTGCTACGGATAATGGTTTTACCCAAAGGAAACTTATCGTTAAACCATTTTAACCGCTTTACTACAAAATAATGTACATTTTCGGGGTCAAACTTGAAGAATATTGGTTTAATAAGGCGATACATGCCACGAAGATAAGTAAAATATGGAAAATGTAAAAAATATGGAGGATGGAAGAAGAAATGTTCTCCACCCCCATCTTACATCCTCCATCCCTTAATATGCTGCTGTAAACTGCTCCTGGTGATGTGCGTTATTTTCAAGCTCATCAACAATTACAATAGCCAGATCTTCTACAGAAAGGATAGAACGGCCAGCTTCGTTAAACACCGGACTGGTTTTACCCAAACGGTACTTACCTGTACGACCTGTGGTAATGCCATGGTGCATTTCGATAGCCGGACTAAAAAATAACCAGTCTAGCTCAGTTTCTTGTTTCAGTGTATTGAAATAATCACGCACTGCCGATGCGCCTGGTTTAAACTCAGCCGGGAAATTCGGACCATCTACCAACTGGTGACCATCGATTTGCAGGGTACCTGCTCCACCAATAAAGATATAACGTTTAACACCCGATGCTTTAACCGCAGCCTGAATCGCTTCGGCACCTGTAACGGTATCATTGTACAGGTTAGGGTTTGACCAACCGGCATTAAATGCACTTACGACCGCATCTGCACCGCTTAAAGCCCCAGCTAATTTTTCGATATCCAGTACATCTACAGCTACTTTGGTTACTTTTTCATCCGAACTTTCGATCTTGTCCGTATCGCGGGCAATGGCTGTTACATCATTTCCACGGTTTACCAATTCGTTTAAAATGGCTTTGCCTACAAATCCTGAGGCTCCTATTAATGCTACTTTCATATTATTTTAATTAAATTACACAGATTAGGGGATTACATCGATTTTGATAACCCCAACATCTGCTTATTGTTTATTATTTTGTTTATTAGTTAATGGTTCATAGTCCATAGCCCGATCCAACTGGAAACTGAGAACTGTAAACTGAAAATTGGTTCATAGTCCAAAGCCTGATCCAACTACAAACTGACGATCAAACTTAAAATTGTAACATTTTTTATTACAGTTATAATCAAATTTTTTTAATCAAATCCCATACTAAAATCTTTTAAGGTTTTTAACGAAAGATCTTTAATTAAAGCGTTTTCGGCATCGCTATATAACTGTGTTAACTGTTTGGTAATTTGCTTTCCTACAGGGCAATCGGGATTGGGTTCGTTTTTGCTTTCGCCAAGTAAACCTTTTTGTTTCACGGCTTTATACACTTCACCCAAATTAATATCAGCAGGTTTTTTAGCCAGGGTAGAGCCGCCGCCCTTCCCTTCTTTACTTTGCACAAAGCCATGTTTATGCAGGTTGGCCAGCTCTTTACGTACCAAAACAGGGTTACAATTAATGCTTCCGGCAATGTATTCAGAATTCAATAGCTGCCCGTTCACCTTATCGAGGAGAGTTAAAATGTGAAGCGATATGGAAAAATGACTGCTATTCATACTGTAACTTTTATTATTACAGAACAAAGGTATTAAAAAAACAATAAAACAAAAAATGTTAAATCTTTATTCCTAATTCATCTAAAACGTATCTTTGCAACCGAAACTCCCTTTATATTAATATCTTGAAAAAGTTCTTAAAAATTTCGGCCATAACGCTTGCGGCATTATTGGCGCTTTTATTTATTATCCCTTATTTAATCCCACAAACCATTAATAAAGAGATTACCCAAATCATTAATAAAAACATAAAAGGTGAAGTAAAGTTTCAAAGTACCAATATTTCTTTTTTCAACCACTTCCCTTCGTTAACCTTAAACTTAAATGAATTTTTACTGAAAGGATCGGCTCCGTTCCAACAGGATACGCTCATTTACACCAAAAAACTGGCACTGGGCATTAACCTGCTTTCAATATTCTCCAAACAGGTTAAAATCGATGAGTTTTACCTCGATGATGCACGCATAAACATCCTTACCGATGAAAAAGGTCATGCCAATTACAACGTTTACGAAAGCAAAAAAGAAAACGATACACCGAAAGAAGAAAGCTCAACAGCCATAAAAATTGAGGGTATTTTTATCAATAACAGTAATCTTACCTATAGCGATAAGTCAATCCCGATGATTATCCGCACACAAGGGCTCAACTATAGCGGAAAAGGCGATTTAAGCAATGCCATTTTTGATTTAAAGAGTAATCTTTCGATCAACCAAATGGACGTTTACTACGCCAATACCCCTTACCTGATAAAGAAAAAAATAAACGCCAAGCTAATTACCAAGGTAAATACCAACTCCTTGAATTTGATTTTTGACGAAAACAACCTGATGATTAACTCGCTGCCCATCCGTTTTGTTGGTCATTTTTCGTTTTTAAAGGATGGCTATGATATCGATTTCAGAACTAACGCAAAAGAAACTGATCTGCAAAATATTTTCACAGCCTTACCTGCTGAAATTGCAGACAGACTGGAAAAAACCAAGATTAAGGGTTATGCAGAAAT
The DNA here is from genome assembly GCF_003852395.1 of Pedobacter sp. KBW01. NCBI lineage: Bacteria > Pseudomonadati > Bacteroidota > Sphingobacteriia > Sphingobacteriales > Sphingobacteriaceae > Pedobacter > Pedobacter sp. KBW01. Next base: position 119,816 of record NZ_QAJQ01000011.1, read on the forward strand.
TAATGCCTCATTGATTGGAAAATACCTGGCGGCAACGCATACCATGCCCACACTTGCTTTTAACATGAAGGTGCGCGAGGGTAACATCTCAAATCCCAATGCTCCTGAGCCCATCAGCAACATTTTTTTAAACCTCAAAACCAAACTCCCCAGCCTTAATCCAGATAGTTTGTTAATTGATATGGACAGCCTTTATTTTAACGTAGGCAAAGACTATGTAGCTTCGGTTACTAAAATTAAAGGTTTATCGGCACCAGAAATTTATACCGACACCCGTTCCAATATCGATTTAGCCAAATGGGCCAAAGTAGTAAACATGGACGATCTGCAGCTTAAAGGCCGCTTGAACATCAACCTCAAAGCCGATGGAAAATATACTAAAAAGGTACAGCGTTCGGGCATCAGGCAGGTTGATACTGTTATTGCTACAGTACCCAAATTTTCGTTGAAAGCCAGTTTGGTGGGTGGCTATTTCAAATACCCTGCCCTACCTGCAGCTATTGATAAAATCAACTTCAATATTAACGGTTCTAATACCGATGGCGATTACAAAACCACAAAACTGGCGATCGAAAACATCGATATCCAGGCGCTGAACAATTACATCAGAGGTTTTGCTAAACTGCAAACCGCAGCTGATATGCCAATAGATATCCAGCTGAAATCGTTGATCAACTTTGCCGATATCAAAAAAATTTATCCGGTTAAAGATTACGAGTTAGGGGGAATTATGAATATCGACCTGCAAAGCAAAGGCCGGTACAGTAAAGTAAAAAAACTTTTCCCGGTTACTACTGCCCGTATCAAGCTTAGCAATGGCTGGGTTAGGCCTTTAAATTTAGCGCTACATTTAAATCAAATCGAAATCGATGCCGACCTGATTAACACAGACGGAACTTTAAAAAACACCAAACTGAACATTAAACCCATTGCTTTTCAAATGGCGGGGCAACCGTTTATGCTGAAAGCTGATGTGCATAATTTCGAAAATATCTCCTACAACGTTTCATCAAAAGGCACAGTTGATATCGGTAAAATGTATAAACTTTTTGCCATTAAGGGTTATCAGGTTAATGGACTTATCTTCACCGATGTTTCCTTTAAGGGTTTACAAAGCGATGCTATGGCGGGACGATACAACAAATTACATAATAGCGGCAGTTTGGGCATTAAAGACTTAAATCTGCAATCTGATTTATTCCCCAAAAGCTTTTTGATCAAAAACGGTGTATTCTCTTTCCGTCAGGATAAGATGAATTTTGATGAATTTAATGCCACTTATGGCCAGTCTGATTTTAAACTGAATGGCAGCCTGAACAATGTAATCAACTATGTTTTAAATGATAAAGCTAAACTGGAAGGGAATTTTAAGCTGACCAGTAAACAAATTTTAGCTGATGAATTTATGGTTTACTCAGCCGGTACGGCCAACAATCCAACAACCTCAAATGGGGTAATCCTGATTCCCGATAACCTGAATGTTACTTTTTCGGCCAATGCCAACGAGGTAAAATACAACGGCCTTAATATCAAAAACGCAAAGGGAACCATGCGCATTAACAACGGTGCACTAACCTTACAGCAAACCGGTTTTAACATTGCCGGCGCACAGGTAGGAATGGATGCTTCCTACAAAAGCACAAGTCCGAAGAGTGGTTTATTTGATTTTCACCTAACTGCTAAAGAATTTGACATTGCCAGAGCTTACAAAGAAATTAAGCTGTTCAGGGAAATGGCCAGCTCTGCATCGAAAATTAAAGGTATTGTAGGTTTAGATTATCAGCTTTCGGGCAAGTTAAACGACCAGATGTTCCCTGTATTCCTATCCCTGAAAGGTGGTGGTGTTTTAAGCCTAAAAAAGGTAAGCTTAATGGGTTTTAAAATGATGAACGCAGTGAGTAAGGCTACCAAAAGAGACAGCTTAACTAACCCCGATTTATCCGATGTACAGGTAAAATCGACCATCAAAAACAACATCATTACCATCGAACAAACTAAAATGAAGGTTGCCGGTTTTAGGCCGCGCTTTGAAGGTCAGGTAAGTTTTGATGGCCGTTTAAATTTAAGCGGACGTTTAGGCCTTCCCCCTTTTGGTTTATTTGGCATCCCGCTAAGCATTACCGGTACGCAGGAAAAACCTGTTGTTAAACTGAAAAGAAATAAAGAAGGGAAACTGGAAGAAAGCCCTGAAGGGAAATAAATTGATCATTGCTGTTGACTAAAGCCAACAGCAATGATCATTAATCCAACAAGTGGTTAATCTGTGCATACTGTAAAAGCATAATCGTTTTACCGTCTTTTATTTCGCCGGTGCTAATCATATTCAGGGCTTCATTAAAGCTTGTTTCTAAAACCTCAATGTTTTCTTGCTCGTCGTGATGGCCTCCGCCGGCGCTAACTTTCATATCTTTGGTGTATTCGGCCACAAAGAAATACAGGATTTCGGTTACCGAACCCGGCGACATATAAGCTTCGAATACCTTTTTAACCTCTCTTATCTGGTAACCTGTTTCTTCTTCTGTTTCGCGCTTTATTGCCGTCTCCGGATTGTCTTTATCCAATAAACCAGCGCAGGTTTCAATCAGCATACCATCATCATTGCCGTTAATATAAGTTGGCAAACGAAATTGTCTGGTTAAGATAACCGTTTGCCGTTCCTTGTTATAAAGCAAAATTGTTGCTCCGTTTCCCCTGTCGTAAGCTTCACGGTTCTGAATCTCGCTGCTACCGTCTTTTTTACGGTACTCGAAAGTTATTTTGTTTAACGTATACCAATTATCCGAAAGGATTTCTTTACTGATTATCTTAATGTTTTCGTTGCTCATATTGTAGTGGTGTAGCCCAAAAATACATTTTACCAGCTATGCCGGTTAAACACCACGGTAATAAATATATCATATTCGTTGTTGGTTGCTTTAACAAGCTCAGTCCTATCTCTTTTGAAGAGCAGAGACACCAGCCTTTTTTAACTTCAGCCCCCCTATCACTTCAATTCCGTCCATTACACAGTCCCTCGCGCTTCGGGCTTTCCGTTCTATCGGGTCTATTTACACCATACCCAGCTAAAATGAACGCATGGGCAAGCCATTTTAAAAAGTCCAATCATTTCTATTTGAGTACCAGGGTTAAAAAAGCCTTTTAAAATTTGTACTTTTGCAGCCGAAATGATTTCAATAAATAATTTAACATTCCTGATAGGATCGAGAGCCTTATACGATGATGCCAACTGGCACATTAAACCGGGCGACAGAGCGGGCTTGATTGGCGCTAACGGAACAGGAAAATCGACACTTTTAAAATTAATTGTAGGTGAGTATGCCCCAAGTTCGGGTACTATTTCGATGTCGAAAGACCTGAAAATAGGTTACCTGAACCAGGATTTACTTTCTTACGATTCGCACCATAGCATTTTGCACGTGGCCATGGAAGCTTTTGAGCGCCAGAACCAGCTGCACGATGAAATTGAAGAATTGCTTAAAAAAATCGAAACCGATTACAGTGAAGAGGTTTTATATAAACTGAGTGATAAACAACAGGAATTTGAGGCTTTAGATGGTTACAATATCGAATACAGGGCCAACGAAATCCTGGCCGGTTTAGGTTTTAGCACAGCCGATCAGCTCCGTCCGTTAAATACCTTCTCAGGAGGTTGGCGGATGCGGGTAATGCTGGCCAAAATCCTTTTACAAGATCCGGATATCTTATTACTCGATGAGCCAACCAACCACATGGATTTACCCTCTATCAAGTGGTTAGAGAACTATTTAATGGGTTTTGAAGGTGCAATCGTTATTGTATCGCACGACAGGTATTTCTTAGATAAGATTGTAAACCGTACGGTTGAATCGCGTAAAGGAAAATTAACCGTTTATGCAGGTAACTACAGCTTTTATGTAGAAGAAAAAGCACTGCGCGGTGAGATACAGAAAGGTGAATTTAAAAACCAGCAGGCTAAAATTAAACAGGAAGAGCGTTTAATTGAGCGTTTTAAAGCCAAAGCATCTAAAGCGAAGATGGCACAATCGCGCATGAAAGCTTTAGATAGAATGGAACGTGTGGAGGATGTGGACGACGAAAACCCAACCGTTAATTTCGCCTTTAAATTTACGAAACCATCGGGCAGGCATGTAGTGCGCATAGAGCATGCTACCAAGCACTATCCAAATGTACATATCCTGGAAGATGCAGAAGCTGTGATTGAAAAAGGCGATAAAATTGCTTTGATTGGTGCAAACGGTAAAGGTAAATCGACCTTACTGCGGATGATTGCCGGAACGGAAAAATTTGAGGGTTTCTGCGAAACCGGTCATAATGTTTCTACCACTTTCTTTGCCCAGCACCAATTAGAATCGTTGCACTTAGGCAATTCGATTTTAGAAGAGCTACAGGCTTTTGCACCTAAACACAGTGATACAGAATTGCGTAGTATTTTAGGCTGCTTCTTGTTTACCGGCGATGATGTTTTCAAGAAAATCAAAGTATTATCGGGAGGTGAAAAATCTCGTGTGGCCCTGGCTAAATCGCTAACTACCGATTCAAATTTCCTGATTCTGGATGAGCCTACCAACCACCTGGATATCCAGTCGGTAAATATTCTTATTCAGGCATTAGATCAGTTTGAAGGTACTTTTATTGCAGTATCTCACGACAGGTATTTCCTGGATAACGTAGCCAACAAAATCTGGTTTATCGAGAACGAGAAAATTAAACAATACCCGGGTACCTACGAGGAATACGAAGAGTGGAACAGCAAACGCGTAATTCCGGCATCGAAACCTATTCCAGTTAAAATGCCTGATAAACCAAAGGAAGCACCAAAACCAGCGAGTCCTAATACAGCTAATCAGTTAAAAAAGCTGAACGATGAGCTGAAAAAAATCGAAGCACTGATTGCTGAACTGGAAACAACTGTTTTAAGCATCGAAACTGAACTGGCTGACGAAAATGTTTACAGCAACGCCGATAAGCTGGCCGAAGCGAATAAACGTTACCTGGCCGCTAAACAGGATTTAGATAACAGTCAAACCAAATGGGAAACCCTGGCTACCGAAATTATGGAGCTGGAAGGGTAACTATAATTTATAATGAAGCCGCAGATAAAACCTGTGGCTTTTTTTTGCTGTGTTGTCAGGTGTTTCCACCTGACTCTAACAAAATCAAGCAATGGAGGCACTGATTTACACGGAATGTTTTTATGCGATTTTTCATAGTGGACGTCCTGAATTTATTTCAGGGTCTCTTTCCTACTAAAGAGATGCTGAAACAAATCCAATAGCTATCGGATCAGCATGACGGTAAGTGAGCTATGGCTTCCGGGCATCCGTGGCTGAACTAAGCACAAAACAAAATTTCTTTTTATCTCTGCCGAATACTATGTAGCTTTATCCATGCAAAAACTAATCGCTGTACTACTTTTCTTTATTCCGACACTCACCCTTGCCCAAAACGATAAAACGTTTACCAGCGAAAACAAAATTTACCTTCCCAACATTAAAACTGTGCTGTGTTACAACAGCAATAAAGAGCAGAGCTTGCCTGTTATTATGCTCAACTCGTCAGAAACCATTACTTTTTCTTTTGATGATTTACTGGCGGGCACTAAAAATTACTGGTACACCATCGAGCATTGTACTGCCGAGTGGAAGCCTTCACAAATCTCAACTATAGACTATCTGGGCAGCTTTAACGACGACCGCATTATCAATTACCGCTACTCTTCTAACACTGCCCGAAAATATACCCATTACGAAATTAGCCTGCCCAACACACAAATACAACCTAAAATTGGTGGTAATTACGTGTTAAAGGTTTATTTGGATGGCGACAAAAACAAGCCGGTAATTTCTCAGCGATTCTATGTGTTAGATAGTCAGCTTGCCATAGCAGCTGAAATAACCAACTCCTTACAGGTAGAATTTCGCAACAACAAGCAAAAAATCAACTTCACGGTTAATCATGCCTTCCCAATCCCAAACCCCTACCAGGATTTAAAAGCGGTGGTGATGCAGAACTTTAATGCCAATACCATTCAGCTTAATTCGAGGCCATCTTTTGTACGCCCAAATCAATTGGTGTATAACGATTTAAATACCAACGATTTTTGGGGCGATAACGAATTCCGGAAGTTCGATACGCGTAGTTTAAGGTACAAAGCCGATAATGTGAAAGATATTTACCGCGATAAAGAATCGGTAAACGTAATGCTTTTTCAGGATGCGCCCCGCAGCGTTGGTGCCTTTGGCAACCAGTTCGATGAAAATGGCAACTTCTTTATCCGCAATACCGATGGCCGTGATGATAAAACAGAAGCCGAATACATGGGTGTGCTTTTTACCTTAAACGCTGCCGCGCCAAGCTCTAACGGCGATGCTTACGTAGTAGGCCGTTTCAATAATTACACCATGAGCAACGAAAACAAACTGTTGTACGATGCCAGTCGCAAACAGTTTTATGGGAATATTATGCTTAAACAAGGCTTATACGATTATGAATTTGCCTGGTTTAACAAAGATACCCAGCAAATGGAAACCAGGGCATTTGAAGGTGCTTTCTTTCAAACAGAAAACAGTTACCAGATTTTCGTGTATTACCGCCGTCCGGGTGCCCGCTGGGATACCCTGGTAGGTTTTACCAACCTCAGCAATAAGGTTAGCGACAGAAGATAAATTAAACCCTTCATAAACACATTAATTGTCAACTTGACTTTTAATATTACAATACTTACCTTTATTGTTACATTAATTTTCTTTGTTTTATCTGCTGTTCTTTACTTTAGCGAAACCGGAGTAACCAGATAAACACCTAGATAATAAGTGTTTCTAACCAAAAATTATGTTTAAAAAATTAATTGCCGTAGCATTATTAGCCCATCCCTGTGCACATATTTTTGCACAAAGCACAAACAGCCCGTACACCCAATCTATCAATGGGACTAAATTAAAATTTGATATGCAGGCCATTCCTGCAGGCAAATTCAAAATGGGAAGTAAAACGGGTAAACCCGACGAACAACCTGTACACGAAGTAAAACTCGATGCTTTCTGGATCGGGAAACACGAAGTAACCTGGGATATTTTCGAACCTTTCTTATACCGCGATTACGAAAAGAAAGCCAGCGAAGGTGCCATTCCTGCTGATGTTGATGCCGTAACACGTCCAACCAAACCTTATCTGGATATGACTTTCGGTATGGGCAAGGAACACCAGCCAGCCGTAGCCATGACCCAATATAACGCCATTCAGTTTTGTAAATGGTTATACGTACGTACCGGCGTTTTTTACCGCTTACCTACCGAGGCTGAGTGGGAATATGCCTGTAAAGCCGGTGCCGAAACCACTTACGGCTTTGGCAATGATGCCAGCAAACTGGGCGATTATGCCTGGTATAAAGATAACAGCGATAATAAAACCCACCAGGTCGGGCTTAAAAAGCCAAATGCCTGGGGCTTATTCGATATGCATGGTAATGTTAGCGAATGGACTTACGACCAATACATAGCCGATTTTTATGCTAAAAGCGCAGGCAAAACAGCCGAAAACCCTGTAGCAACACCCGAAAAACTTTACCCCAATGCCGTTCGTGGTGGCTCTTACGATGAAACACCCGATAACCTAACTTCAACCGCAAGGCTGGCTTCAAATCCAACCTGGAAACAATTAGATCCGCAAATCCCGAAAAGTAACTGGTGGTTCCCTGAAGCACCGTTTGTGGGTATGCGTTTAGTTAGGCCGGCAAAAACTCCTTCAAAAGCAGAAATAGACGCCTATTACAACAAGTTACCTATCAAAGACTATTAATAAAAATCACCCTAACCACAATAAAGAACTAAACACATGAAAAAACCAATTAATCAACAAGATCGTCGCGATTTTTTAAAGGCAACAGCCATGCTTGCCGGTGGAGCCATGTTGAGCAGCATCCCATTGGCCGGAGCTTACGCTTCGGGATCGGACACCATTAAAATAGCCTTAATTGGCTGTGGCGACCGCGGCACAGGAGCAGCATTTCAGGCTTTAAGCACTAAATTTAACATTAAACTGGTAGCCATGGCCGATGCTTTTCAGGATCGGTTGGATAGCAGCTACCAATCTTTAAGCTCGAAATTCGGCGCAAAGGTAGAAGTACCAAAAGAACGTCAGTTTGTAGGTTTTGATGCTTATTTAAAGGCTATTCCATTGGCCGATGTAGTATTATTAACTACGCCTCCGGGTTTCCGTCCTATCCATTTCGAAGAAGCGGTAAAACAAAACAAACAGATTTTTATGGAGAAACCGGTTGCTGTTGATGCACCTGGAATCAGAAAAGTACTTGCAGCTGCCGAAGAAGCCAAAAAGAAGAAACTAAACGTGGTGGTGGGCTTACAACGCCGTTACCAAACCAATTACCGCGAATCGATTAAACGCATTAACGATGGCGCCATAGGCGATATTATGGCAGGCCAGGTGTACTGGAACAGCGGTGGCGTTTGGGTACGTCCGCGTACAGCCAACCAAACTGAAATGGAATACCAAATGAGAAACTGGTATTACTTTAACTGGTTATGCGGCGACCATATTGTAGAACAGCACGTGCACAACATCGATATTGCCAACTGGGTAAAAAATGCACACCCAATTTCGGTACAGGGTACCGGAAGCCGTGCTTGGCGTACCGGTAAAGATTATGGCGAAATTTACGATAACCACTCTATAGAGTTAACCTATGCTGATGGCGCAATTATCCATAGCCAGTGCAGGCACTTTGAGGGGATCAGCAACCGCGTTGATGAATCATTCCAGGGCACTAAAGGTAAAATATATCTATCGGGCAGCAACCAGGCCATTATGAAAGATTACAGTGGCAAGGAGCTGTACAACCACAATACCAAAGGAAATGCCAACCCTTATCAAACCGAGCACGATGAACTTTTCGAAGCGGTTTCTAAAGGCGAATACAAATTCAGCAATGTAGATTATGCTGCAACCAGTACATTTTCATCAATTATTGGCCGTTATGCAACTTATTCTGGCCAAACCATTAAATGGGATGAAGCATTGGCATCGAACATCAGTTTAATGCCCGAGCGTTTTGCCTGGGATGCCAACCCTAAATTAATGCCTGATGAGAAAGGCTTGTATCCGATAGCTATGCCCGGACAGGCCAAAGTAATTTAACCAATAGCGTAATGCCTTATAAATTGCTATTCCTGCTCATCCCCTTGTTTTTAGGTTTTTCTGTTCAGCAGGAACTTAAACCATATAAAATAAGCGGTTATGCACAGGGAACTGATTATGCAATTACCTATTATGCCAGCGATAGTTTGGCAACCAAACAAGGCATAGATAGCTTGTTGAATGAAATCGATTTATCCATGTCGCTTTACAAAAAGGGATCGTTGATCAATCAGTTTAACGCTTCCAAAAGCGGGGTCAAATTAGACCATTTTATGAGCGCTGTGCTGAAAAGAAGCTTTGAAATTAACCAGGATACCAAAGGTGTTTTCGATATTACGGTAGCACCTTTGGTACAAGCCTGGGGCTTTGGACCAAAAGAAACCAGAACGGAACCTGATCCGGCAACCATCAAATCTATACTGGCCAATGTTGGCATGCAGCAGTTAAAATTAAAAGGTGGCTGGCTCAGTAAGTTAAACCCAGCTGTACAGATCGATTTAAACGGAATTGCGCAGGGCTACAGTGTCGATCTTATTGCCGCTTACCTTGCCCAAAAAGGCATTAAGCAATATGTAGCCGAACTGGGTGGCGAAATCCGCATTGCAGGACCTAAACCCGATGGACAAGCCATGAAAATAGGTATCGAAGGACCTGATAAAGACGGTACGCCGATCATCAGGCATATTGCCGCCATTAATACCGGTGCCGTTACCACTTCGGGCAATTACCGCAAATTTCACCAAAGCGGGAAAAAGAAAATCTCTCACCTGATTAATCCTAAAACCGGATATCCGCTGGATAACGAAATGATCAGTGTAACGGTTTATGCCAACGATGCCATTACCGCCGATGGCTACGACAATGCACTGATGGCCATGCACCTCAAAGATGCCATGGCCTTTGTTGAAAGCCGCAAAAACCTCGAAGCTTATTTTGTATACCATAAAAAAGATGGTACCGTTGCCGACACCCTGACAACAGGGTTTAAAAAATTGATTATCCCCTCCCCTCAGTTTAAAAACTAAATGATGAAAAGAAGTGAATTTATCAGAAATAGCCTGCTCACCGCCGGTGCTATAACCACAGGTGCAGGAATTACCAATACTTTTGCAGCCGAAAAGCAGGCCAGTACTTTCGGAGATAAGACCTTTAATCTCGATTACGCTCCGCACCAGGGCATGTTCGAAAACCATGCCGGTAAAAGCTTTTTAGATCAGATCCAGTTTATGTACGATAAAGGTTTCCGCTCGATAGAAGATAACGGTTACCTGAACCGCCCTGTTGAAGAACAGGAAAAAATTGGTAAGCTGCTGTCGAAATTAGGCATGCGCATGGGCGTTTTTGTGGTTGATGGTGGTGATAACTGGAAAACATCGCTCACTACCGGTAAAAAAGAGTTTAAAGATAAGTTTGTAGAAACCTGCAAAAAATCAGTAGAAGCCGCTAAACGATGTAATGCCAAATGGCTAACCGTAGTACCCGGCTTTTACGAACGTAATTTACCTTACGGCAACCAGTTTGCCAACGTAATAGATGCCATGCGTGCAGGCGCTGAGGTTTTTGAGCCACATGGCTTAATTATGGTACTCGAAACTCTAAGCGATACCCCGGAGCTTTTTCTGCAAAAAACCAACGAAACATACGCGGTATGTAAGGCTGTTAAAAGTCCGTCGTGCAAAATCCTTTACGATATTTACCACATGCAGCGCACCGAAGGTGATCTGATCAAAACCATCGATCGCTGCTGGGATGAAATTGCCTACATCCAGATCGGTGACAACCCGGGCCGAAAAGAGCCAACCACAGGCGAAATCAACTATAAAAACCTGTTCAAACACCTTCATAAAAAAGGTTATAAAGGTGTTATGGGGATGGAGCATGGTAACTCGAAAGGTGGTAAGGAAGGTGAGCTGGCAGTAATTTCGGCCTACCGTACTGAGGACAACTTTTTGTAATTAAAATCTGTCATTTTCAACCGCGAAGCAGTTTTAATGCTTGCGCTACCAGCGCTCAAAGATTGCTTCGCCGGCTGAAAAAGCCTTCTCAGCAATGACGGATTTTCTAAAGCCATGGTCGTCTCTGTACAAAACAACCCCATTTCCACTTAACCAGCCTTCAAAACCCATACCGAAACACTACCAGCATTACAATAAAACTCTGCCCAGCCGTTTTCATCTATGGTTATCTCCTCTTCGCGGTTGCCCAAAGCATCAACAAAGGTTTTCCCTGCAAAATGAGCTCCTAATTCCATTTGTTTAAAGCCATCATCTCCCGTGCTCAAAAGCACCGCCAAACCACTGTTTTCATGTTCCTCATCGCCGGAGCGTGTCCAGCCTATGCAATCGCTGTGATCAAAATAATCGCGCTGCTCACCATAAGCCAGAGCTGTACGGATTTTACTCATCGTTTCTACTTCAGCTATCCCGACAAGCTCCACATGTACATCCTCGCTAGCTTCATTCTTGTCATCATAAATCCCTCCGTATAAATCCGGGAAAAACAAGCAAGGAATGCCCTGCTCTCGCAATAAAATCAACGCATAGGCCAATGGCCTGAACCAAAATTCTACATACGATTCCAGAGCTTGTAAAGGTTGCGAATCGTGATTATCGACAAAAGTAACCGCCAGCTCAGGTTTAACCTGAACCAGTGTACCCTCAAAAATTGCACTCATGTCGAATTCGCCGCCGGCTTTGCTGGCCAGGAAAAAATTATGGTGTAAAAGTGAATCAAAAATCTGCGTGCGGCCTCCTGTAGTTTCGATATAAGCCAGCTGACCTTCAATATCTTCAACATTCCAGTCTTCGGCTACGATAAAGAATTCTCGACTATATTTATCATTCAGGTGGTCAATCCATTCGATAATGAAATCGGGGTTAATGTGCTTAACTGCATCCAGCCTGAAACCGTCTATTCCTGTGGTTTCTACCACCCATTCGCCCCAGTATTTCAACTCTTCAATCACTGCTCGGTTGCGGTAATCAATATCATTAAACATCAGGTAATCGTAATTACCAAATTCGGTTGAGGGCACCTCTTCGAAGCCTTCCCCGTAGGTATTTTGAATTGAATAAATAGCTGTTTCCTGCAGGTCTTCCGCCCAATCTACCCCGCTAAAACATTCGTGGGTCCAGATAAATTCCGAATATTTACCCTGGCGGCCCGGAAAAGTAAACTTTGTCCAGGCTTCAATTTCAAAAACATCGCTGGTAAATTCGTTCCGGTTATCAGGGTTAACCCTGCGCACGGCTATTTTCTCCAGCTCATCGCCCCCAGCTTTATGGTTAAATACCACGTCGGCCAAAGCCGCAATTCCTTCCTTGTGCAGGGCTTCAATGGCTTGTACATATTCGTCTTTCGATCCATATTTCGTCGGCAAGCTGCCTTTCTGGTCAAACTCACCCAAATCAAACAAATCGTAAACGGCGTAGCCTACATCGTAAGCCGCATTGTGCGATTTGTAGGCAGGCGGCAACCACACTGAGGTAACACCAAGCGACTTTAAATGACTGGCTTCTTTGGCCACTTTAGTCCATAATTTTTGTTCTTCGTTATAATACCAATGGAAAAATTGGATCAGGGTCTGGTTCTGCATTAATGGGATTTTAGATTACATAACATGTTTAATATGCAATTGTTTTTTTTTAGATTTACAGGAATAACCCTGTACGCTTTTTCTGCTGTTTGCGCAGATCACCGCAGAAAAACAAAACAATCACTCTGCGCGCTAGTCTGTTTCATCTGCAGGAAAAATCTTACCCATTTTCCTGCTGATTGCAGAGATTTCCATGGAAATAGCATAGCTGCCCGTTTTAAATACAACTTTAACAACAATTTCCTTATTTTTGCGGGCAAATGAGCTTAAAAAAGAAATTTGCCAGAGAGAGTTTTACCATCATGAACGAGTTGGTATTGCCGAACGATACCAATACGCTAAACAACCTGATGGGTGGCCGCCTGCTCCACTGGATGGATATTGCAGCGGCAATTTCAGCGCAAAAGCACTGCAACCGCATTGTGGTAACCGCATCGGTTGATAATGTTTCTTTTAAGCAACCCATTAAACTCGGCGACGTAATTACTATTGAAGCCAAGGTTACTCGCGCCTTTAATACTTCGGTAGAGGTTCGTTTAGATGTTTGGGCTGAGAACATTCCCAGTGGTGCACGCCAGAAAAGCAATGAGGCCTATTACACCTTTGTAGCCGTTGATCAGAGTGCACGTACCATTCCTGTACCCGAGCTTATACCCGAAACACCTGAGGAAAAAGACCTGTATGATGGTGCCCTGCGCCGTCGCCAGTTACGCCTGGTTTTAGGTGGTAAAATGGATCCGGATGATGCCAGCGAACTGAAGGCACTTTTCTTTAAAGCCTAATTTTTACAGTAAAACTTCTTGGTAGTTAAACGGTTTGTTTTATTTTAGCAGCTTACCCTGCGCTGAAAATATGACAACCTATACCATACTTATTATTTTAAGCGGATTGGTGATCTTCTCCTATCTGTTTGATCTGGTGGCCAGTAAAACCAAAGTCCCGTCGGTTTTACTGTTACTTTTATTGGGCATAGGCCTGCGGTTTCTGGTCGATTATCTCCAGATCCATACCTTCAATTTTCTGTCTATTTTACCTATGCTGGGTACTGTTGGGCTAATTCTGATTGTTTTCGAGGGTTCGCTCGAGCTGAAATACGACCAGCATAAAAACAAAGTTATCCGTACGGCTTTATTATCGGCGCTAAGTGTTTTACTCGGTTCCATTGCTGTTATTACCGCTATTATTTATCAAATCACGCATCAGGATTTATACACCTGCATGGCCAATGCCATTCCTTTTAGCGTAATTAGTTCTGCCATTGCCATCCCTTCGGCAGCTGCCCTGGGCAATAAAGACCGTGAGTTTGTAATTTACGAATCTTCCTTTTCCGATATCCTGGGGGTTATTATCTTTAACTTTGCCATTACCAACCATGGTTTTAGTACTTCGGCAGTTATAGGCCTCGGCTTAAGCACTTTTTTAATTGTACTGCTCTCGGCCATTGCCTGCGTGGTATTGCTTTATATCATGGGTAGGCTTGTACACCACATTAAATTCTTTTTAATTATTGCCATCCTCATACTCGTTTACGCCATAGGTCAGTCGTACCATTTATCTTCGCTGGTGCTCATATTAAGTACCGGTTTATTCCTCAACAATGCCGATACCATCAGGAATGCCTGGTTCAGGAGTGTGTTTTTGTATAAAAATCTGTCAGCAGATTTATCTCAGCTTTACCAACTCTCTGCCGAGAGTGCTTTCATTTTACGCACCTTCTTTTTTGTGATATTTGGATTTACCATGAACCTGAACGAGCTGAACAACCAGAATGTACTAGCCAACGGATTTTTCATCCTGCTAGCTATTTACCTCATCAGGTTAGTGTTTCTAAAAGTATTTAAAAAAGAAAGCCTGAGTCCTATTTTATACATTGCTCCGCGTGGTTTAATCAGTATATTGCTGTATTTGCACCTACCTGATAGCCTGAAAATACCCGGAGTAGGCACGCCGTTTTTATTCCTGGTGGTATTGGGCTCCAGTATCATAATGACGTTGGGCATTACCCTCAGCAAAAGAAAAACAGCCGAAATACCTAAGGTTTAAAGCTGCCTGAAATGGCTTTGAGCTGTTGCAGCTCGGTCAAAGTGTTGGGGGTGGCCTGGTAATAAATAGAATAATAACTCAGCTCTTCTACCTGTTTGGGAGCTTTATCACTGAACTTAAAACGTGCAACATTAGGGTTAATGGCATGAATAGGCAAAGCAATGGCATTGCCCAATGCAGTAAAAATAACCGAAAATACAGTGGCCGATACATCTTCCTTAAATGTTGGTTCTTCTTTGCCCCATTTATCTACCATTTTACCACTGGCATCCATTTTATATTCTTCAGCGCGGTCTTCACCAATTTTAATTAAACTAAATCCTTCATAGCCTTTTTTAACCGTCCTGATTTGCACCGTTTTAATTTCATTAAGCAGCACCGGAATAAGCGTACCTTCATGATTTAAAACCACCTTTACCGAATCTACCCTTTGTAAAATACCTTTGTACTTAACATTTTCGGTTTTAACAATGGCGATATAGGGTTTAATGCTTTGACCCATAGCCAGAGTAGCGGTAAGCAAAAGAGAGAGGGTAAAAAAGATGGTTTTCATATGAAAGCGTTAAGATTGCTCAAGATAGTAAGATCTCATGTAAAAGCGTAATGCACGGAGCATGGCCTTAGGCGCTTAGCGTTAGGCTTTAGTTCAGTAACTGCCAACTAAAAATCCAAACTTAGAAATGCCAACTCCAAACTGAAAAGTCCCCTCTACAAACTGCCTAGCTTCCCATCTCCAGGATCTTATCAAACTCAGCTGCTTTTAAAGGCATAACCGAAAGACGGCCCTGGCGTACCAGCGAAATATCAACCAAACTTGGTTCGGCTTTGATCTGCTCTAACGAAACTGGATTTTTTAAGCTTTCAACAGGCGATAAATCAACCACCACCCAGTTGGTATCATCGGTTGTAGGGTCCTGATAAAACTCTTTTACTACTTTGGCAATACCCACTACGTTTTTACCCTCGTTACTGTGGTAAAAAAGTACTAAATCGCCTTCCTGCATGGCTTTGAGGTTATTCCGGGCCTGGTAATTGCGCACGCCATCCCAAAAGGTGCGGCCATCTTCATTAAATTTCTCCCAGCTGTATTTAAAAGGTTCTGATTTCACTAACCAATGATTCATGTATTGTATTGTTTAAAGGGCTTTAAAGACATATTATTAGTTCTATTTTCGGATTGGCGACAAAAGTGGCGACAAAAGCAAATTATGAAACAGTCAAAACAATCCCAATTGATACACATTTGGGAAGATTATGAGTTCTATCTAAGCATTCCGAAAACATTTACTGGCTCTAATAAGCCCTATGTTTATTTCTATTATTTAGACTCCAAAACTAAGAAAAGGGAATGGATTAGGAAATAATTATCGAAAGAAGGCAAGATAAGATCCGTTGCAATGTTGTGCTTTTTTATTATACTTGAATTCTAAATTAACGCTAATGGAAATCACAGGTTACACAGTAGGCGAGGTTTTAGGTACTACCGCGGTTACAGGCACATTTATATATTTCATAATTAAAGGATTTATCAATCCAAAAGCTGATTGGCTTACCATTTATACCATCACCTTTATTGCAATGTTTCTTCTATGGTATCTCAGCAGCCCAGTAGCTTTATACGATAACATATTGTTTAATGCTTTTAATGCTCTGCTTTTTTTCGGTGGCCTTGCTGGATCAATAAAATATTATTGGCAAATGTGGAAGAGAAAGAGACAAGTGCAATCATAGATCTAAATCTATTCCTTTCCTAGCATAGGATAATAACCATTTTTAACTTACATAATATCATTTTATACTTGCCTAATTGCTTCCAATATGTTTGAATGGAACAACTTCTATGGAGCTATCTTGATTGATAGAGAATACGAGAAATCGAAGGACTTTATCGTTAACGGAATTCTTGAAAAGAAATATAATTACTTTCATCCTGCCATTTTTTCAACAGGAATTAAAGAGTATCCTTATTACTATGATGATATTTTGTTTTCATTTGGAAGAACTGCAAAATACTTCGTTCGTGACTTGCATGAGCTTCATAACTTTATAACAGAATTTGAAGACATATTAGGCAAATTAGATTTTAAGAATGCTCAAGTACGAATGGATACGGATTATGCTAATTATGATTTGTTTTGGCGAAACAAATCTAAGTTGTCTGAACGAGAGCAATTAGAAGATATAAGACAGTACAACGAAAACGGAGTAAGATACTTTGAAAGCGAGAAGTTTTATTTTGGAATAGGTGAAATAGACTTATACACAGGCTGGGCAGAATCCTATAGCAATGAAAAATTATCTGATTTTGACAGGTGGTATGGAGAAGGGTTTAACTACCCGTTTTAAAGTTTGAGAAGAGATCTCTATCATCCTAAATCCATTCCTCTCTCCAAAAAAGCTGCTTACACGGAGAAAGGAATGGTTTAGTCTTTATAGACATGGATTGAACTTAAATAGTTTTTGATAGTTTTTATTACTTTCGTACATGGCTAATAACTCAAACACTTTCTTTACAACGGACTTATACAATTCTGAGATTCATCTGGAGATAAATGAAGATATTTTGGATAACATATATGCTGATGGAATAAAATCTGAAGAAAAATTACCGATAGAATTTGTGTTCATCACTGACAACGAGCAAAAAGCTATTCTATTCAAAAATAGTCTTTTACTACAATTTCCGACCTACAGTAAAATCGCTGCAGAAAAGTCTGATGATTTGTGGGACATACAAGGCATTACACATCCCATCGAAATGTCATTGAATGAAATCAATAACTGGAATCAAATCATGTGGGATTTTGGTTATCAATATGATTGTCAATTAGACGGCTGGCAAGTTGGAACTTAACATTCCTACACCAAGCCTTTCACTCTCCTGCTGCTTACCAAGTGGAAAGGCTCGGTTTAGTCATTCATTATGTGCTGTGGCATCTGTGCTGTATTTTTATTAGGGCAATGCTTTAATTTTCTGTTAGTGATTCTTAGCAAAAGACTGTGGGTTACGGAAGGAAGATCGGTATTCGGCAAGTCTAATGCCACTTAAAACACATGCCATCACATCCGTTCTGTCATGGTTTTAATTTTGGCAAAGCGGTTGCCTCATGAATGCTTTCTCTATCTTTATCTAGGATTTGCTTCGCTTCATCCTGGATAAATCTAATCGCATTCCACTTTTCAGCTCACCTGCGCAATCGAAAATGCTGCACGACTGTCACGATATTTGGTCAAATATCTCGCCAGTCGCTTGTGTTAAAACATAGATCGAATCCCGCTGCTACGCAACTGCTGATTCTCACACATTTTCTCAGTTCGCAGGCGGTGAGCGAGCACAACTAAATTTATTATCTTAGCCAAATGGATATCTGCATAAACTATCACCCACCATCAACCCTTCTCCCATATAAACAAATTAGAGAAGCGTATAGTAGATATGAGTTCAATGAAGATTTACATGAAGGAGAAGGCAAAACGGAAAGAAGATTTAGTAACACTAGATATGCAGAGGTAAAGATAGTAATAGAGAGAGTACAAAATTGTTATTTAACCTTTGGTTGGGATGTAAATGAAAAACAGATTCCTAGCGAGTACTTTGATATGGTTTTTTCAACAGTGAAAGCTATTTGCTCAGATCACCCAGAAAAGGACAATTTAAAAATCAAGGTGGTACATGGGGCTTATCATGAGGTTGATTCTTCTCTATTTAGTTTTGAGATTGCAACTTTTAAAGCCATAGCTGATTTAGTGGGTTATGATATTCCATCTGAATACATACCACTAATTAGGTAATAAGAGTAACTTTAACACATTTCTCAGGCGGTGAGCAAACACTTATTTTACTATATTGAAATCTTAAATAACGCGCATGCAAAGACAGCCATATATTGGAGAACCATATGAAATTTCCTCGATAGATTACCTCAAAGGCATATTACATACCTACGCAGATATAAATGAGCATTCTTCAGGTCTTTCCTACGATTTTGATTTAATTACAATTGGTAAATCGAATGATGTGATTTCGTTAATTAAGGAGCAGTTTAATGAATTTAGGGAAGAGTCATTCCAGCTTAAACTACTTGAAGAAGAAACATTCCTATCTGAAATTAAGTCTTGGCTATATCTGAGTGGAAACATGACGATATTAAAAGTTGCACAAACTAAGCAAGATGAAGAAGTGAATCATCTTTATAAGTTATTCAATAAAGCACTGATGCTAAATGAAATATATAAGATTACCGAACTTAGCGACTCTTATCAATTCGGAATATCTTCAGACTATTATATATTAAATGGAGCTAGTAAATATTACCTGATGTACTTCTTGTATACAGATTGAAGTTCCATAGAACATATCGTTGCATCGCTCTAACGAGCTTTACTGCAACGACCATCGCTCCATACGCATGTCGGTACGCCAAATACTAATCTCTCCTAACTACAGAATGAATAGGAAAATTATACAATTGTTCAATAACATCCTCAAATCTGCCTAATAACTGACCATCACTGCCAGACACTATCTCCCACCAAGGAAAAGAGGATAATGTTATCCTAAAATCCAAAAAGGTAATATCTAAATCAACTCGCGTACCAAAATTAACTAAGATATAGTTGGCATTATAAATATCGCCTTTAGTAACATCTTTAATAATAACAGACCCAGTATTAGCATATTCGTCTGGGAAATCCAGATCAGGATAAGCTTTAACTCTAGAGTATGCATTTTTATTTCTTCTCTAACATGAAGTCCGCCATTGCAACGCCTAGTTTAATCGGCTTGTGAGGATATTGCTATCTCACCCTACGGTTCTGCAAAAAACCTCTTAATATCTTACTCAACAATCATCTGGATGCCTGCCATTTCTGCCTTATAGTTGATTTTGTCCTTAAGGCTATAATAGCTCCAGTTCTGCAACAGGTAATGATCTTCTTTCGCTATTTCCTCTTTTTCCTGCTGGTTAATCAGTAATAATGTTGCCGCCCGGTGTTTCACACAGAAATCGATCAGCATCCGGCTGTAGACATGTAGTTTATACTCCACATACCGTTTTTCCATATTGCGGTAATCTTCAACGCTTTTCATTTTCCGCTTCCTGCCATGGCCGCCACGGTTAAAAGTTACGGCTTTTTTGACCCTGTTTACCGCCGACTGTATTGCTAGCCTCCTATATAGGAATTCTTCCCTGTTTCCAATTGCATGCTCGTGCCTACCGATCTTAACCGTTACCGGGTGCTCTATTGAAAGTGAGGCTTCGGCAATGATCGTGGGATCAAGTACATGTTGTTCTTTTTCAATCGCTATGGCGGCCAGCAAAAATACCTTACCCTTATCGAGCTGAATGTGGCTGGCGCGGAGTTTCAATGTACCGCCCAAGATCCTTTCCAGCATGATCTTTTTGTCCGACCTGTCTTTTCCAAGATAAGTTCTAAAGGGAATCTGAAAAAGCCTGAAGGTAAAATTCCTGTGGTCAGAAGTTTTGGCCAGTTTGGAAATTACCTCTGCCCCAAAAGGCAGTGGGATGTTGCGTTTGTAGTTCCTCAATGACTTTTCTCCTTTCCAATAAGCATCCTTCTCTTTGTTGAAAGAGGATATTAAAGTATTGTTGAGGTTGCTTAGGATATTGGTAGGAATCTGCCCCTTGAAATGATTGGAAAGCAGTTTGTAGGTAGTATTCTGGCGTGAGGAATTCAGGATCCCGTTCGCTTCCTTTTTCTCATCGGCTATTTTCAGCTTGATCTCCTCGGTCAGGTAAAAGAAATCCTTTACTTGTTCCTGCACAAAATGGTGGCTCATGATCATATTGGCAGCACGGAAACAAATGCGTTGCCAGTCGTATAGCTGATCCTTCGCAGCTCTGATCACTTCTTTATCGTCCGAGTCAATCAGTAACTGGATTTTACGGGTAACAATCATCGTTTCTTTTTCCATGGCATTAATTTTTTATCCTTTTTACTTTGGTATAGGCTAGCACAAAAGCTCTTTTGATATGCTCCTGGCTTAAATTCAATGCTCTGGCTATCTCTTCAAAACTGTACTGGAGTTCATACCGCATGTGCAGAATACTAGATTGTTCCTCGCACAGATCGCCCTCAAATTTGAATTTTCTGGCTTTTCCGGTAGACTCAAGTTTTTGTGAGCTGGTCAGAATTGATTTTAATGTTTCCAGTGTTTTTTCCACGCTTCTGGCTACCTGATAATCCGAAATGCCACCAATATGCCAGGCAATGCGTTCGTAGTTGAAATCATATTTCAGGCAGAGCTGAATAAACAGTTGCTGGTTTTCGTTGAGATTAGGCATGACCGCCTCGACTTGCCGCCATTTTAGCTTTAAGACTTCATCCAGTTCTTCCTGATAGACAACGTCTTCAGGATCCGGTTCTACCTCCGGATCGTAGCCTCCGATGAATTCCTGGTAGTTATCGATCTCGTCAAGTTTGAGCATATTCCGTTGAAAATTGTGGCGGGAGGTCTTATAGTAAGCTTTGCAGGCCTTTAGGGTGGTGCTATGGAGAAAGGTTTTAAGGTGGCTCGGACAGGTTATACTATTTCTGATGAGCCAAAGACGAAGAAAAGCTTCGCTAACGATACAGTCCGCGTTGACGTCATCTTTAATGTACCTTCTCCTTTGATAAAATAACGAAGGATAGAGCTGATTATAAAAATATTCAAGGCCCTTTTCATCACCACTGCTGAATTTGTTGAAATAAAAGCTCTTCTCGTTTATGTTGTATATGGTTTCTGCTCTCATAAATCAGTGTTTATGTTCTGATTCAAATTAATATTAATAATGGGGGCGAAATAAAGCAAAAACCAGCCCTTCCGC
The DNA here is from genome assembly GCF_003852395.1 of Pedobacter sp. KBW01. Taxonomy (NCBI): domain Bacteria; kingdom Pseudomonadati; phylum Bacteroidota; class Sphingobacteriia; order Sphingobacteriales; family Sphingobacteriaceae; genus Pedobacter; species Pedobacter sp. KBW01. The sequence goes on from NZ_QAJQ01000011.1 coordinate 141,437, forward strand.
GTTAATATATGCGGATATGGTAAACCATATTTGTTATTAGGAAAAAGATACTTACCTTGGGATTGCGAAAAACCATTGTGCTGCACCTTTGCCTAATTAGCAATAAAGGGCTGGTAACAAGCTAAATTAACCTGCTGGGCTTTGTGCGCTCTCTTCACACTAGCCTCTGCTCTTTTGGGCTATATTTTAACTTGGAATTCTGGCACGTATTACGATGGGGAACAGATAACGTTCTTTAATAATAGTTGTAGGGAATAATTACGAATCACTTCCTGGAGGTGAATCACTTTGATGGCGCTTAATTTTTTCGTTTTCATAAACGGTTAATTTTTATGTAAAACGATGCGGACTCAACAAAGTAAATGGGAAACATGTTGGTAAAAAACCAATAAGGCGCACCTCTTCACTTTTGCCATGGTTCCGCCAGAACCGCTTTTCATCAAAGATAAAAAGTTACCCAAAAGTTTACGAGGTACGCCCTACTGGATTATACAAAAGTATAATAATTCCAGTATGTAGGCGAACACCCGGTCAACTCGTGGTAAATCTGGCGGATTTTGGACGAGTAACATCGTTTAAAGCTGAAAAACCAGCTCTATATTTCGCATTATGATAACACAATAATAGTAAAAGTTTTTCATATAACGTCAAACTTTTTTGAAATATTTTTTTTATAAAATGAGGGACATTAATCGTTTAGCTGAAGTATTTAAGGAGAAGGATGTTTATAATAGGGATATTGCTAAACATCTTAATAAATCTGAAGAGACAGTATCAAGATGGGTGAACAATCATAGACAACCGTCTGTGAACGATCTAAACGAGATCGCTGAATTTCTTAGAGTTGATATAAGGGAGTTACTATATCCGAGTGACTGGAGTAGTAGTCAAATTAAAGGTTTCAAAGTAAAAAATAATGCATAATGTATATACACCACTTTAAAAAAGCTTGGGTCCGTGCAATAGTGGCTTTCTTATTGGGAGGCGTGCTTAGGGAAGCTATATTTATTTCAACTGGCGACCCAAACAGACCGAGAGGAGAAAATTATGACCTTATCACATTACTTTACGTAGCAGGTGTATATATATTATTAACCTTATATGTGAAAAGTAAAGTAAAAAAAGAAATTAATTAGCTAAGAAGCAATGCGAGGGTAGAGCTTTTCGGAAATAGATATAGAAAAACAAGCTCCCCGTCTATCATTGAATTAATGTTACGGGATATTGCACAACGAAGTAACTGCAGTGAGAGCAGGGTTGAGAGGTTTGAATGACAATTAAATATCCAGATCTACCACATTCCATTCAAAAGCATCTTAGCTAATCAAGCTCGTATTAAAAAAAGAACGACTAAACTAAGCGCTAACTTCTCATGACTAAGCCGATAATATTTGGAGAGATAAAAGGTATTCTAGAAGGCCATCAATTTGAAGATAGAAGAATTATGATGAAGGATAGTTTCCATAGAAACTGGGCCGGAGGAATAGATGGCACTGGGAAAACAAGTGTTGCCGCCATTGTACTTTCAGGGGGTATGTAGAGGATGAGGATTTTGGCGATACAATCATCTATACAGGTGCTGGTGGTAACGATGTTTACCTACATTTATGCATAAGGTTATGCTTACTATTTCTCTTACCATGAGCTTTGGTGTACAAAAATGGAGAAAACTCACGAGAATCTATATTATGATCAGCAAACCATCATGACCTGATAATCTTGGGCACGTATTTCGTTAAAGGAAATATTTTTTTTTTGCATCAGCTTCAATTTAATTGACTATAATATCGCTGCTTAAGATCATGCTACCTAAATCAATCACTAAATAAACCGCCGGCAAAAACTATGCTCCCTTATTTGGAAGGTATTATAGTTAAAAAACACCTACTGTAACGAAATTGAAGGTACAGTCAGAGGCGTCACTTGTCAAATGGCCTTCCGGACAGACAGAACCGAATGTCTTTTCAGTCACAGAACTCTTATAGTTTGCCAATGAAAAAAGCCTAGGTTCCAGCAAAAATAACAGATACCAAATACTAGCCTACATACATGAAAAAACCAAAAAAAGATTGACTCCGCCTCACCAAAGACAACTACTTAACTTCATACTAGGCAACAATCGGCTACAACATGCCTAAAAATTGGCCGAACGGGTTCAATTAATTTGGTTTACGCACCCTATAGCCGCAACCCACATATTATTAACTTGCTTGTTTTGATGGTAAATTATTTTTTGACTGGATCAAATCATTATAATTCCTAACTATATAACCTTTGAGCGCTGATCTCTCGGAATTGGAAAGTAAATGGGAGCCTAATATTTTTTCAAACCAGTTTTCCAATTCTCCGACAAGTTCTTTTGTATTAAAATATTGTTTGCCTAGCCGAAAACACAATGCCCCATGGATAACTAATTCTGCTGAACTATGAACGATCCCATACTTATCAAGCTCTCTGGAAAGCACTTTTAAGGTATTCATTTTTAATATTTTTTGATTTAAGCTACAACTATTGCCCTGATACCATCGATAGCTAAGGAAGTAAGATGGCAAATTGGAGACTTTGCTTATCGACGCTATACGGCACCATAAATCATAGTCCTCGGCATATTGATATTCCTGGTCGTAGCGTAGGTCAAAGGCATATTCTGCTCTCATAGTTACTGCTGAATGGGCAAACTTATTTTGAAATAGTAATCCCATTTTTGTTTCCCAGGGATCACATGGAGTTTCAATCCGATCCAGTATCCTCCCATGTATATCCGTAGTCTGATACCAGCCCCCTACCAGTCCGTGGTCATTATTAGCATTCAAAAAATCAATTTGTGAACTTAACCTATCACCGAGAAGAATGTCATCTGCATCCATTCTTGCAATATAATTTCCATTAGACCTAATAATTCCCTCATTTAGCGCGCTCACGATGCCTTTATTCGACTCGCTTCTTATATAGGTTATCCGGGCATCATGTATACGGGAAACAACCTCTTCTGTATTATCTGTACTTCCATCATCCAAAATTAAAACTTCGTAATCCCTATAATCCTGTAGTAAAACACTCTTAACGGCTTGGTTTATGAATTTAGCGCAATTATATGTAGGAATCAATATGGTAGTCTCTGGCATTTTAAACCTGTGCTGTAAATTGGGAAATAAAGGATAAAAACCTTTTTAGGTCTTCTATCGTATCGATATCGAAAAATGGCGCACTATTAGGTATGCAACTAAAATTGCCACTCCAGAAAGTCAAATTAGAATCATTCGACTTGACTACTTTTTCCAGGAAAGCCTTTTTTATCAAATAGATTGCGCCGTCAATCATTTCCTCAGGAGAGTCACTTAAAGATCCTTTCCTATTTTTAAAATTGAACTTGAAACGGTATTCATTTCCTTGTTTCTTTTCCAGGAAATACTGTTTTCTATCGGGAAAGGTGTTGGAAGTTGCAATAAAGTCAGGAACATTAGCCGAAAGCTCCATTAGTCCTATCATTTGGGAAATTAGCCTGTAGGATTTGAATGGATGGGTTACCGAAGAAAGCACAAAGCTTTCGTAATTGAGATCTTGCATAAGTGACCAGCTTGAATGCAACTCATCTCCCCCCTCTTTCCATTGCTCGAAGAATGCATTAAACTTGTAGTCTTTGGCAATCCCCAATAGCTCTTTTGAATCAGAAATCACGTAAACGTTCTCGAAGCCTTCTCTCTTCAAATAATTTAAGGTAAAAGGGAGAAGCGTCTCGTTCTTGTTTGGGCAACGAACGCTTTTCCCTTTCACAGGAACCAGTACCGGAATATCATTCATCCTTTAATCGAAATATTTGGCCCGACTTTAATTTATTTTTCAAATAACGTTCTTCAAACAACCCAGCACCTTTATGCCATTGCCAGATGCTATGATTATCGATCATAATTGCCCGGTTTTCAATATCAAGGCAAGTAATCCATATATTGTACTGCTCGGCCCATCCTGAGTTTAGCAGATGTCCTAAGAGCAATACCGGCGATGTAAGCCGTTCAAATCCAGTCTCACTAATTGCATTGCGTTCATTAATAATTTCGATTCCATTGTACTGCCGTTCTGAAATATATTCTCTCCATTCCGAAAACATTTCATACCAACAATTTCGCATTAAAATCTGTCCTGCCGATTTTATCGATTTTTTGTTATCCCCGCCTTTAAATATTTTAGTAAACTCTGTATTGGCCTCAAGAAACAATCCATCAATCCTATTTCCCGAATGCCCTAAATAATTCATTCTGTTTATACGCATTACATAATCAAATGAATCTATTTCATTTCCTAGTGGTTCCCTCATTGGCGGCTTATTTCCTACAAGAATTAGGTTTTTCTTCATAAAGTCTATACTCCAACAAATATTTAGAACCAACGACCGTTAACGATTTTATTTCGGATGAACAAAAGTGCTATAGGCAATAATATCACCCCTATTATAAAAGCAAAACATTCAATTTTTGCTACCTGACTATTTAGAAATTTATTTTCTTTATATAGGTTATAAATTTTAAGATACCGCTGATTATAATAAAATATGAAGTAAACCAAAGCACCAAAAAACAACATAATTAGTGTAAGTATGACCTTATTTAATTTAGGTAATTTCGCATATACCGGGTTTATCCATCCAAGTACGCAAAAAATAGATAATGTCATACATAAAAACATAATTCCAAATATCCCCCCGACTGTTAGCGGGGGAATATCATTTTTAAACTCTCCATGTTTATAATACGAATTATAGACCACGTAAAAGAGCTTATCCAATAATTTAATTCTCATCAATTGCGCCTTTGATTATCAACCAACCCATCGAAACGGTTGCACCCAATATATTAGATTTTATAAATAATGAACCAACACTTATTACCGCGTCGGCAACATTTACCATAGACACTGTACCATCATCATCTGCGATATCTTGATACAAGTTATACAAACTAACGCCAGCTTGAGTGAAGCCTAAAACTTTTCCAGCAGCACTTAATACAGCAACTCCATTTAATGACCCAGCTGCTTTAATATCATCGATTAATGCGGAACCCGGATTGGATTGGAGTAAATTGTGTACGATATCTTTAGCTTCCAACGGGAGTTGGCCCAATCTTGCAGCATCTAAGGTATTGTAGAATGAATTGAAGGCGAGCCCATTTTGAATGGCCATTGCTGCGATATCAACAACAGATAATGTCGGGGCTGTGCCGGATCCGCTTCCGCCTCCTCCTCCTGGACTAATTGTACCCGAATAACCACTACTACTATACGAAAAACTTCCAGTGTAACCATTGAGATAATTTGACCAATTCCAGCTGTAAGGATCCGAAGAAGAAGAAGTAATGGTAATTTCAGGAAGCGATCCGACCCACTGACCTAAAGAGGCATCGTAGACAAAAGTATACCCATTAACGGTCCATACGTCTCCATTTTGCGGGCCTTCCCCTCCTTTTGCAGACAAAATTTCTGAGATGGTCATCATCTCCATTACATTTTCAAGTTCGTCAAACGCTAATTTAAATTTTGTTTTCATGAATTATGTATTATTTAATACAACAATTATCAGTAGAAATAACCTGAAATCAAAATATTTTTTCAAGCTTTGTAAAAATTATTAAACGCTTATCCCCCTTTAGACTCTTGAAAAAATTCCCTTGCGATATGCAGCTCGACATGATGGACTGTGGACCGGCCTGCCTAAAAATGATAGCTAAACATTATGGTAAATTTTATTCTCTGCAATACTTAAGAGATAAATGCGGTGTAAGTAAAGAAGGTGTTTCTTTTTTAGATTTAAGTCATGCCGCCGAGGAAATTGGTCTAAGGAGTTTATCTCTAAAATGTACAATCGATGACTTATTACTTAGACTATCATTGCCGGCTATTCTGCACTGGGACAATAGCCATTTTGTTGTCGTTTATAAGGTTAATGCCCAAAGAAGTAAAGAAAAAGGAATTACTGGCTATATCTATGTTGCTGATCCGGCTAAAGGATACATCAAATACAACTCGGAGGATTTTATCAAAAAATGGTATAAGGAAAATCAGCAAAAGGGAATGTTGATGGCAATAGCGCCACAAGCTGACTTCGAGCAGCGCCAAGGAGATGAAAAAATAGAGCGGAAGAAGACTTTTGATAATTTTATCGGGTACTTTAAGCCTTACGGAAAAAGCTTTTCGAATCTATTTATTGTCATGTTAATGGTCACTGTACTTCAGGGGCTCTTACCTTTTATAAACAAAGCTGTAATTGATGTCGGAATCCAGACGAAGGATATTGACTTTATAAATATTGTTTTGATAGCGAATATAGCTATCGTCGTAAGTATCCTATTAAGTAATCTGGTTAGGGACTGGATCTTGCTGCACGTCACAAGCAGGGTTAATATCGCCTTGATATCCGACTATCTTATTAAACTCATGCGCTTACCGATAACATTCTTTGAAAATAAGATGACTGGGGATATTTTACAACGTGCTCAAGATCATGAACGGATACGAAGTTTCATCATGAATAATTCGCTTAATATGATTTTCTCGGCTTTAACATTCTTGGTTTTCGGCGTGATCATGTTTATTTATAACCCCGTAATTTTTTATATCTTTCTAATCGGAAGCCTCATCTATGTTTCATGGGTAATGGCTTTTCTTAATATCCGTAAGAAACTAGATTGGGAATATTTTGATCTGGTAAGTAAAAACCAAAGTTATTGGGTAGAGACCATTGCAAGTATTCAGGACATCAAGATTAATAATTATGAGAAGCAGAAAAGATGGAAATGGGAAGATATACAGGCTCGCCTTTATAAGGTTAACCTAAGGGTACTGAGCATTACCAACACCCAAAACCTTGGTGCTCAGTTTATCGATAGCCTTAAGAACCTATTTATTACCTTCTATTGTGCTAAAGCTGTAATCGCTGGCGAAATCACCTTTGGAGTAATGATTTCCACTCAATTCATCATTGGCATGTTAAACGCTCCAGTGGTGCAATTCATTCAATTCATTATATCTTATCAGTTTGCTAAAATTAGTTTTTTAAGACTTAACGAAATACACCAATTGGAGGACGAACACGAAAACGTTGGGACAAATAGCGTAGAGTTACCAGAAAACAAAAGTCTTGTCATCAGAAATTTGGCGTTTCAATATACCCCACATGGCAAACCCGTTTTACAGGGCATCCGCCTGGTTATCCCAGAAGGTAAAATCACAGCTATTGTAGGCGATAGCGGTAGCGGCAAATCTACTCTGCTAAAATTACTATTGCGCTTATACAAACCCAGTTACGGCGAAATCCTGATAGGCAACATGAATATTAATAATATCAGTCTGCGACAATGGAGAGATAAATGTGGTGCTGTAATGCAAGATGGAAAAATTTTCAATGATACCATCCTAAATAATATCACGCTAGAGGATGAAAAAATAGATTACCTGCGATTAAAAAAAGCTTTAGAAACAGCCAATATTGCTCAGGAAATTGAAGCCCTTCCTATGGGTTATCAAACACTGATGGGGGAACAAGGCAGAGGCTTAAGCGGCGGGCAAAAACAGCGGATATTGATTGCCAGGGCATTGTACAAAAACCCCGATTATTTATTTTTCGATGAAGCAACTAATAGCCTGGATACTATTAATGAACAAAAGATTACCAAGGCACTGGATGATGTTTTTAGGGATAAGACTGTAATCGTAGTGGCCCATAGGCTAAGCACTATCCGCAAGGCTGACCAAATTATTGTAATGAAAAACGGGATTATTGTCGAGGTTGGTAACCATAATAGCTTAATGGAGACTAAAGGAAGGTATCACCAACTAGTCCAATCCCAACTGGATTTAAGCGAGACAATCAGCAGTTAATTTTAGCTTGCTGATAATATTTCTAACCAAATTTATTTTTGCCAAAACACACTATTAAAATGAACGAGGAACAATTATACCTTACAAATGCGAGAACGGAAGAAGTACAAAATATTATTGATAGGATGCCAAAACGGTTTGGATTTTGGGTTACGGCAGTGCTTTCACTTCTATTTGTACTGTTTTTTTTGTTCGGCTGGGTAATTAGATATCCTGATGTAGTAACAGGCCAGATTACTGTTAACACCAACCTTTCACCGCTTAAATTAATCGCCAATAACAATGGCAAACTTAAACTGAATAGTATAAAATCCATGGATATCGTCAGGGAAGGACAAATAATTGCCTATCTGGAAAACTCGACCACGCCTACCAATGTAACCAAAATTGATAGTTTGCTTAAAGTGTATAACCCCAACAATGATGATATTCTAAATATACTACAGAAATTACCCCATAACTTCTCGCTGGGTGAGCTCAATGTAAAGTATTATTCATTTGTTAATGCCGTTCAGGAATTTAGCAACTACAAACTTGACCGGTTATATGATAAACAGGATGAAAACTTGCGTGTGCTCTTACATGAACAAAACAATGCCATAACTACAGCGACAAAAAGAATCGAGATGGCCAAAAATAATTTAGACTATGCCTATAAATTTTTCAAAAGAGACTCTATTCTATTTACAAGGAAAGTAATTAGTGAAGCTGAATTTGACAAAACGGAAATGAGCTTTTTATCAAATAAAGATGCTTTACAAAACCTAATCACTAATTCAATCAACGCAAGACAAACTTTAAAACAGACAGAAAGCAAGTTACAGGAACTCGGTATTCAAAAGCCGGAAAAGGAAAAAGAACTTCGAATAGCACTAATCTCAGCTTATCATGACTTACTTGACAACATTAAAAACTGGGAACAAAAATTCGTATTTAAATCTCCTTTTAACGGAAAAGTACAGTTTTTGAAATTTTACAGGGAAAATCAATTCGTTCAAAATGGTGAGCAGGTTTTTACCATAGTACCAAAGGAGGAGAAATCCTTCGGACAGCTGATTCTCCCGGCAACCGGTAGCGGTAAAATCAAAGCGGGCCAAGAGGTCATTGTAAAACTAGATAATTATCCATTTATGGAATACGGTACGATTGAGGGAAGGGTGAAATCCATTTCTCTTACTACAAACATAACCAAGACTGATAAGGCTGATATTGAAACCTATATGATTCTTGTTGATTTTCCTGCACAATTGAAAACCAATTATGGGGCTAAGCTCGATTTTAAGGCTGAAGCAACGGGTGTAGCTGAGATTATTACAAACGACCAAAGATTACTGCAAAGACTTTTCGGAAATCTTAGATACATTTTGAACAAGTAAAGCACCTTGGCTACGCCCAAAAACACACCAAATATATTCATTATACTGTGCCCCGTTATAACCAATCGATAATCTTGGATAGGAACAAGCCAACCAGTCAGGTCAGTCTCTAATAAACCAAGCCAACTTTATGGCTGCGCTCCAAACTGTTGAGTTAAGGTGATGTCGAATACTCTTTACAATGCTTATATTTGCATCATAACTACAATTTAGCATGATTGACATAAATACTTTTAATCAAGTTGACACTACATCCCTTGTTGATCGGGTAGAAGCTCAGCTGGTGAAATTTCTTCAGGATCAAAAATTAAAAGTTGGAGATAGCATACCTACCGAAATGGAGCTTTGCAAAGCTATTGGAGTTAGCCGTACCGTAGTTCGCGAAGCTATGGTTAGATTAAAATTGAGGGGATTAATTGAATCAAGGAAGAAGAAAGGTGCCGTTATCACGAGTCCGGATATATTTGAAATAATCAGTAAGAGCATGAACCCATTTGTGCTGGATGAGGGCACACTGAAAGAAATTTTCGAGTTGAGACTTGTTCTTGAAATTGGAATGGCAGATTTACTGTTTGAGCGGATTACTGATAGTGATATTAAAATTCTGGAAGAAATTGTACAAACAGAGCCGGACGCACCTGACAACGGGATTTTTCAGATTTCACAGGAAATAGCTTTCCACGGGAAGCTTTATGAAATCACCGGAAACAATATGCTTAAAAAATTTCAGACTATGTTACTTCCTATTTTCGATTATGTCCATAAAAGCGGATTGTTCAAACCTTATGAAGCCAAAGATAAATTTGTTACCCACAAAGGGCTTGTCGAAATACTTAAACACGGTTCAGCAGAAAGTTTTCGCAATGCAATGCGCAATCATTTAGGAAATCATTTCGACAGGCTTTTTCGAACTGGGAGTTAATTGATTCTATTGCATCAGATAAAGCCTCTCAAAAACCATAGGTTTCATTATTCTTTACTGTGTCCTCGATCAGGCACGATGGAGGCTGGCACTCATTTCTAACTCATTCATACTTGGAAGGTTCTATAGTCCTTTACAATCTTTACTGTGATTTAATCCATAAAACAACCCGATTTCTGCTTACTTCAATTCCAGATCAATAACATTGGGCAGTGCGGTTCTTAATGCTGCCGGTACCTGTACAGTAAGTTGCCCATTTTCTACGCTGTATTTAAGGGGCGCCTTATTACCTGATAGACTTACGTTTTTAATACTTCCCTTTGTGCTAAAAGTCACCTGTTCATCGACTGGTTTTTCGCCCTTCTTAGGAGCCAGTAAAAACAGGTAACGGTGTTTATCAGTTGCAGTGGCCGGTACCGATGCAGATTCGCTGGCATTGAGTGCCTGTGCACCTTTTATGGCACTGCCATTTACTTTCATCCAACTGGCAATTTCGGCCAGGCTGGCGTACATTTCAGGAGTAAGTACCCCTTCTTTGGTTGGCCCGTAATTTAACAGCATATTGGCGTTGTTGGCCCTGCACTTAATCAGATTGTTAAGCACCAGCGATACGGGCTTTAAAGGCTTGCCGGTATAGCCCCAACCGCCATCGGTAATGGTCGTACAAAGTTCGGCCCAGCCATCTTGTTTGGTTTTGGGTAATGCTTTATCCTGCTCAAAGGTTTTATAATCGCCATAACCGAAAAATCTCGGACTTACCACTATGGCGGGTTGCAGTTTATGGATTTCGGCCATGGTTATGCATTTATCCCAGGCTTTATTTCCACGCGAAATATCGGCTGCGCCATCGAACCAGATCATATCAATCTGCCCGTAATTACTTAACAGCTCAGTAACCTGCCCTTTTACATAAGCAGCCATTTCATTGTAATGAACCTGCTTTTCAGCTTCGGTTTTTACGGTAGTCCGAGGCCTTAAATTTTCATCCAGCACCGGGATATTTGGGTAATCCCTACCTACCCCATAGTACATGAAATTTTGGAAATCGCCATTTTGGTGCCAGTCTGGTCCTGAGTAATAAATCCCAACCTTTAATCCATATTTTCTGCAGGCGGCCACATAATCTTTTACCAGATCGCGGCCACCCATGTAATTTTTGGTATTGAAATTACCATAAGCGCTTGGCCACAGGGCAAAACCATCATGATGTCTTGCTGTAAGCACCGCATAAGTCATACCGGCTGCTTTGGCTGCTTTAATCCATTTTTCGGGGTCGTAGTTTTGAGGATTAAAGTCTTTGGCCAGTGCCCAATACTCAACCGGAGTAATACAGCTGTTTGTTTTTTCGCAGCCATTTCCGGCAAAATAATTGCCCGAATCCATAATCTTTTTAACCGATGCCGAATCCATTTTGGGCGAGCGCCAGCCAATCTGGGTGCCGGCCATCATGGGCCACGAGAGGTCTATTTGTTTAATCGATGAAATGCTCCAATGGATAAACATACCTAAACCAGCCTCCGGAAACCACTGTGCTCCGGGGTGGGTGGTATGCTTGTAGCCCGATTTTGCATCTTCAACAATGCCAATCTGGGCGTGCTCCATTTTTACTTTATCGGCTTCTTTATTTTGTGCAACCGCAAGGTTAACAGTACCAAGCAATGGCAAACATGCCAGGCACTTATATATTAAATTTCTTTTCATTGCTTAAATCATGAATTAAGGTTATTTCCCGATAACAAAGGCATCTTTTGTTTTTTCCAGCCACTGCAGCAAAACTGGCTGCAGCTTTGTTACGATGGGTAAACCCGGCTGGTAGATGTTATTAAGTTCGAAAGGATCTGCTTTTAAATCGTAAAGCTCATATGCGCCTTTACCCTTTTTCTTCACAAAAGCCAGCTTATAGTCCTTGGTACGAATGCCCCTGAAACCGGTGTTAATGTTTACATTACTGCTGCCAATGGCTCCTAAAATGTACTGTTCGGCTGGTTTTTCGCCTTTACCATTCAGGTAATACTGGGCGTAACTCTTACCATCTACATCTTTTGGTGTTTTATTTTTTAATCCCATCAAATCTAAAAGGGTTGGATAAATATCAGGTAAACTGCCTAAAAAGGTATCATCTTTACGGGGCTGGATATGACCTTTCCAGTTTACAATGAAAGGAATCCGCAGCGACTCTTCAAAGATGTTGTTTTTGGATTCTTCGTCATGTTTACCTAAACAGTTACCATGATCGGCCATAATGACCACAATGGTATTCTCCTCCAGGTGCTCATCTTTTAAACCTTGTAAAATGCGGCCAATCTGCTCATCTACGCCAGTAATATTGGCATAATAATAACGAACATCTTTACGGTACTGATCGCCAAATGCCGTACCTGCTGCCGGGATATTGGGATCTTTTACCAAATCGGTCAAAGGAACATCTTTGTACAGGTTATAGTATTTTTCGGGTACGGTGCGGTAATTAGAGTGCGGCGGGTTCATGGAAACCACCAATGAGAAAGGCGCACCATTTTTACGGATTTTTCGGCTTTCGTTTTTAAAGTAAGCCAATGCTTTATCGGCTTCGTGCTCAGGGCCCCATTGGTTTACGTACTTAAAATCATCGCGTTTATCGCCCGTATCCCAGTACATGGGTTTGTTGTGTTCATCGTAAGTACCATAAGCATACCAATAATCGAAACCATGCCTGCGCTCTGGCGCAGTCCACTCGTTCCAGGCTACTTTACCTGTGTTGTTTGAAGTAGGAATGTAAGGTTGATAAGGCGAATCGAGATGCCATTTACCTATGTAACCGTTCGAATAGTCGTTCTGTTTCAATACATCCGACCAGCATACGGCATCTTTTTGAAGTTCGATGCCGAAAGGGGCCGAACTGGAGTTTACATTGCTGTAAACATGGTTTTTGAGTGGGTATTGTCCGGTCATGAGCATGGCCCTGGCTGGCGAACAAACGGGGTAATTACTCACCATCTGGCTCAGCACCAAACTCTCTTTGGCATACTGATCTAAATAGGGCGTCAATACCGGCTCGCGGCCTTCGAAACCCAGTGCCTGCCCTCTCCACTGATCGGCCATGATAATTAACAAATTTGGGCTAGTTTTAGCTTTCGTACCCTTTTGTGCCATGGCCGGGAACGCAACTAACAGGGATAGAAAAAACAGAATATACGGAGGATATTTTTTATTGCTCATTCGTCTTGGGTTTTTATCAGTTTTCATTATGGGCAGCTGTGCCGGGTATGTGCTTATTCCTTTCTGTTGCTCCTCTTATTTTTCGGCCAGATTATCCTGTTCTTTCATTTTCTTTTTCTCTTCGGCTATCCACTGCGGTAATTTACCTAATCTTAATTCCAATTGGGCTTCAAATAACGATTCGGGTTGTACGGCTTTACCCAGGCTTTCCAATACCTGTACCTGGTTTTTATTAAACGTGGTTTCGGCACCATGATAACCCACAATTATGGGCGGCACTATTTTCCACCAGATTGATTTGGCTGGCCAGAATTCGAAATTCTTTCTGGCAGCACCTAACTGCTTGTAGTTCCACAGCACCAGATTACGGCCATGGTTGGGCATATTAAATATGGCCCCTCCCGCCCTTCCGTCAGACAGGCCTCCGGTTACCTGATCGAGCAGGGTACAGCGGGGTTGCGAGGAATGTGATTCGAAACAGGTATTTTCGGGGTATCTCGAACGCCAGATTACTGTAGCGGTAGTGCTTCCGCCACCTACGCCTACGGCATGGTGCATACCGGTTAAATCGGTAATATTGGCCAGCAAAATACCGGTCGAACCACCAGCGGCATCGACAGAATTATGTCCCATGTTGCCCTCAAAAACCAAATCAATAGCAGTACAGGCTGCCGATGCCCCGATGGTTAAACCGTTGTTTACATTGCGGAAGGTGCAGTTTCTTACCCAAGAGTTTACCGATTTGTTTAAACTCAGAATACTCCATCCACTATCATCCTGTGCAGAGCGGTGGTGCACAAATTTCTTTAGCCAGTTGCCTTCGAAAACAATATTTTCGACCCCTACCTCGCTTAAATGGGCAAAGCCCAAAACGGTCCAGTGGTGCTTGGCCTGCACATCGTAATGGATGGGTTCTACAAGCATAAGCTTGTTGTCGTCTACTTTAGCCACCTGATGGCGTTCATTAACCTGCACCCCTTTTTTAATCAGCGAAGCCCAGCTAGTATCGGGTTTTATACCTTTTAAATCGTAATCAATTAGTTCGGGGCTGTTATTGGTTACCTCGAGGATAATCCAGTCGCCAGCCTTAATTTTGGAAGCATTACTTACTTCAATGATGTGGGTTTCGCGCGGGGCGTTGGCTGTTACATCAGCCAGTTTTTTATTGGCACCCTTTGCACCAATGTTTATGGCCATCGGTACCGACCACATTTGCTTTGGATTGGCAGGAGGCAAATCTTTATCAAAAAACAAAACAGTGCCCCCTTTTCCGTTACCCGCTCCCCTTAGTACAATTTTCGACCCTGAAATGCGGATCACCTGCTGATCGTCGTTAGCGGTATTAAACAGATACCGGCCTTTGGGGAAATAAATAATCCCTTCGCCATTGGCCTCTGCTGCTGCAATAGCACTAATAAATGCTTTTTTATCCGATATATTATCGTTTGGAACGGCCCCAAAGCTGGTTACATCGAAAACCTTATAGTTTACCGTGGGGATGGCTTCTTCGCTGTAGCGGTAGCCGGCATAAGAGAAATCGGGCAAAACAGGTGTGACACCTGTACTTTTAGCCGTTTTAAAATCCTGCCATATCGTGCTTTCCTGAGCCTGCAGCGATAGGCTACTGAACGTAATTAAACCTAAAATAAATGTTTTTAAAGCCATACCTAAATTGTGATGAGCCAAAACAATAAAATCTGCCGGTTTTGTGTTCCGGCAGATTCTACGTATTAGCGGCTATTTACCAGCCCGGGTTATTTTCAGTTATTAATTTGTTCGACGACATTTCTAAAGAAGGAATGGGAAACAATAAATTTCTTGCCGTAACATTTTTACCGCCTAAACCACCATATTGCTGGTTACCCGAAGTTAGTGCACCACTGGTAGGTGCAGCGCCCATTTCGGCACCAACCGAATTCATGGTGCTTACAAATTTATTCCAGCGGATTAAGTCCATGCGGCGCAAGCCTTCGAAACACAATTCACGCATGCGCTCGTCTTCTATAGCTTGCTGAAAGGTAGCTTTGTTAAGTCCGGTCAAATCGGCCACAACACTAGCTGCCGCAACCGGCAACCCGTAACCTCTGCGGCGCACCTGGTTAATGGCATTGTAAGCCTCGGCTGTCGGGCCATTTACCTGATTTTCGGCTTCAGCAAACATCAACAGGATATCGGCATAGCGCAGCACCGGGAAGTTAATTCCGGTCTGGTTTTTATCTTTAGGTGTAAGCAGTTCGTACTCCCTTCTCCATTTGGCCATATCCCTGCCGTATTGTACGGTTTTGGCAATAGCCGTTTTGGTAGCAGTATTGGTGGTATTGTTAACGGTCCAGGTATAGGTTGTGAGTACCCAATCGCGGCGTAAATCTTTTCCGGTTGCATCGTATTTATTGTATAAACGTGCGGTTCCTTTTATAAAACCATAGCAATAACCCGGATAGGAATACAAGGGCGAATTGGCTGCCGATGGTGTCATGGTAATTCCCACCTGGCTCCCCAAAGGGCCCAGATCGAAATAACCATCGGCACGGTTACCTTTAAATTCAATTTCCCACATGCTCTCTTTGGTATTGTAAATCTCCTGCGCAGCATTAATAAAGATCTGGCGGTAGGCATTATTGGAATTGGCCGGTACCGATGGCAAAGTTTCATTAAAACCACTAAATACAGCATCGGTACTAAAAGTAGTATTCAGGCTATGTTCGCCCGAGCTGATTACTTTTTTAGTCCAGGCCAGTGCCTCGGCATATTTACCGGTATCGTTTAGCGGGTAGCCTGCCATTTGCAGGCAAACCCTGGCCAGAATACCTTGTACTACCGTTTTTGAAACGCGGCTGGGGTAACCAATTGCGGTAGAAGTGGCCACTTTTGTTTCGGCTGTGGTCATATCTTTCAATATCTGGGCATAAACATCAGCCGTTTTGGTGCGGGCTAACTGCACATCGTTAGGGCTTGTGGTTGGCGCTAACCTTAAAGGCACATCGCCAAAGCGGGTAACCAGCATAAAGTAGTAGTAACCTCTTAAAAATAAAGCCTCGCCCAATATAATCTGCCGCTTGCCTTCATCCATTTGCGGTACATCAATGTGTGCAATTAAATCGTTGGCACGGTTAACTCCGGTATAAAGGTCGGTCCATAAATTGGTTACGTTGGTATTGGAAGGATCGAAATTAAATACCTGTATGCCGGTTACTGTACCCGAACGGGCATAATAGCCCTCATCGGTACAAGCTTCGAAACCATTTGGCAAATTGCCGTACACATTACCCGAACCCAGCGGATCGTACACCCCTGCCAATGCCTGGGTTAAGCCTGTTTCATCGGTATAATATTGTTCAAGTGCAATTTTATCGGTTGGCTGGGTATCTAAGAATTTCTTACAAGAGCTGCTGGCAATGGCCACCAAAACTAATAATACATATATCTTTTTCATCTTGAAATAATTTATTTGATTAAAATGTAATGTTTGTACCAAAAACTATAGTACGGGCACGCGGATAGGCAGAGAAATCAAATCCTGGTGTTAAAACCGAACGGTAGGTATTTACCTCAGGGTCTCCTCCCGAATATTTGGTCCAAGTGGCCAGGTTTTGTGCCGATACAAAGAACCTTAGCGATTTAAGGTAAATTCTCTTAATCACCTTCGGATCGAGGTTATAGCCCAGCGATACTGTTTTTAGCCTCAGGTAAGAACCATCTTCTACATAGTTTGATGAATATCCGCCTCCAAAAAAGCCCCTGGTACGGAACATCTCCGATTCGGCATTTTGTGGTGTCCATCGGTTTTCATAGCTCGCATATTGATTAAAATTACCCAGGCCATTTGTATTTCCTTCGAACAGCATTTTATTGGCATTTAAAAGATCGTTACCGTATGACCATTGGAAGAAAACATTTAAATCAAAACCCTTATAGGTAAAATTATTAGAAAAACCACCGGTGTGGGCTGGTAAACCATTTCCGATTTTAACGTAATCCTGGGCATTTACTACGCCATCGCCATTTTGGTCTTTATATTTAATATCGCCCGGCTGGATGGTAGCCCTAGTATTTCCATTGGTAGCAACCTCTGGTTTTAAAGTATAAACGGTAACACCACTGCCATTAACGGAGGTATTAAAATCGGCATATTTATAAGTACCCAACCACTCGTAACCATACATAGAACCTAAAGGCTGGCCTACTTCGGCCACATAAGCGCTTACGTTACGCCAGGCGGCATCCCAGTTAATGGTACTCTCGAGGGTGTTTTGCCCTTCAGCTAGCGAAATTAGTTTATTGCGGTTAAAGGCAATATTGGCATTGGTAGTCCAGGTAAAATTTTTAGTAACAATGTTTTGAGTAGTTAAGGTTAACTCCAAACCCCTGTTTTCTACACTACCAATGTTTTTTAATGCGGTACCAAAGCCTGCCGATGGTGGCAATTGGGTGTTTAACAATAAATCTTTGGTTACTTTTCTATATACATCGGCACTGAAGGTAATTCTTTGCTTAAAAAAGCCTAAATCAATACCGGCATCTACCTGTTCGGTAGTTTCCCATTTCAAATCGGAGTTACCCAGTTTGGTTGGGATTACCCCCGGTACGTATTCGTTGTTGAAAGTGTATGTATTTACAATCGGATTGAAATAATTGGTCAGGTAATCGAAATCGCCTACGCGGTTGTTACCAGTTTGTCCGTAACTCACACGCAATTTACCTTCTGATAGTATTTTAGATTTTTTGAGGAAATTTTCCTGATCAAACCGCCAGGCAATAGCTGCCGAAGGGAAGTAACCCCAATGGTTTTGGCTTGGAAATTTAGACGATCCATCGGCGCGGTAAGAGGCGGTAAATAAGTATTTAGAATCGTAATTGTAGTTGATACGGCCTAAAAAGGAAGCCATGGTCCAATCGGATGCTGAAGGATCGACCCTTTGCTGTACACCCTGGTCAAAGCCATCAAACATCAGGTCTTCGTTAGGCAATTGGGTTACTGAGCGGCCATTGCTCCAAGTGTGTCTTTTTTGAAGTGTAAATCCTCCTAACAGGTTTAACTTCGACTTTTTGCTTATTTTTTTATCCCAGGTAAGCGTGTTTTCGTTTAACCAGTTACTGTAATTGTTATTGCTGATTCTTCCATTTACGCCGTTTACTCCTCCCGGGCGACCTGCAGAGGTTTTGGTGTTGTTGAATACATCATTTTCGGATTTATTTTCGATAATACCGAAAGATGATCTCAGTTTTAAATCTTTAAGAATTGCATATTCGGCATAACCATTGGCGGTAATGTTGTGTGTAGTGGTTACATTGTACGAATTCTGCAAGCTGATAACCGGGTTGATGCGGTAATCGTTAGCGGCGTTCATATCCGGATCCTGGAAAGAATCTTCGAGATCAAACACTTCGGAAGGAACTGGCCTCATGCCCAGAATAGAAGTCATTACGTTGGTAGTAGCACCATTTTCGCCCCTGGTGGGGTCTATCCCTTTTTGTTTAAGGAAGCTGTAATTGGCATTAATACCTACTTTTAACTTATCGGTAATGGCATAATCAATTACTGCACGGCCGGTATATCTTTGATAATTTGAATTTAATAAAATACCGTTTTGGTTAACTGTTGAAGTAGAAACTGCATATTTCAGTTTTTTGGTTCCACCCCTTACCGCAAAATCGTTATTGTTGTACACAGCTGTGCGCGAAACCAAATCCTGCCAGTCAATCGCATTAACACCATTGTAATAATCAACGGTTTTTCCATCGGTAAGATAAATTTGCGTAGGTGTAGCTGGTGTTCCGGTTAAAGCAGGCGTAAGTTCTAGCTGGTATTTTACATACTCGTAAGGACTCATCATTTCCATTTTTTTGGCCATGCGCTGCACACCTAAGGTGCTTGAGAAACTAAATACTGGTTTGCCCTGTTTACCTTTTTTGGTGGTAATTACCACTACTCCATTGGCGCCACGGGCACCGTAAATAGCGGTTGCCGATGCATCCTTTAAAATGTCTATCGATTCGATATCGGCCGGATTAACCACATTGTTATTGGGGTCTTCGATCAGGAAACCATCTACCACATACAAGGGGCTGTTGGCCTGCGTAACCGAGTTATTACCACGAATCACAATATCAACCCCCGAACCCGGGCGGCCATCGGCCGAGGTTACCTGCACCCCGGCTACACGACCTGCTAAAGCCTCATCGAAAGAACGTACCGGTGCTTTGTTTAACTCGGCCATTTTAACTGAGCTTACCGAACCTGTAAGGTCTTTTTTGGCCACTGTGCCATAGCCCACTACCACCACCTGATCCAGATCGTTGTTTTGCTCGGCCAGCGTTACATTTATTGTTTTTTGTTGGTTTACAGTTACCTCTTTGGCGTGGTAGCCTACATACCTGAACACCAAAATAATTGGCTTATCGGTAGGTACGCTAATACTGTATTCGCCCTGGGCCCGGGTGCTAACTGCACCATTGGTTGTACCTTTAATATTTATACTAACACCGGCCAGGGTTTCCCCTGTTTTTTGATCGGTAACGGTTCCGGTTATTATCTTACTCTGCTGGGCAGAACTCGAAAAGACGGTCAGTAGGAAGACTGAAAATAGCAGAATTCTTCTCATAACACTAATTCAATAAAAAGTTTATAGTTGGTTGTTTGATATCAAATTTACCCTTCAAGTGTAAATTTAAGGGGTATTTTTTTCCTTTTAGGGGTGAAAATTATCCTTTTTCACCACACTGAGTTAAATTTTCTTAAAACAGTTTTAATCCTGCCTTTAGCTTCTTGTACCTGAGTAATGCCTCCATAAAATAGTAATCGGCATATACCAAAGGTACATCGATCTGGCTGTTGTGCGGAATCGATCCTACATTGTGTTTCAGAATAAAATCGGCATTGGTACCTGTTGCCGCAAAGTATGCTGGTGTGGCCAGCGAGTGAAGCATTTTTACGGCTGCATCTTTATACTTTTTGGCAGTTTTACCTGTAGTATAGGTACTCAGTTCTAACAGGGCCGATGCAGTAACTGCTGCTGCAGAAGCATCGCGGTATTTTACCTTAATGTTATTGGCATTAGAGTTTACACCCGGTGTATAGCCAGCCTGGTTGGCATTAAAATCCCAGTAAGGTACAAAGTCGGCAGGCAGGTTTTTGCTATCGATAAAATAATTGGCTAAACCCTGGGCCATTTTTAAAAAGCGAACATCTTTGGTTTCGCGGTAGGTCATGGTATAACCATATATAGACCAGGCCTGGCCACGTGCCCATGTTGAGTTATCTGAATAGCCCTGTGCAGTTTCGCGCGCCAGTACCTTCCCTGTTTTATCATCATAACAAACTACGTGGTAAGAACTGTAATCGGGTCTGAACTGGTTTTTCATTGTAGTAAGTGCATGTGTAATGGCAATGTGCCTGAAACTGGTATCGCCCGATATTTTTGAGGCAGCAAACAGCAACTCCAGGTTAATCATGTTATCGATAATTACCGGAAAGCTATAGTTCTCTTTACCATGCCACGATTTAAACACATTCCACGATTTAATGCAACCTGTAACCGGATTAAAGCGGGTACTTAATGCTTTGGCCGAATTAATTAAAACCTGCTTATAGTTTTCGTTTTGGGTAAGCCTGTAAGCATTGCCGTAGCTGCAGTACATCATAAAACCCAAATCGTGATGCTCGGTAAAGTTTTGCAGGGGTGCTAACTTTTCTGTCCACTGTATAGCCTGTGCTTTTAGTGCGGCATCTTTATTGGCCTCGTAAGCATACCAGAGGTTGCCCGGGAAAAAGCCGGTAGTCCACTCGTACAAGCCACCACTGCGCAGCTTCCCTTCTTTATCGGTTGTTTGCGGAAAAGCTGTAGCCGTAAGGCTTTTGCTGCCCAACATTTCTTTTACCTGTTTTTGGCACAGGGCCAGGTTATGCGTAATAAACTTTTCTTCGGTTTGGGCTTTGGTAGTACTCGTTATAGTGGTTAACGAAGCAAAAGTAAAAGCGGCGATCAGTAAATTTCTCTTTATCATTTTTAATTTGGTTAGTGCATGCCTGTTTCCAGGTGTATCCGGTTCTTTTCGTTCTGTAAAAGGTGGTGTAAATGTTGTAAGCCTCCATGTGGCACTGTTTACCCGGCCTTTTGTCTTATTCGAAATTGCTGTAGTTCTGCCAGTTGAAGGGTAATTTTTTTCCTTAAAAAGGGTAAATATTTCCTTTTCATTCCTAAATTTGATTATTGCTAATGCAAATCGCTTCATCCCGGTTAGATATTAGGAACGATTGCCAGTAATAATAGCGCTACCCAATAGCATTTAAACCAAATAACAAGCAGAACTTAACGACAAAAATTTGAAGGCTCTTCGATTTTCATTGGTATTGATATGGCTTTACTGCATTTTTTTTAATGCCACTAAAAGCCACGCCCAAAGTAGCCAACTAATTTTCAACCACTTAAACATCAGCAACGGCTTGTCTAATAACTCGGTGTTATCTATCAATCAGGATACTACAGGCTATATCTGGCTGGGTACAAAATACGGTTTAAACCGCTTTGACGGCCGCACATTCAGGATTTTCAAAAACGACCCGCAAAATACCGGTTCAATCTCTTCAAACGATTTTATTAAATGCCTGGAAATAAGGAACGACCAGCGCATGTGGGTAATAAACAGTGGTTTAGACCTATACAACCCCGTTAACGAATCTTTCGAGCATATTATGCCAATTGGCTCAGGGATTACCAAAATTGTAGAGGATAAACAAAAGCAACTTTGGATAGCCTCCTTAACCGGATTAAAATTTATTGCGGCAAACAGTAAAAAAATTATTCCCATCCAGCTGGGTAAAGGCAGTAACGAGGTTAGCGAAATTTTTGAAGATAGGGATCAGCATATCTGGGTAGGTACTTCGGTTGGCTTATACGAACTTTTTTTCAGCAACAAAAAGCTAAAGGTCCTGTTGCATCAGGAGGCTGCGTTTGATGTATTTTATGGCAACCAGATTAAAGCCATTGCACAGGATAAAAACGGCAATTTGTGGTTTGGCACCAAAACCAATGGCATACAAATCCTGAATATGGCTACCAAAAAGATTAGCCACTTTGCCAAAAACGGTGCCGATAAAAGAAACCTGGTTAACAATAACATCCGGAAAATCATTTCGGTTAAAAATGGCAAGATGTGGATTGGCACACAGGATGGCCTTTCTATCGGCGATCCGGATTCGTTTACTTTTCAGCATTACCAGCACGATGTTACCGATGCAAACAGTTTAAGCCAAAACTCCATTCATGATATTTTTCAGGATAAAGACGGCTCGGTTTGGATAGGTACTTTTTTTGGTGGTGTAAACGTGGTGTATGCGGTTAATACCCCTTTTAAAAGCTATCAGAATAACCTCTCGCCCAATAGCATCAGCAGCAGTATAGTAAGCGCTATAGTCGAAGATAAGCAGCATAACCTGTGGGTAGGTACCGAAGCTGGTGGTTTAAATTATTTTAACAGGCAGAGCAATCAGTTTATCAGCTATAAGAATTCGCCAGCCGATACAAACAGCCTTAGCTCCAATCTGGTTAAAGCGATAGCGATTGATCAGTATCAGCA
Source organism: Pedobacter sp. KBW01 (assembly GCF_003852395.1). Taxonomy (NCBI): domain Bacteria; kingdom Pseudomonadati; phylum Bacteroidota; class Sphingobacteriia; order Sphingobacteriales; family Sphingobacteriaceae; genus Pedobacter; species Pedobacter sp. KBW01. The sequence goes on from NZ_QAJQ01000011.1 coordinate 164,381, forward strand.
TGTACTAATCGGCACATCAGTTGGAGGCTTAAGTTATTTTGATCCTCAAACCGGAAAATTTACCGTGTACAAGCGCAAGGGGATTGGAAATAACAGCAACAATATCGCATCCGACAATGTGAATTGCCTGCTGGTAAGCCGCGGGCAGCAGGTACTGGTTGGTACCGACGAAGGGTTAAACCTTTTTGATCCTTTAACCAAACGTTTTCAGCTGTTAAATTTAGCGGGTAGCAACAGCAGATTTAATAAAAAAATTACTGCACTCTTTCAGGATCGCCAGAACAAGATCTGGATTGGTACACCAGCCGGCTTATACAGCCTCTCGCCTAACCTGACCATACAGCCTGAAAATTACAAAGGTGAACCAGACCATGCATTTAAGTTGAATATTAACTGCATTCAGCAGGATAGTGAAGGAAATATCTGGCTGGGTACTTACCACAAAGGTTTAGCCCTGCTCAATCAGCGCAATAAAACCTTCGAGCTGTTTAACTATAAAAACAACCTGCCCAGCGATAACATTTTAAGCTTGGTTGAAGACAATCAAAACAATTTATGGATTGGTACCGATAATGGTTTGGTAAAATACGATCGCAAAGCCCGCTTTTTCAGGAGTTTTAACATGCTGGATGGCTTGCCCGACAATCAGTTTAACACCAGCTCTTTTTACAAAGCTGCCAACGGAGCATTGTTTTTCGGCACCTTTAACGGCCTTGTTACCTTCGATCCGCAGAAAATAGAAAAAAACAATACTGCCCCTCAAGTGGTGCTTTCGAACTTAAAGCTTTTTAATAACCCGGTTAAAATTAATGATGAAACCAGGCTGCTTACCGAAGATATTAACTTGAGTAAAAACATCACTTTTAACCACCTGCAGAACAATTTTACCTTAGAGTTTTCGGCACTAAACTTTATAAAACCGAGTAAAAACAAATATGCCTATAAGCTGGAAGGTTTTGAAAGCAACTGGAACAATGTCGAAGTACCCACTGCCACCTACACCAATTTATCAGCAGGAACTTATACCTTTCTGGTTAAGGCAACCAATAACGATGGCATTTGGAGCAGGGAAATCAAATCGGTTACCATTACCGTTTTACCGCCAATATGGAAAACCATCTGGGCTTATTTACTTTATGCCATAGCCATTTATTTTATAGTTGCCTATATCATTAAATTTTTCAGGGCGAAGGCTAAGCTAAAGCAAGAGCTTTATCTGGAACATATTGAAGCGGAACACCAGAAGAAAAATTACCAGATGAAGCTGGATTTCTTTACCAACATATCGCATGAAATACGAACACCACTTACGCTTATTTTAGGGCCACTGGAGAAGCTTGAAGAGATTACCACCAATAATACCGTTGTACACCAATACGCTTTAACCATTAAGAACAATACCGAGCGGTTGTACCACCTGGTAAACGAGCTGCTCGACTTTAGAAAAGCCGATTCTGAAAATCTGCGCTTGTACTTTGCCGAAACAGATATTGTGGCTTTTTTACGCGGCGTGTTTGAAAATTTTGCGCACCTTGCTGAAGCCAAAAACATAACTTATACTTTTAAAACAACTGATGAAGCCATACCCGTTTATTTTGATAAAAACCAAATGGAAAAGGTATTCTTCAATTTATTATCAAATGCCTTTAAATTTACACCTGCCGATGGCGAAATTAGCTTGGTGATTGAACAAAACGGCCTTGAGCAAGTTTCTGTTACGGTTAACGACAATGGGAAAGGCATTGCACTTTATAACATCGACGATATTTTCAAGAATTTTTATCAGGAAGACCAAAGTATGGGTACCGGTATTGGCCTGGCACTATCTAAAAAACTGGTAGAACTACACCAGGGAGAGGTCAGGGTAAACAGCAGGTTAGCTACAGCAAATGAACGGGGTTTCACTGCTTTTAAAGTATTGTTACAACTGGGCAATAGCCATTTAACAGGGGCTTATACCGGCGAAGCAGCCGTATCTGAAGCCTACCAACTGCAACACGAGCCCGATTATGCTACCGAAAGCCCGCTTACGGAAACAACAGTCGCCGCTAACAATAACAAGCCCTCTGTTCTGATTGTAGAAGATAATAAGGAGTTGAGAGATTTCATTAAGCAATCGTTAGCCAATGATTATGATGTACAGGTGAGTGAGAACGGTTTGCAGGGCTGGGAAATTGCAAGCACTACCCTACCTGATCTGATTATCAGCGACATTATGATGCCGGTTATGGACGGGCTAACCTTTTGCAAAAAAATCAAAACAGATGTCCGCACCTCACACATCCCGGTAATTCTACTCACGGCAAAATCGGCACAGGTACATGAAATACAAGGTTTAGAACACGGCGCTGATGTGTATATTACCAAACCTTTCAGCAACAAAATTCTTCAGCTTAATATCCATAACATGCTGGCTTTAAAAACGGCCATGCAAAAGAAATACAGCGATCAGCTGCAACTGCCTCCAATTATCCATCAGCCAAATGCTTCGGCTGATGAAAAGCTGTTATCGAAACTACAGCTTGTTATTGAAGAGAATTTAGCCAATGCCGAGTTCGATATTGTAGCCTTAACTTTAGAAATAGGGATGAGTAAATCAGTACTTTATAAAAAATTTAGTGCGCTTACTAATCTTTCGTTAAATGAGTTTATTAAAACCCAGCGTTTAAAACATGCCGTTACGCTACTCCAGCAGGGAGAAACTTCTATTCTTTCGGTAGCTGTTCAGGTAGGCTTTAACGATGTAAAGTACTTTAGCCGCGAGTTTAAAAAGGTTTACGGCATTACACCAAGCCACTACATTAAAAATTAAAGCATAAAAAAAGCAGATTAAGTGTTTGATAGCTACACTCAATCTGCTTTTAATAATTTGGCTGTTAAGCCCGAATGTTATTTAACCACTTTAATCTGGCCTTTCATAACCATATAATGGCCAGGGTAGGTACAAATAAACGGATATACGCCAGGTGTTTTAGGCACCGTAAAATAAATGGTATCTGCTTTACCGGGCTGCAGTAAAACCGTATGTGCCAGCACCTTTGGGCTACCGGGAACAAAATCGTACTTTTCGCCATCGAGTCCCATTTTTAAAGCCATTTCGCCTACCGCATTACCCGAGCCTGGTGTGGTAAGCACAAAGTTGTGCAGCATATCGTCGGCATTGGCAAAGGTTAACTTCACTTTTGTGCCCGCCTTTAAAGTAATATTGGTTATATCGAATTTCAGGCCTGGTTTGGTTCCCAGTAAAATAGTTTTGTCTGGTCCCTTGTCCCAACTTTCGGGCTGCCTGATTACATGCTTACTGGCATCGGTATTACCTTTAACAGCACCGCCGCTTGCAGGTATATTGCCCATTTGGTGATGCTCCATTCCTGCCATACTATGCTCCCCCTCCATCTTACCTGTGGGTTTATTTTCGACAGTTAAGACTATCTTTTCTCCATCCGGAATCCTGTTTAAGGTATAATACCCATAATTGTGCAGCAAAGGTGTATTGCCATTTTCGGCACGCAATCCTTCCATTCTGATTTCGTGGATATAACCCTCTTTTAAACTATCAAGTACCAAACGCACACGTTTTCGGTCGGGAGAAACAACAACTGCTTTAATGTTACGGGCCGACTGGTTAATTACCGGACTTCCGTAAATATGGTGGTATTTATAGGTAAAAGTTGATAGTTTATACGCGCCGGCATCGCGGGCTGTTTTTTCGTCAACCGGCAAAGTAAACTCCAGCTCAAAACCATCGGGCTGCGCCTTTACGGTTTGTACCTCGAATGGCATAATGCCCGACCAGGTTAAGCGCTGCAACCCGTACTCGGCTTTTCCGGTTGATGACCAGCCCCTTGAGGTCATGCCCACCAGCATACTGCCATCCGACCCCCAGTTCATTCTGAGTATTCCGGAAGAAAATCCCCGGCGAAATGGAAATACTGCACCTTGATACACGCCTTTAATTTTTTCTAAAAATACCCTGTTAATATTACTCTGCGATTGATCACCTACAAAAAGTTGTCCTTTAAAAGGCCCCATATTGCCATTATCCGAATAATTTAAGATCCCTGATGTAGAATTACCCATAATAGAGTGCGGAATCCATACAGAAGGGCTTTTTAGCCCGGGTACCCTTTTGGCCACTTCAAACTTGGGCTCACCTGTATCCGGAATATCACTTTTGTGCAGCTTTACCGGAGAGCCGGGCTCATCTGCCCATACCAAACCAGCAGGATTGCCAACAAAATCGCCTTCTTCTACATGGGTAATGCTGCCCGAGCCTACCCAGTCGCCCTGGTTCTCAGCGTAAAATATTTCGCCATCGCCATTCAGTGCCAGCGCCGCAGGCGAACGGAAACCTGTTGCAAAAGGTTTTAACTTAAAATCGGGTGTAAATTTAAGCATCCAGCCATGCCATTTAGATAAACTTGCGCCATAACCAATCCAGCCCACATTTAGGGTAACCACCATGTTGCCATCTTTATCCAATATAGGGCCATAGGCATATTCATGATAATTGCCCGATAGGGGCCACGAATACATGGTGCTGTATTCGTCGGCTTCGCCATCGCCATCCAAATCGCGCAGGCGTGTAATTTCAGCACGTTGGGTAAGGTAAATATCGCCCTTAATATAATTTAAGCCCAGTATTTCGTGCATACCATGTGCAAATAACCTGTATTTGGGTTGTTGCCCATCTTTCATGTATGGGTTGGTAATAATCCACACTTCTCCTTTACGGGTGGCCACAGCCAGCTCATCGTTTGGTAAAAAGGTCATTCCACCCACTTCGAGTGCTATTTCTTTTGGAATGGGTATAGTTACAATGGGATAAATCTGGCTTTCTGTTTGTGCTTTTACCCTTACCAAACCAGCACCCAGTAACAAAAGCGGCAATAAGTATGTTAATTTTTTCATGTTTTGATTACCAGATTAGCGAATAGGTTAACGAATCGGTTCCATTGGCCAATAGTACAAGCAGTTCTTTGCCATTTTGGGTCTTTCTGATGAACGCTTTTGTACCATCGGCAACCTTTATGGTATAAGTTTTATCGCCAACACTATAGGTATTGTTTTTATGGGCTTCGATAGTGGGCCCCGCAGCAATACGGCAATAAAGTGGCTGCTTGCTGTTGCTAATGCTAATGGTGCGGCTTAATGCAGTACCGCCATTTTGAACGGCTATTTTATCGGTCACATCGGCACCATTGGCGGCGTATAAAAATGTAGGCATTTTGCTTTTATCTAATGCGTACCCCTTGTTCAGGAGGTCATCAAAAGCTATAGAATCGGGCCAGACAGCATCTTTATCTGTCAGCACAGCAAGGGCTGGTGCCGCAGAAAGCGGTAAAACCGTACCCAAAGGTTTGGCCAGCTGGGGTTCTCCCCTGTCTTTCCACATTTCTGTTACATCCATAAAATCTCCACGCCATACCTGCAGCAAAGCACCTTGTTTCAAATCGTAAGCATAGTTTACCTTTTCGGGGGTACCTACCGAAATTACGTGGGTACGTTTCTTGCCTTCAAACATCAGGAAACTTCGCAATAAATAGGGTTTGCTTGCGGCATTGATGAGGTAAGGGCTTGCATTTTGAGCCATAGCGTAGGTGCCACAGCAGATAAACAGCGCCAGGCAGCACATCAATCGTTTATAATTCATTTTTTATTTGGTTAAGGCAGCCATAACAATCGGTTGCATAACAAATATATCATAAGCAAATCAGTTTACAAAAACTCTGGCAACACAATTATTAAAAATAAACACAAACAATTAACAATCAATAAATTAAACTACACAATACAGTATGCAAACGATAGCACAAAAAGGAAAGCAGCCCCTAAAACCTTTGACATTGCTTACACAATAACCTGCAATAATTAGCTGTTTGTTTTTTAACTTTAAAGCATGAACAAGTTCTCCCTTTCAGAGATATACGTGTACCCGATTAAATCGTTGGGTGGCTTTCGCCTTAAAGAAGCACACTTAGAAGATAAAGGCCTTAAATACGATAGAAGGTGGATGCTTGTTGATGAAGATGGCACTTTTATTACCCAGCGAAAACATTTTGAGCTGGCACTTTTACAGGTAAGTATTGCTGATGGAAAACTAACTGTAGCGCATAAACTTACACCAGAACTGCATATTTCTTTTGGATTGGATGAAGATGCTGGCACCGCCATTCCGGTAAGTATCTGGAACGATGCCTCTACAGGACTGGAGGTAAATGCTGAGGTGAGTGAGTGGTTTTCGGCTTATTTGAAATTTAAGGTAAAGCTGGTAAAAATGCCCTTGGCAGAGAAGCGTTTCGTTGACCGTGACTATGCCTCGAATGACGAGATTGTAAGCTTCGCTGATGGTTATCCCTGCCTGATGATTGGCCAGGCTGCCTTAAACGGACTTAACGAAAAATTACAGGAACCGGTATTGATGGATAGGTTTCGCCCTAACTTTGTGTTTACGGGTGGTGAGCCACATCAGGAAGATCAATTTAAAACTTTTTACATCGGCGATATCCTCTTCTCGGCTGTAAAGCCCTGCGCCCGCTGTGTATTAATTACCATCGACCAGCAAACCGGCGAAAAAGGACAGGAACCTTTGCGCACCTTAGCGGGCTACCGCACTTTGAATAAAAAAATAATGTTCGGCCAGAACCTTATTCCCCAGGCACTGGGTATTATCCGTACCGGAGATGAGATTAGGGTTGTGGATTGGAAGTAAAGAATAGAATAATGGTTCGTGCGGACACGAACCACGGGATTAGGATAAGTAGATTTCTCCACTGCGGTCGAAATGACGGTGACCTATGGAGATCCTCCTTAAGGTTTGTCACGTTGAGCCTGTCGAAACGCCTCACAATGTTTTACGTAGGTCCTTCGACAAGCTCAGGATGACAAATCTAATAGAAAATCGTCATCTCGACTGAAGCGCAGCGAAATGCCTGCCCGTACAGGCGGGGAGAGATCTTTAATCAGCTTTCTCGGCTCGTTGCACTCCGCTCGAAATGACGATTATCTGTAGCGGCACTCCTAATTAAAAACTACTCATAACCATTCTCAAAGGTCACAGTTTGCTTTGGTTTAAGCTTTATCTCAGCAATTCCATCATCGCCCATTTTTACACTTCCTGCAGGTACATCTTTAGCTACATAAGTTTTAAAAGGGAGCTTAACCCGTAGCAAACCGCCTTTCTCAGCATAGATTTTTACTTTTGCAGGCACACCATTTTCTTTGGCAGCACTTACCAAAAAGGCACCTTCGGTACGTAAATCTTTAAATGAAACATTAGCCCAGCTTTGCGGCACTGCCGGGAAAACCTGTATATAACCGTTGCGGCTTTGCACCAGCAACTCCTGCAGGCCTTGTGCAAAGGCAAAGTTACCTTCGAGCGTGAACGGCCGATAGGTGAAACCTGAATATTGGCCACCTTTCTGATCGCCGTTTAAATGGAAACTGTTTGCAGAACAGAAATTACTGGCAAAGATTTCGAGTTGTTTTACCGCTTTATCTGCCTGGTAAGCCCTGGCGTACAAAGAAGCCATCCAGCTAAAAGAGTAACCGCACCAGGCTCTGGTACCCATTTCTTCAATGCGTTTTAAAGAGTTATCGATTACTGTTTTATCTTTTTCTTTATTGGCATCAAGCAAATCGAGCGGGTAAATGGCCATATATTGCGACATATGGCGGTGCGAGCTGGTTAAATTTGATCCCGGTGCAATGGTAAATCCGGTTTCGTTAATTTCGTATTCAGGCAATTGACTCAAAACAGTTAACCAGTGTTTGCGCTCGGCTTCTTTACCGTTGGCCTGGCTTACTTCGGCCGCTGCCTTAAATAAAAACTTAGCCAGCGATAAATCGAAATTGGTCCATTCTAAAAACCAGGCTTTAATGCTATTATCGTTAAACTCTGGACTGGAGCTTAACGGTAATTTACGCACACCATCCTTTAACCGGGTAATGTTTTCTAAGAAAGTTGCGGCATCATGAATGTATGGATAGGCTCTTGTTTTCAGAAAAGCATCGTCCATACTGTATTTCCACTGCCAGTAAAAGTGCTGCGAAGCCCAGGCCCCAACGGTTGGCGAAAGCGAATACTGGATCCAGCCGCCCATAGGGTCGCCGTTTAGCGTAACCACCCCCGGCACATTCAAGCCTGCAACACCAAAATACTGTTTAGTATAGCTCAGGTTGCGGTTTCTGATTTTCCAAAGCCAATCGGTAAAGGTTGCTCCTTCTGCCAGGCGGTTACCGGTGTAAGTTGGCCAGTAGCTTAACTGGGTATTGAGGTCGTTATGAAAATCGCCTTTCCACGGTGGTAAACTACCGTTATCGGCTGTCCAAACGGCCTGTAAAGTAATGGCTGGTGCGCCTTTACGGGCTACGCTACCCAATTTATACATTTCGAGGTAATATTGCTTCTGAATAACCAGATCGGGTACCGAAATGCTCGATTTACTCCAGAAATTTTTCCACCAGGCGGTGTGTTGAGGCCAGCCTGTAGGCTCTTTAGCAGTTGCAGAAATAGCAGGCAAGCTTGCGGTTTTATCGCTGGTAATGGTCCAAGAGCCAATAACTTTGTTCTTGCCTGTTTTTTGCCATTGCACCAGTACTTCAAAATAATGGCCATCGTAGGTAGGTTGATGGTAACGTACGCTATTGGCGGTGTTTACAACCGTGCCCTTGCCGTAACCCAGTTTTTGCAAACCTACACCAGCATGGCTATTATCGCCTTTCTCGGTTTGGTTATTGCTGTAATTGTGTACAATCAGGGCTGGCAACAAATCGGTAGCTTTTAAGTCGCTGAAACTGAAATAGCCGCGTTGTTCGGTAGCATGAATGTAACAGTTAAATACGGTTCCGTTATCGAATTTAATGGTATTTAAAGCGGTTTCGATATCGAGATCGTTGGCTACCACTTTACCCAGTTTAGCCAGATCAAACTCCATAGCGGCAGCAGGCAGTTTAGTTGGGAACGGGCTCCTATCGTAAGGTTCATCGCCCAGTTTTTGTACGGCAGCATAATTGTTTTTATGTACCTGCTCTTCAACCCATTTGAAGTTGAATTTAGAGATGTCCATCGCTTTGCGCTCGTCCCATAAATCGGCACGATCTAAAGAAAGGCGAAGTTTATTGTTCTTCTCCCATATTAATACACCAAGCATACCGTTACCGAGTGGCATGGCTTCATCCCACTTATCGGCAAGTTTAGGAAAGGAAAGATTGTAAGGTTTTAACCTTTGTGCGTAACCTGCAAAAGAAAAGCAGATAAGCAGTAAGAGGATAGTGACTTTAGTTTTCATTTGGTTCTTTTAGAAATGATTAGCATTTGTGTTTACTGTATCAATTTCTAAAATACCGATATTTAATTATAATAGAATAGCCTAAAAATTACGCAAACGTTTGACGGCTAATATAAAATAGATTTTTGCGAAAAAAAGATCAATGTACAATCTTAAAAACGAGTTCTTTTAACAATTCGCCATCATCAACATTACCGGTACTGTCTAATCCTTTGCTTTTTAAATCGTACTCGCGCAGCAGGCTTATCACCTGAAAAACCTTACCGGTATTATAGTTTCGGGCAGCTACCTCATAATCTTTGATAAAAAAGGGAGGTACACCCAATGCTGATGCCGCATCGGCCTTATTGGGTACATAATGATATTTTAACAGCTTGGTAAAATAACCACCTAAATTGGCCAGTACCATAACCGTAGGATTTGCTTTGGGGTTGCTGCCGAAATAATTGATGATCTTATTGCACTTCAGCACATCGCGCATAGCCAGCGCTTTCTGTAACTCGAAAACGTTATACTCTTTACTGATACCGATATTTTTTTGTACCAGATCGGTATTGATGGTTTGATCTTTAGGCACATTGAGCATCAGTTTTTCGATCTCATTGGCGATTTTAGATAAATCTGTACCCAAATACTCAGCCATTAAGGCCGATGCCTGCTGATCGATTTTATACCCTTTTTCTTTAATGAAATCTTCAATCCAGGGTACCAGTTTATAATCGCGTACGGGGTCTGACTGAAAGATCAGGCCGCTTTTGCTAATGGCTTTATAAATCTTTTTACGCTTATCGAAATTGGCGTATTTGAAAGCCAGCACTAAAATGGTACTGGGTAAAGGCTTTTCGAAATAATTGAGCACAAATTCGCCCTCTTTGCTGCCACCATCTTCTTTGCCCCATTTTAAATCCTGCGCTTCTTTTACAATGACCACCTGATAGTCTGACATCATGGGGTAACGCTTCGCTGCACCTAAAACCGTAGCCATATCGGTATCTTTTCCGTACAGCACCGTTTGATTAAAACCCTTTTCGGCATCGTTTAACAGCTTATCTTCGATATAATCGGTTACCTGATCGATATAGTATGATTCTTCACCATGCAGTAAATACACGGGTTTAAATTTTCGGGCTTTAATATCTTTGATAATTTCGGCAGCTGTCATGGCCTGTAAAATTACGATTTAGGTTGAACGATTAAAGAAATTAACTGATTTGTTTATGCACATAATATTAACTTTGGGATTTATAAACAGATCAGCTACAGAAAAACAATGGTGCACGATACAAACCTTTTACCTATTGCCATGGTAGAAATACCTGCAGGCGAAATTGTGCTGAGAGACGACAGGATTAAGCAAAGCTGGACTGTTGAGATGAAACCTTTTTACTTAGCGAAATACGCGGTAACACAAGCGCTTTATTTTGAAATAACCGGCAACAGGCCGGCTACATTTACCGGAGATAACCATCCGGTAGAAACCATAACCTGGCGCGATGCAGTATTATTTTGCAATGTCTTATCTGAAAAAAATGATTTAAACCCTTGTTATATTTTTGACCGGGAAGCCGACGAAGTGCTGTTTAAACCAACCGCCAATGGCTTTAGGTTGCCTACAGAAGCCGAATGGGAATACGCCTGTAAAGCAGGTACCAACGGCATCAGGTATGGCGAACTTGACCACATTGCCTGGTATAAACAAAACTCCGGAAAAACTACCCAACAGGTGGGCCTCAAAACGCCCAATGCCTGGGGCTTGTATGATATGCTGGGCAATGTTTGGGAATGGTGCACTGATATTTACGATGAAAGCGTGTACGGCTCTTACCGCATTATCCGTGGTGGTGGCTGGAGCGATGAGGAAAGGGGTTGTATGGCCACTAACCGCCGGCGCAGCCATCCCAAATCATTTAAAATAGAAGATTTGGGGTTCAGGCTGGCGAGGAATATGTAAATCGTAAATGACTTAAAAGCCATAACTTTGAAGTAAATGGATCAGGATACGGCAAAATACATTGTGACTTATTTTTCCAAGTGCTTAACTGCAGAGGAGAGGTTGGCGATTCGACACACCCATTCTCTGATTAAACTTGGATTAGATACTGACCCTGCCATAACACCCAGTGCACTAAATATTTATAAAAAAGCTGGCTGGCTTACTGAGAATAAAAGCATATTAAACTTACTAAAAGATGGCTACGATTCTTTTGAGATAAGGGTAGCTAAAAGAATTTTAAACCAGGAAAAGATATTTTTAAACAATTGTCCCGATTGTGGTAAACTAGCGAGAACACCCTCAGCTAAGCAATGTAGATTTTGTGCACACCGTTGGTCTTAAATGCTAAAGAACTGAAATTGAAAACTGAAATTTTTACCCCTACCCCACTAAACCTTCCGCCTTATCCTTTTAAGATTACGAGAAAGGATAATGTGGTTTTTATTTTCGATGAGCTGAGGAAAAAGCACCTGGTGCTAACGCCCGAAGAATGGGTGCGCCAGCATTTTATACAAAACCTTATTTCATCAAAGAAATTTCCGCGTACACTGATCCAGATTGAGGGTGGTTTGGTACTTAACCAGTTGCAAAAACGGAGCGATATTTTAGTATACAACACGGCAGGCGAAAAACTGATGCTGATTGAATGCAAAGCACCGAAAGTAAAAATTACACAATCGGTTTTTGATCAGGCTGCGCGGTATAATTCGATTCACCAGGCCAGGTGGATTGTACTAACCAACGGCTTGCAGCATGTTTATGCAAAGATGGATCTGGAGAAAGGCAGCTTTAACTTTGCGGAGGAAATGCCGGAATATTTGGGATTATAATTTTAGCCACGGAAGGCACGGATAACACGGAAGGCGCAGAAAGCACAATACTGCAATCGTCATTTCGAGCGGATCCGATAGCTATCAGATCCGGCGTAGTGGATCATCTAAACGGAGCGCTAAACACTATACGTTGATTTCCAAACCTGTTTTTCGCCAGTATAAATAGCCTCATTACACATCCCCACACATACGGCTGCCTGTGTACCGGTATTGATATTAGAAGCGGGTTCTTTGCCGGTGGTTATCGATTTGTAGAATTCATCGAGTGCATAATTGGTCCCATCGATGGTTGGCTTATCTAAAATCGGGATGCCCCCATCTTTATTTATCACAATTTTAGTTGCACCCGTTACCCCATCTACAATACCCAGTTCTTTTTTGGCAATTTCTTCGGGATAGAATAAACCAGTATTGGTAAGTAGTGAAACTGAACCTTTTGTACCTTTTATTTTAAACAGGTAACCATCGTGCGCATTGCCGCAGGTGGCGCCAAAGTTACCAATCATGCCTTTTTCGTTATAACGGAGAATGGCTTGAATATTATCGTAAGTTTCTCGGCCATCTTTAAAAACATCAATACCACCCGAGCCCATAATCTCATCGGGCTGTGTTTCGAAAGCCCAGTTAATAAAATCAATCTGGTGCGAAAGTAATTCGGCAGCTAATCCACCCGAATACTCTTTGTACATGCGCCAATTAATTTTTCTTTCTAAAGCCGGATCGGGCACTGCCCTGCGCCAGTTACCATTGCGGTCCCAACGACAATCGATTTGAGTAACCTTACCCAAATAGCCGCTCTGAATCATATCTTTCACCTTAAAGTACAGAGGCGAATAACGGTATTGGTAACCTACCTGAAAAACCTGCTTGGGATGTTGCTTAACCAGCTTCTTGAGCGCCAGGGCCTGCTCAATATTGTAAGTCATGGTTTTTTCTACGTACACATGTTTTCCGGCAAGCACAGCATCTTTTGCAATTTTGAAATGCTCGCTTAGTGGTGTTGCAATAAAAACGGCATCTATACTTTTATCATCTAAAACCTTGTGGTAATCTTTTATAGCCTTTGCATTAGCCGGAACGTACTTTTCGGTTTCTTTAAGCCTAAAATCGAGCAGATCGCAATAGGCTACAATTTTATATTTTGCAGGCATCGATTTAATTACCGATAACACACCTTTGCCCCTGTCGCCGCAGCCAATCATGGCCACATTGATAACCTGATCAGCATATAAATCAGCAAAAACCTGATTACCAACCAATAAACCAGAGCCCAATAACGTGGTATGTTTAACAAAAGATCGACGATGCATGATATAAATTGTATTTTATTTTAAAAATTATGTTTTAAAGGTAGTAAAAAGTGAATAGGCAATGCCCGAGCTCTCTAATTTTTTACATGCAAACCAAAGGCTTTAAGAGGTTTTAAACCAAAATGCCATGATGCATAAATGCGAAGTACAAAGTAATTGATACCCTGTACTTCGCAGTAGTTTTTTAGATTGATTTGAGTTAAGATCTTATTTTAAGGTTTTTATTTTGATGGTCCTGAAATCTACTTTATTGCCATGATCTTGTAGCAGGATGTGGCCTTTTGGCGCCTCACCAAAGTTTTTCCAGTCTTTATATTTGCTAATGGCTACCAGTTTTTTAAACTCTTCTGAGCCACGTGTATATTCTAAAACTTTAACTCCGTTTAAATAGTGTTCTACTTTGTTATTAGGGTACACCACCAAACGGCCGTTGTTCCAGCTACCTATAGGACGTAAATATCTTGATTCTTTTTTAGCGGTCATTAAATCGTATAACGAGGCTAAAGTGCGGTTTCCATCGCGACCTAATTTAGCATCCGGGTGCAGTACATCATCCAGCACCTGGTATTCTAAACCAATTGCCGAACCTGTATTTTTCTCGCTTAAGGTAACAAAGTATTTAACACCGCTGTTGGCACCGGGAGTAAGTTTAAACTCAAACGACATATCAAAAGCAGCATATTCTTCTTTGGTTACAATATCGCCACCATTGGTAGATTCGGCACCGCCTGAAGGTTCAACACTGATTGTACCATTGGCAATTTTCCATCCTTTTTCAGGAAATGCAGTTTTATAAGCGCCAATCCAGCCAGCATTGGTTTTGCCATCAAAAAGCAATTTGTAACCATTAGCTTTCTCGAAAGGTGATAAAGTATTTGGTGTTAAGTTTACCACGTAAAATCCTTTTGGAAAAGCTTTGGCTTTAAGGCCTTCTGTTTGGATATTGATGTTTTTGAAATAAACTTTCTTACCATCGTTTTCGGTGTTGTTGCCAATACCATGAACCTGCAAACCAATAAAGCCCGACTGATCTAAAGTATCGATTACATAGGCTACCGGCTGTCCGTTTAGCCAGGTTTTGGTTTCGTTACCAATACATTCTATCCTGTAGTGGTTAAACTCGTTCTTTTTATACAAAGATCTTGCTGATGGGTTTAATTCTAAAGGGTATAACCAGCTTCTTCTGGCTTCATCGTAAATACCACCACTCCATGCCCTTGCAGATGGATCTATTTCTACCTGACGGCCAAAAACCATCCCTCTGCCGTTATTGGCTTCCTGTTTAATGTGGCTACGGGTTTGAATACCAGAGTTGGTGCTTTCGCCCTCTAGTTTTACATCCAGTTCTAAAATAAAATTGCCGTATTCTTTTTCGGTAATCAGAAATGAGTTAGGTGTTCCTTTGGTCATGGTACCTACAATCATTCCGTCTTCAACTTTGTATGGGGCTACACCTGCCACCGATTTCCAGCCGGTTAGGGTTTTGCCATCAAACAGGGGTTTGGCTTTTTGGGCTGCCGCCGATAAACTAATTAGAGAAAAAGCAAGAATGCTATACTTTTTAATTTTTGACATGATTGGTTTTGGATAATTAATATTTAAATACTTTTCCGTTTGCGATTACTTCTTGTCTGCCTTCATCAAAGGTGGCTTTTGCGCCAGTTCTTACCGCAGCGTTAGTCATGATATTGGCAATTGAATGCGAATAACCGGCCTCTACAGGCGCATTTGGCGTTTTACGGCTGCGCACACATTCCATCCAGTTGCGCATGTGGCCCGAGGTTAACGGATCGCCGCCCATATTTGCTCCGGTTGCTGCTTTGATTTCGGTTTTACTTAAATCAAACTCCGGTAAAAGGTTAGCTTTTAAGCCCATTGCAGCGGCTTCTTTTTCTCTCAATCCGCCCTTTGGCGAAACTTTATTGGTAATGAGGTTAAGCTCACCACCGTTCGAATAATATACTTCGCCTACATCACCTACGCTATTCTGCATTCGCGAGGTAAAGGTTACCTGAAAGCCATCGGTAGTATCGGGCTGGCCATAGTCGAATACAGCCACCATCGAATCCCAGTTTCTCCGGCCATCTTTCCAGGTGTAAATGCCTCCGTTGGCTACCACACTGCGCGGATGCTTTAGATTGGTAAACCAATGTACAGTATCAATCTGGTGACTCATCCATTGCCCGGGCATCCCTGATGAATAGGGCCAGAACAACCTGTACTCTAAATATTTTCTCGGATCGAAAGCCTCAACCGGGCGGTTAAGCAGGAAACGCTTCCAATCGATGTCTTCTTCTTTTAACTTAGCCACTAAATCGGGTCGGCGCCATCTGCCGGGCTGGTTTACATTCCAAACCAGGTCTACAGCGGTTATGGGGCCAAACTTACCATCCTGAATAAATTTTGCTGCATTGGTATAATTCTCACCACTTCTTCGCTGCGAACCAATTTGCACAATCTGTTTACTTGCTTTAACCGCTTTAAAAGCTGCTTTAGCATCATCCATGGTTTCGGCAAAAGGTTTTTCTACATAGGCATCGCAATTGGCTTTAACAGCCTCAATGGTATGTAAAGCATGCTGAAAATCGGCTGTACTGATAATTACCGCATCAAGATCTTTAGTTGCATAAAGCTCATCGTTGTTGCGGCAGGCTTTAATATCGTGACCAAATTTTGCTTTTAGATGGGCAATGCCCAAATCCCTGCGGTAATTCCATAAATCAGAAAGGCCAACAATATCGAAGTTCAGTTCTTTATTATGGTTCATAAAACAAGGCAGGAGCGTTTCTTTAAAACGGTCGGAAAACCCAACAACGCCTACCCGTACCCTATCATTTGCGCCAATTATGCGCCCATAACTTTTAGCACTCATTCCCATAGTACCGGCATAGGTTGCCGCAGCAAATATTGCAGATTGCTTAATAAATTTCCTTCTGGAATTTTCCATATTTGGCTATATTAACAAATACGGTTTCTCATCAAACCATATCGAATGAGCTAAAATAGTATTTTAAATAAGATGCACTAAAACTCAGCGGGTATTATTCTTGAAACGATTATTTCAGTGAATAAAGCTTAATCTGCTCTGAGCTTATCCAGTAAGCGATTTGAAGCCTTTTTTAATTAAATTGTAACAAGCTTATTATTTAGGAAAACGTTTGAAATAATAATTTAGGTTTTGAATATAAAAGGGGAAACTGTTTCAGCCTGTTTAATATACGCCTACCGAAACTATCGTAGAACAAATCAGTTGGTTGGATTACAAAAGCCTATGAAAGAGTACTTCTTAAGCTTTGGAAATAGTTCTTTTTGGCAGTACAAAAATTATAGAATCAGCTTCAAATCTTTATTATAAAGGCCAACAAGGATGCTATTGCCATTTCGATCTATTTTAAGGCCGCCGTATTTAGCCGCTTCATATTTTTTCCCCTTTCCTTCCTGAAAAAAATAGGATTCGGCACCGATATGGATTGAGGGCCAATATTCGTTTCCATCAAAAAAATATTTAACCACTACTTCATCATTACCTAACGGTCTCATATCTTTTATTAAAGCGATTCGATGTCCTATTCCATTCGAATCTATTTTTAATAGGCAGAAACCTCTTTTAGGTATTTTTACTTTTTCTAAGAAAGTATTCTCTTTATAATTTAAGTGCATGTAATCACCTTGCATCAATGATCGCGGATCGACTGGGGCAAGTTCAATGAGAACAAGCTTGCCCTCACTCAATATTCTTTCCTTAGCATAGATAGACCAATTAAAATAACCAATCAGAAGTAGCAAATTGATTACAATGAATATAGATTTAATCTTTGTCATATGATCTAATTTGTCTGTTAAAAATATAAGCAGCAACAAGCAACAAGGCTCCGGTGCAAATCATTATGATTGATTTAGTGAGCAAGGTATATTGGAGATCATAATAAAACTGTCCAACAAAATAGAACAATGCAACTATCCCGAAAACGATCGTTAACCTGTGACCTACATGAATACCAACAATCAAAATTAAAATCGCTCCACAAATTGAAGGTGCAAAAATTACCGAAGCCAAAATCGTTATAGCAAATATGTAAATGATGAATTGGCCAGTTTTAAGTTTTAAAAAATCGATAATGGAACTTATGTTGTAAATGGTAGCAGCCATAATAATAAGTGAAGAAACCCAACGGTATGGGAAAGATGGCTTAGCAAAATATATTGCGAAATAAATTAACAGCACACTAAGCGAAACTAAAAAGCCAATCCGAAAGGGCGGGTATCGCTTGTTTACAGAAATAGATCTCACAAGTGCTTTATGCTCCACCAAATTAATTATAACAAATCCAATGCACAGAAAAGCGGTTAAGAAATGAATAAGAATATTAACATTATTAGTTTCAATAAATGCAAATAAGCAAGAATTAAACATTAAAAGTCCAAATAAGTTGAGCATATAGTTTTCTGTACTGGCAACTGTAGCTACAGCAATTACAAGCAAAGAGAAAATAGTGAGGTTAGCCGAATCGGTCATTTGGTTTATTGAGTAGCCCAGGAGTGTACATCCAGATAGAAATGCGCCAATACAAACAGCATCCAATACAGTGCTGTTTGATATTTTATCCAACAATACGGCCCCGCCTAATACTATCAAGCCAAAAATAAATGTTGCTGTCGGAGATTCCGAAATACTCAAGGTAACGAAACCTAAAAAAAGCAAGGAGCCCAGTAAGCCTCCACAAACAGAGAGAATTTTAATTCCTAAACCACTATATGTCTGGCTATCTTTCGATATTTCTTTTTCAAACTTTTCGTTATCAATTGTAAAATCAGGCTTCGATTTTCTTTCAATACTGGCAATAAAATGATCTACAATTTGTAAGTTATTCATTCCAGGATTTATTTAAGTTAACCAATAATTTCGTCAATAGAGTAATGCTGGCGACTACGAAAACACTCATAAAGAAAAACAACGTACCGTATTCCTGATGGTGGCTTTCAGTAATCCAGCAGCAAATGATAATAAGTAAACTCAATGGTACAATACACAAATGGAACAATGATTTATGCTTAAAACTGTGATAAACCGCAAGCATATAAACCATAAAGGCAAGTAAAAAAAAGATAAACCAATATTGATGGTCTTTATCAAAAATATTTAGAGCTGCCCCTATTGTTATGTACGTTGCGATGCTCAAAGAAATAACCTTTATTAACCAATTCGGAACTGATGCTTTTAAAGCAGAAGGAAGTAACTGTATTACTATTAAAACCACACTATTTAAAACAAAAAGCAATAAATATTTGAGATCTGATGGCCAATATGGAGCAATTTGATCTACATAAAGCGAAATGGTAATGTTAATCAATGCCATAGCCAATAGCCATAGTGGAGGGAAATCTGCAACCAGAGCCCATATTATTATAAACACCGTCCACCCTAAAAAGAAATCGTAAGCATCTGCTCCAGTCTGATAAACCTGACCAAATACAGAGAACATTGCACCAACCAAAACTGAAGCGCTCATTAATAATACACTCCGTACTAATTGATTTCTTTTAAAAACGAATGATGTCAGTACGGTTGCAATAACCAGAAGCTGTACTAAACCCAGTTTTAGAAACCTTTGTAGCAAATGCCAATTATAAGCTAAGAAAAAAATAATACCTGATATAACAAAAGCAGCACCGATACCAATTAATGCAATTTCAATATACTTTGCCCATCCTTTTTTATCTGCATAAATGCCTTGTTCTTTAAATTGTGTCTCAAGCTCCTCAGCCGACAAATTACTATTCCGGGCAATGATTTGCAGTGTGCGACGGGTAACTCCCGGTTCTGTCATATAATCTATTTGGTATCACCAAAATACTATTTATTCATGAATTTATTAGAAAAATGGAAAAGCCCCTTAGCAATTCGCTGCTAAGAGGCTTTGGGTATTATACCTGCAAGGTTTTAAAAACCTTACAGGTATTGATGACTATATGATTATCCTAAAATCGCTAAACTTTCTTCAATAATTTTAATTTTAGCTTCAGCATCGGCCTTTTTATTGCGTTCGTTGGCAATAATTTCGGGTTTTGCATTCTGCACAAAGCGTTCGTTGCTTAGTTTCGAATCAACCGATTTTAAGAAACCTTGTAAGTACACCAAATCAGTATTTAAGCGTGTGCGCTCCGCATCTACATCTACATTTTCGGTTAGTGGAATAAAGAACTCATCCTTACCAGCCATAAATGCCGTTGCACCCACAATTTTATCGTTCACAATCTCGGCTTCCGAAACATTGGCCAGTTTGAAAACAATATTTAACCATTTCTCATAATCGATATCAGAGTTTACCTTCAAACTTAATGGCAAAGCTTCTTTTGGCGAAATCTGTTTTTGGTTACGTACATTCCTGATTTCGGCAACAACAGTTTTAATTACCTCAGCATCTTTCAGCAACTGCTCATCAATGCTCCCTCCTTTTGGAAATTCGGCAACAATACAGCAATCCATTTCACCGCGGGCAGCAAACAAATCATCATGCCACAACTCTTCTGTTAAGAAAGGCATATTAGGATGCAACAGTTTAATAATCTGTTCAAAGAAACCAACCGTAGCCTGGTAACTTTCGGCATCAATCGGCTGCTGGTAAGCAGGCTTAACCATTTCTAAATACCAGGCACAGAAATCGTCCCAAACCAGTTTATAGGTAGTCATTAAAGCCTCCGATAAACGATATTGTTTAAAGTTATCTTCAATTTCGACTAAAGCGGCATTAAAGCGGTTTTCGAACCACAAAATAGCCTGTTTATTTGGGTTTTCGAGGTTTGCATCTACTTCCCAACCTTTAACCAAACGGAAGGCATTCCATATTTTTGAAGCAAAATTACGGCCCTGCTCGCAGTAGCTTTCATCGAACATTAAATCATTACCCGCCGGCGATGACATGAGCATACCTACACGTACCGCATCGGCACCATATTTTTCGATCAATCCAATCGGATCGGGCGAGTTACCCAGCGATTTAGACATTTTACGCCCCAGCTTATCGCGTACAATACCGGTTAAATACACATTGGTAAATGGTTTTTTGCCCATAAACTCGTGTCCGGCCATAATCATACGCGCCACCCAGAAGAATAAAATTTCAGGAGCCGTAACCAAATCATTGGTTGGATAGTAATAGTTAATGTCTTTATTGTCAGGATCTTTAAAACCATCAAAAACAGAAATTGGCCACAACCATGATGAGAACCAGGTATCCATTACGTCTTCATCCTGACGTAAAAATGGCTCTAACTGGTGCTTAAAGCCTGCTTTCTCAGCATCTGAACAACTTTCGTCCAAATGTTTTTTCTTCCAGAATTCTTCTAAAGCTTCATCTTTGGTTTTGGCAACAACCCAGTTTCCTTTATCATCGTACCAGGCCGGGATACGCTGTCCCCACCACAGCTGACGCGAAATATTCCAGTCGCGTACATTTTCCATCCAGTGGCGGTAGGTATTTTCAAATTTATTCGGGATCAGGTTTACCTCTCCATTTAATACATCATCCAGCGCCGGTTGTGCCATTTCTTTCATCTTCACAAACCACTGCATCGAAAGTTTAGGCTCAATTGCAGCATCGGTACGTTCAGAAAAGCCCACCTGCGATTTATAATCTTCAACTTTATCTAAATGACCAGCCTCTTCGAGCATTTTGGCAATCTTTTTACGCGCAATAAAGCGGTCTTCGCCAACCAGAATAACTGCCAGTTCGTTTAAGGTACCATCATCATTTAGAATATCGGTAACCGGTAAATTGTGCTTTACACCCAGCTCGTAATCGTTTAAATCGTGTGCCGGAGTAACTTTTAAGCAACCTGTACCAAATTCGATATCCACGTACTCATCTTCAATAACCGGAATTTCGTGGTTAACCAGCGGTACGAATACTTTTTTACCTTTTAAGTGACTAAAACGTTCGTCGTTAGGGTTAATACAGATCGCCGCATCAGCCATAATGGTTTCAGGACGCGTGGTTGCAATCGTTAAAAACTGATCTGTTGTACCTGAAATCAGATACTTAATATAATACAGCTTTTGGTTAACTTCTTTACGGATTACTTCTTCATCAGAAACCGCAGTTTTACCTGCAGGATCCCAGTTTACCATACGGATACCGCGATAAATCCAGCCTTTTTTGTACAGGTGGATAAACGAATCGATAACCGCTTCAGAAAGATCTTCCTCCATGGTAAAACGTGTACGGTCCCAATCGCAGCTTGCTCCTAGTTTCTTCAATTGCTCTAAAATAATACCACCGTACTTCTCTTTCCATTCCCAGGCGTATTTTAGAAATTCTTCGCGCGAAAGGTCTTTTTTATTAATCCCTTGTTCTTTTAACATGGCTACAACCTTGGCTTCAGTAGCAATAGAAGCATGGTCGGTTCCGGGTACCCAGCAGGCATTTTTGCCCTGCATACGGGCCTTACGGATTAAAACATCCTGAATGGTATTGTTAAGCATGTGCCCCATGTGCAGTACTCCTGTGACATTTGGTGGCGGAATTACGATAGTGTAAGGTTCGCGCTCATCAGGTTCTGAGTGGAAAAACTTTTTAGATAGCCAGTAGCTATACCATTTATCTTCTGTTTCTGCAGGATTGTACTTGGTGGAAATGCTCATGAAAAATTGTTATAAAAGCCCAAAAATAGCTAATTAAGCTGAAAGACCAAAGCGGAAACCGAAAGACTAAAGCAGCTAAACACCTTATCATTACATACTGAAGCCTACCTATTTTCGATTTCTTGGCAGGCTGGACTAACATTCTATTTTTGGGTTGGTGTTGCTTTTTGTATTTTAGTATTTGCCTGGAGATGTTTTTAACCCCTTGCATAAACTATATGAACGCTAAAAACTTAAGTATTGGCTATGCCATTTTACGCTATTCCGTAGCCATTATCTTATTATCGCACAGCGTATTTGGCATGTTTGATGGCGGTATTAACGATTTTGGAAATTTATATCTGAACAAAGTCGGCTTTGCCCCTTTTGGCCTTGTCCTTGCCTGGAGCATTAAACTCTCGCATGTACTTTGCGCAATACTGCTGGTTTTTAACAAATACATTCGTGTGGCCTGTTTTGCCAGCATATTTGTTTTAATAATGGGCATTATTATGGTGCACTTTAAAGAAGGCTGGTTTGTGGTAGGCGGTGGAAGAAATGGTGTAGAGTATAATTTTATATTAATTTGTGTATTAACCGCAATTGTATTTTTTAACACGGCGAACCACCCTGAATCAAAACAGTAATTAATCTAAATCTTTGAAAATATATAAGTATGCTCACCTTTCTTTTTTAGCATGTATTTCATTCAACATCAATAAGTTAATAGCATTAAAATTGGATGTAGTTTTCTTAACTACCTTAATTGCTTAAAGATCAAAAAACAGCTGACATTAGAACTTCATTTTCTGAATCCGCACTGCATTTAAAATAGCCAGCAAAGCTACACCAACATCTGCAAAAACCGCTTCCCACATGGTGGCCAATCCACCGGCACCCAGAATTAAAACAAGGGCTTTAACAGCAAAGGCGAGCGTAATATTCTGGATCACCACATTTTTGGTAGCCTTGCCAATTTTAATCGCGATAGCAATTTTAGAAGGTTGGTCGGTTTGGATCACTACATCAGCTGTTTCTATCGCAGCATCGCTCCCCATCGCGCCCATGGCTATGCCTATATCGCTAATGGCCAATACCGGCGTATCATTAATGCCATCGCCAACAAAAGCAACTACCCTGGTTTTATCACTTTTAATTTTTTCCAGATTCACTACTTTATCTTCCGGCAATAAATCGCCATAATACTCATCGATACCCAACTGTCTGGCTACTTTTTTAACAATAGTAGTTTTATCGCCGCTGAGCATTACCACCTGCTTTACACCATTTTCGTGCAATTGTTTAACCGCAGCTGCAGCGTCTTCCTTAATCTCGTCGGCAATTAAAACATAACCCACATATTGCCCATCAATAGCCACCACTACAATACTTTCTTCTATCTCTTGTATTTTAAGATCGAATGGAATATTGAATTTCACTAAAAGTTTCGCGTTTCCTGCTAAAACCGTTTTGCCATTTACCGTACCCTTTAAACCCATTCCGGCAATTTCCTCCAAATTAGTGGCCGGATGAAGATCTGCTCCATTGGCATACTCTACAATCGCTTTGGCAATGGGGTGGGTCGATTTTGCTTCAACAGCAGTTAGTAGTGCTAAAAACTCTGCCTCGTTAATTGTACTTTCTATTTTCTGAACTTTAAAAACACCTTTGGTAAGTGTTCCGGTTTTGTCCATCACAACAGTATCCAACTTGGTAATGAGCTCTAAAAAATTAGATCCTTTAAACAGAATACCGTTTGCCGACGCAGCCCCGATACCACCGAAATAACCAAGGGGAATAGAAATAACCAAGGCACAAGGGCAAGAGATAACCAGAAAAACCAATGCCCGGTACAACCAGGTCTGAAAATGATAATCGCTGCCTAAAATCAGGATGGGGATTGTAACCAATGCAAGTGCCAGAAAAAACACGATAGGGGTATAAACTTTGGCAAATTTGCGAATAAAGAGTTCGGTTTTCGCTTTGCGCGCGGTAGCATTTTGCACCATCTCCAATATGCGCGATAAAGCACTATCGGCAAAAACTTTGGTTACCTTTATTTCGATAACCCTATCCAGGTTTAGCATCCCGGCCAAAACACTTTCACCTTTATTTATGGTTCTGGGTTTGCTTTCGCCGGTTAATGCAGCGGTATTGAAACTACTTTTTTCGGATAACATTTCGCCATCCAGGGCTATTTTCTCCCCCACTTTAATCTGTATAGTTTCGCCAATGGCTACCTTTTCAGGATTCACATTTTCATATTTTCCGTTTCTGAAAACATGTGCCACATCTGCACGCACATCGAGCAAGGCCGAAATATTTCTTTTTGCCCGGTTTACTGCTGCCAGCTGAAAAAGCTCTCCTATGGTATAAAAAAGCATTACAGCTACGCCTTCGGGATACTCTCCAATAGCAAAGGCACCAATAGTAGCGATAGACATTAAAGAAAATTCGGTAAAGAAGGCCTTAGCTTTAAAGGTTTCCCAAACTTCGCGTAAAACCGGTAAACCTACGGGCAAATAAGCCAAAATGTACCAATATGGCCTGATGGTTTGAAAAACGGGTACCTTAAGAAAATTATCGAATGCAATCCCAATCAGCAACATTACCAGGGTAACAATAGCGGGCAGGTAGGTTTGAAATGCAGATGGATCGCCGCCGTGATCATGATCGTGATCATCGCCTTCACCATGTGAATGGTTATGAGGTTGATTTTTGGGTTCAGAATGTGCTTTACTGCTACAGCAGTTATCGTGATTATCGTGTGAGTGGCTCATTATTTTTATACTATAACTCGTTATTTAACACCAGGCGCTATAAGTCTGGCACATATTATACTGTATTAAAACGATCGGAAATCAAATTTATGGAAAATAAAATGGTTTATCCCGAATCATTCTTAATAGCAATAATTTTTACAGTCACACAATAAAATTTGTTAAAAAGTGTTAATAGTGTATAAAAGATTTAAAAAATGAATCCTCAAACGATTAAAATAATCAGAAAAGGATCCATCTGAAGAATACAATTAAATATATAAACAGATGAAATCTATTAAAATCTCATTTTCAGCATCAGATTTGATCAGACGGCTAGGCTTGGCAAAAATTTACTACTGGTTTTACAAGTAATATTTCTAATATATTACCACAGTATTAATTAGTATTTCATAAATTTCGCATTATAAACTAACTTATTTTAAGCGAATGAAATACCAAAATTTGAAAAGATATTTTGCGGCACTGGGTATAGTTGCTGCTAGCTTTTCTGCAAACGCACAAACCATCAAAAAATTTATCGACCCAGCCAATATGGATTTATCGGTTAAACCGGGCGATGATTTTTACCAATATGCAAGTGGTACCTGGGTAAAAAACAATCCTGTTCCAGCTAAAGAAACACGCTGGGGTTCCTTCAACGAACTTCGCGATTTCAACATCAACGCTGTAAAAACACTTGTTGAAGATGCGGCAGCCGACAAATCAGCACCAGCAGGATCGGTAAAACGTAGGGTTGGCGATTTTTATACCGCTGCGATGGATAGTTTGACCATCGAGAAATTAGGTTACACTCCAATAAAAGCCGATTTAGCTAAAATTCAGCAGATTAAAGACATCCAGGGCGTTTTAGATCAGGTAGCTTATATGCGTGTAAATGGTTTAGCTGGCGCCATGTTTGGTGTAGGTGTTGGCCAGGACCGTAAAAATGTAAACAAATATATGGTTAGCGTTGGTCAGGGCGGTACTACTTTGCCCGATCGCGATTACTATTTAAAAGACGATGCCCGCAGTGTTAAAATCCGCGAGGCTTACAATACTTATATGGTTACCCTGTTTACCTTAACCGGTAGCAGCGCCGAAGAGGCTAAACAAAAAGCAGCAACTGTTTTTACCATCGAAAAACAATTTGCAGAGGCGCAAATGAGCCGTTTAGAAATGCGCGATCCTTATGCAACTTATAACAAACTTACTGTTGCCGAGCTGAACAAAAAAACACCAGATATCAATTGGTCAACCTACCTTCCGAAATTCAAAATTAAAGGCCAGGATACCGTTTTAGTTTCGTCGCCTAAGTTTATGGCAAGTTTAGATGGTATGTTAAAATCGGTTTCGGTAGCCGATTGGAAAACCTATATGGAGTGGAACATTTTAAAAGGATCGGCATCAAGCTTAAGTGCTCCCTTTGTGAAAGCAAGTTTCGCCTTTACTCAGGCACAAACCGGCCAGAAAGTACAAACGCCACGCTGGCAACGCATGTCCTCGTTAACCGATGGCACCATTGGCGAATTATTGGGTCAGCTTTATGTAGCTAAATACTTTAAACCAGAGGCTAAGGAACGCATGAACCAGATGATTGTGAACCTGCGCAAGGCTTTCGAAATCAGAATTAATGGCTTAGAGTGGATGAGCCCTGAAACCAAGCAGAAAGCATTGGCTAAATTACATGCTTTTACCCCAAAAGTTGGTTACCCTGAAAAATGGAAAAACTATGATGGCTTAGCGATTAATAAAGATACTTACTTCCAAAATCTACGCAATGCTAGTGTTTGGGGCTATAACGAAATGGTAAATCAATTAGGCAAGCCTGTTGATCGTAAACGCTTCGGCATGACCCCGCCAACGGTTAATGCTTATTACAGCCCTACACTAAACGAAATTGTTTTCCCTGCAGGTATTTTGCAATTCCCTTTCTTCGATCCTAATGCAGATGATGCAGTTAACTATGGTGGTATTGGTGCAGTAATTGGTCACGAAATGAGTCATGGTTTTGACGATAGCGGAAGCCAGTACGATGCTGCCGGTAACTTAAAAAACTGGTGGACTGCAGAAGACAAAGCTAAGTTTGACGCTAAAACCAAAGCCCTTGGCGAACAGTTTGACGCATACACCGTATTAGATACCGTACATGTAATTGGTAAATTAACCATGGGCGAAAATATTGGCGATTTAGGAGGTTTAAATGCAGCTTACACGGCTTTCAAAATGACTAAACAAGGCCAAAGCAACGAAAAAATTGATGGTTTTACGCCAGATCAACGTTTCTTCCTTGCCTGGGCACAAGTTTGGAGAGGTAACATTTTACCAGAGAGTGCTGCCCAGTTAATTAAAACCGATCCGCACTCTCCGGGTCCTTACCGTACCATTGGTGCCCCTGTAAACATGGATGCCTGGTACAACGCCTTCGATGTTAAACCTGGTGATAGATTATATAAAAAACCAGAAGACAGGATAAGAATGTGGTAGTTTAAGGTGGAAGGCTTTGCCAACAGGCCAAAACCTGCACAGTATTTCATCCCTATATTGTAAACGCCCCGATTTTAATTGGGGCGTTTATTTTTATATTGATTTCGGATAAACATCCAAAAATTAATTGTCCTCCTTTCGGCTATTGTTAAATATCATTCTATCTTTGAAAAAACATTCCATCATACCATGAAAAGCGCAATTAAAACACTTTCCATCCTGGCTTTAACTTTTGTTTCTTTAACCGGCTTTGCACAAAACAAACTGTTTACTGCCGAAGAATTAATCAATAAAAAAGATCCGGCATGGCCCTTGGTTAAAAAATGGATTGATTCTGCCAAAAACAAAGTCGAGATTCTGTCCGTTGATTCGACAAAAGCCAAAGAAGTGTTATACAATACGCAAATTTCAACTTATTCGACCCTGGGTTCGGTAATTTACAATAGTGGAGGCATAATGGTTGACAATGGCTGGATCAGGATTTTAGGTTCGGGAAGTGAGCGTTTAAACCGTTCTGTTTCAGATTGGAATAAGGGCAAAACCGTTAAAGAATATGGCGACAATATGCCTTATCTGCTGGTAGCGGATGATGCCGTTGGCGGTTTTTTCGCCATTAACTATGGTGGCTTAGGCCCTGATATTAAAAACGTATACTACCTGGAACCCAACAGCTTAACCTGGCAGCCACTTGGTGCAGGCTACGGAGAGTTTTTGGTTTTCTGTTTCGACAGCGACCTATCTAAGTTTTACAAAGGCCTTCGCTGGAGTAGCTGGAACCAGTTTATTGGTAACTTAGATGGTACTAAAACTTACAGCTTTCGTCCTTATTTATGGGAAGAAGGAACTGATATTGAAAAGTGTACCCGCAAACTGGTTGGCATTGAAGAAATGTACAAATTCAATATCATGAAATCGAAAGAGCTGAAAAGCGCCGGCGAAGCGAAAAAAGAGGAACCTAAAACGGAGCAATAAACTGATTATCTAAAGAAAATGTCAGATACACAATCGAGTTCTGTACCCCGATACTTAAACTAAGCGTATTTGGACTGAGTTTTCTTTGACAGTTTGGCCAGTACCATTGCGCGCGATGCCTCTACCCTACTTTTCAATTCTGTATCGTTAAACACCTCTAAGTTAGCTACACGAATCCATTGGCGCTTAGCCATGTGGTGCGCCTGTTGTATGCCATCTCTGGCAGTAAGGGCATCAAATTCTTCCGGATCACATTTGATCGAGAAGCTGTTATCCTCGTCAATGGCGATAATGAAGAACATTTTTTCTTCAATCATGAAACACAAATGGCCCCATTTCATGCCTTCGGTTGTACCAGGCAAACTCAAACAATATTCTCTAAAGGTTTCGATATCCATTTTTTAAGGTTTAAAGCAAAGCTAATAACAAAAGCCGAAAGGCAGATAGAAAATGCTAATTTTGCCATGAATATAGAAATCATTAATTCTTTTAGGCCCCATGAATATTATCACCCCAACCGCCGATGGTTCCAATACCCTTTACAACGAAACCATAGGCGAACATTACCACAGCAAACATGGTGCGTTGCAGGAAAGCAAACACGTGTTTATAGCGGCGGGGTTAAAATTTGCTTCTGCCGGCAAGCCTGAAATAGCTGTTCTGGAAGTTGGTTTTGGAACGGGTTTAAACTTTATTTTAAGCCTTGAATACTGCGAATCAAATAATATTCAACTCGATTATACCAGTATCGAAGCCTTTCCGTTATCATCAGCATTAATTGAACAAACGGGTTATTCGGCTTATGTACCGCAAGCCATTTGGAATACTTTTATGAGTAACTACGAAGCTGCTCTTCAAGCCCCTCAATCACTATCGGCATTAAGCGCACTCGAAATTCCACATACAACATTAGCCGCATTTAATACACCTAAAAAATTCGATATCATTTATTACGATGCCTTTTCTGTGCAGCACCAGCCCGAAATGTGGAGCGATGAAATTATTGCACATGCCTGCAGTTTCTTAAAGCCCGGTGGTACTTTTGTAACCTACGCCATTACCGGAAAATTAAAACGTGCGGTAAAAGCCTGTGGTTTTAACATCGAAAAACTACCCGGTGCACCTGGAAAAAGGGAAATGCTTAGGGCAGTGAAGGGAATGTAAGGCGGGATAATGCAAGATGGCAAATGGATGAGGGAAGATGGTTGTTAAACTTTAATCAATATGTTATCTAAACACTGACATTAACAAGACCTTTTCTTAAAACTGCATTTAATTCTGTTTGTTAATCCTATTATAAAATTCACATCATGGAAAAAAGAATATTAGGCAAATCAGATTTAAATATAGCACCGGTTGTTTTTGGCGGCAACGTTTTTGGCTGGACCATTGATCAGGCAAAATCATTCGAAATCTTAGATCATTTTATCGAAAGTGGTTTTAATTGCATTGATACAGCCGATGTTTACTCGCGCTGGGTGCCCGACAATAAAGGCGGAGAATCGGAAACCATTATTGGTAACTGGTTAAAAAAGCACGGCAAACGGCACGATGTAATTATTGCAACCAAAGTAGGCTCTGATATGGGCCAGAGCAAATCGCTCAAAAAAGATTACATCATTAACGAAGTCGAGCATTCATTAACTCGCCTGCAAACCGATTATATCGACTTGTATTTCTCGCATTATGATGATGAAAACACACCGGTAGAAGAAACTTTAAGCGCTTACGATAGCCTGATTAAAGCCGGTAAAGTACGGTGGATCGGCGCATCGAACTTTTCGGCCAATCGCTTAAAAGAATCATTAATCTTCTCTAACGAGCATAATTTACCCCGTTACGAAGTTTACCAACCAGGTTACAACTTATACGATCGCGAAGGATTTGAGGCAGAACACGAAAAAATTTGCTTAGAGCACAATTTAGGTGTAGTTACCTATTATGCCCTGGCCAGTGGTTTTTTAAGCGGAAAGTACCGCAGCGAAGCCGATTTAAGTAAAAGTCAGCGGGGAGGTGGTGCAAAAAAATACCTGAACGACCGGGGTTTTAAAATCCTCAGGGCATTAGACCAGGTTGCAGAAACACATGGTGTAGAACAGGCATCGGTAGCATTGGCCTGGCTGCTGTATCATCCGTCGGTTACCGCACCAATTGCCAGCGTTACCGATTTAAACCAACTCAAATCTTTTACCGAAGCTGCAAATTTAAAGTTAAGCGCAGAAGATATTTCGTTGCTGGATAAAGCCAGTATTTATTAAAAAGTTTTACTGGAGAATCATCCCTTAAGCGTGTTTATCTTAAAATTTGTTACGTTGGGCGTTAATTTATTGGATAAGCCTGCCTGCAGCAGGCAGGCAATCTTACAATGATCGCTAGTTATCAACCCTATTAACTACTTTTAAGGGATTTTTTACATTTGTAACAAATCTAAATCTATGACAATCTCCACCATTTTGGCATCCGTGCCAGGCATTATAGAAATCCTGGTTATTCTTATTGGTATTGCTATATTATTGGCGGTGGCCAATTATGGTAAAAACACCTCATTGGGGTATTTTGGTTCGCTCCTTTTAGCAATTTTCACTACACCACTGATTGCTTTCTTTATAATTCTGATATTTTTCAAAAAAGACAGATAATATTAATAATTTGTACTGGTATTTACCAGTTAAACCTACAATAGAATTGATTAAAACTTTTAATCCCTCAATTTGTATTAAACAGGATTTAATTTTTTTATGAAAGACAAACTATCATTCCTGCCTAAACTTGCGCTGGTTCTCTTCTGCTTAATCAGCCTAACTTACATTGCCATTTTAGGGCAATCGCTTCTGGCACCACTTCTTTTCTCCTTTTTAATGGGGATTTTATTATTACCGGTAGCCAATTTTTTGGAACAGCGGTTTAAATTTAAAAGAAGTTTATCAACACTGGTTTCAGTGATATTAATGATCGCTGTAATTGGCGGAATTGTATATTTTTTTGGCAACCAGTTGAGCGATTTATGGGCCGACTGGCCTTTGTTAAAAGAGAAAGCCGATGTTTCTTACCATGAACTGCAGCATTGGATTTCGAAAACCTTTCATGTAAATTCAGAAAAACAACTGGCTTACCTGAACGATAGTACCGAAAAAGCCCTGGCTACAAGTGCCACTATTGTAGCCACTACATTGGCTACCTTATCTTCTACCCTCTTATTCCTGGGTTTCACCTTATTGTTTACGTTTTTCATTCTAAACTACCGCAGGATATTGTATACCTTTTTAACATCTGTTTTTAAAGAAGAACACAAAGAGAAGGTAAGCGAAATCGTATCGCAAATCCAGTATATCATTAAGAAATACATCATTGGCTTGTTCTTACAAATGCTAATCGTAACCATCTTAATGATTACCGTATTGAGCCTTTTAGGTGTAAAATATGCGGTTTTATTGGGCTTGGTAGCAGGTATTTTTAATGTGGTTCCATATCTGGGCATTTTCTTCGCTTTGCTCATTAGCTGTTTAATTACA
This sequence comes from Pedobacter sp. KBW01, assembly GCF_003852395.1. NCBI lineage: Bacteria > Pseudomonadati > Bacteroidota > Sphingobacteriia > Sphingobacteriales > Sphingobacteriaceae > Pedobacter > Pedobacter sp. KBW01. Next base: position 196,157 of record NZ_QAJQ01000011.1, read on the forward strand.
TTCGCCACTGCTGGTGCAGGTAAAGTACTGTTGGTTTTAATTGCTTTTGTTGGCGTTCATGCCATTGATGGAAATATTTTAATGCCATTGGTGGTGGGTTCTAAAGTAAAAATAAATGCCCTATTTGCTTTTATCGGCATTGTTGTTGGCGAAATGATCTGGGGTATTTCGGGTATGTTTTTATGTATTCCTTATTTGGCTATGCTCAAAATCATTTTCGACCGGATAGATAACCTTAAACCCTGGGGCATTTTAATGGGCGAAGAACATAAACCTGAGAAGAAAAAACGGGTTTACCGCATCACCAAAAAAATTAAACTGGAAGAAAAAGATTAGCATGGCAGAAAACCGTTCGCCACATATTTTAAGTACTTCGGCCAATTTACTGGGGATTTGTTTTATCGTGCTCACCTCTTTAAAGAAACTAAACCTGGCCGATAGTTCTATTATTGATGAGTTTGCCGTTGCAGCCGTTATCTTTTTTATGACCAGCTGTATTTTATCTTTTATTTCGATGAGAAAAGGCGATGCCGTGAGTCAAAGGCTGGAAAAAAGTGCAGATTTTATTTTCCTTTCAGGATTAGTGGTGCTCTTTATAGCCACCATATTAATTGCCTTTAATTTGATTTCGTAATTTTTACAACTCCATTACACCAGGCTTTTAGCGTATCTGCTCGTTAATTTACATATTTGAGGCATGAAACCTTTATTCGTATTACTTGTTGTTTATGTTGCCCTGCTTGCCTTTGGTGGTCATACCACATTCGATAAAGGAAATATTTTTGCCGGTAACATCGCTATGGGTGTAATGTTGCTTTTTACAGCAATAGGCCACTTTAAGTTTAAAACCAGTATGGCCGCCATGATCCCGCTTTTCATTCCGAAGAAAGTAGAAATTATTCTATTTACGGGCGTACTAGAGATTTTATTTGCCATTGCATTACAAATTGAAGATATAAGATACTATACCGGCATTGCATTGATCATATTTTTAATGACCATTATACCTGCCAATATTTATGCAGCAAAAAACCACATCAATTACGAAGATTTATACAAACCCGGCCCAGGCCCTAAATATTTATGGTTCAGAATTCCTTTTCAGCTTTTCTTAATCGCCTGGGTTTGGTATTTTAGCGTCCGTTAATTGCTAAAGCACTAACTTTACCTCTCTGAAGTAAATAATACTGACAAAATATGCCAAACAATCCTATTCCTGCCAGCGCCAATAACCCTGCTGATGCTTTTATGCGTCTGCTAACTGTTTTAGATACTTTGCGTACACAATGCCCATGGGATAAAAAACAAACCATGGAAACCCTGCGCCATTTAACCATTGAGGAAACTTATGAGTTGAGTGATGCAATTTTGGAAGGCGATCTGGATGAAATTAAAAAGGAACTGGGCGATGTAATGATGCATCTGGTTTTTTATTCGCGTATTGCTTCAGAAACCAACGAGTTTAACATTACAGATGTTTTAAACGGGGTTTGCGATAAACTGGTTAACCGCCATCCACATATCTATGGCGACGTAGAAGTGCAGAATGAAGAAGATGTAAAACGTAACTGGGAGCAGATTAAACTCAAAGAAGGCAACAAATCGGTTCTGGCTGGTGTTCCGGGTTCATTACCTGCGCTGGTTAAGGCCTCACGCATTCAGGAGAAAGCACGTGGAGTGGGTTTTGATTGGGAAAATAAAAATCAGGTTTGGGAAAAAGTGGAGGAAGAACTGCAGGAATTTAAATCGGAGTTTAACGTAGCCGATAATACCGCTATTGATGTAGAAAAGGCCGAGTCAGAATTTGGGGATGTACTTTTCTCACTGATCAATTACGCCCGCTTCATCAACATCAATCCTGAAAACGCGCTGGAAAAAACCAATAAAAAATTTATCAAACGCTTTCAGTACCTCGAAAGTAAGGCAAAAGAAAATGGTAAAGCATTGGCTGATATGACCCTTGCCGAAATGGATGTGTATTGGAATGAGGCAAAAAAGGTATAGTCGAGTCGTCATCTCGAGCGGAGTATAGCGTAGCCGAGAGATCTATCAAAGTAGATTTCTCCATTCCGTTGCACTCCAGTCGAAATGAAGCTTTTATTTAAATTACTCATAAAACTTCCCGTCAACATAATACCATTTCCCGTCTTCTAACCTGAAGTTAGATTTTTCATGCAGCACTTCCGTTTGGAATTTCTTATTGAGATAATAAGCCTTAAATTCTACGGTATCAAAAGTTGCTGCAACAATTTCGAGTTTAAGCCATTTGGTATTTTTTGCGCTTTTTAAATAGGCATCTTTACTATTGCCCTTGCGTTTGCTGCTGTGTGTGGTTTCAACCAAATAATCACCATCATGCACTACAAAAGCCGAATACCGCGAACGCATTAAGGCTTCGGCTGTAGGAGCAGTTTGTTGCTTTAAATGGTATGGTTTACAGCAGTTTTGGTAAAGTAAACCGCTTCCGCAGGGACAATTGGTAATGTTCATCTCGATTATTTGAGCGGCAAATTAGGAATTTAATGCCCTTGATGCCAAAATTTCCGTAAAATTGCAATCCAAAATAATGAGATACTTCTTCCACATTGCTTATCAGGGTCAGCATTACAATGGCTGGCAAAAACAACCGGGTGCCATTAGCGTACAGGCTGTAATTGAAAAAGCACTGGAACAAATTTTAAAACAGCCTGTTCCCATTATTGGTTGTGGCAGAACTGATGCACATGTACATGCCAGTCAGTTTTTCTTTCATGCCGATATCGAAAAAACCTTTGATTTTGACCTGCTTTATCGCTTAAACAAGGCTTTACCGCAAAACATTGCTGTTTTCGATATTATTCCAATGGAAGGCCTGCCACATGCCCGATTCGATGCTGTTCAACGCAGGTACGATTATTTTATCCACACTTACAAAGATCCTTTCTTAAGCAACCAGAGTTCTTTTTATCAGGATCCGCATTTGGACCTTCAAAAAATGAAAGCAGCGGTTAATCTGCTACCACAATACAAAGATTACCGGGCTTTTTGTACCCAGCCCAACAAATACGAGCACACCATTTGTAACGTAATGGAAGCCGATTTATTTGTGAATGAAAAAGGCGACCGCATTCGCTTTCACATTGCAAGCAACCGTTTTTTAAGTAAAATGATCCGTATTTTAATGGGAAAAATCCTAAAAACCGGATTAGGCGAACTGAGCCTGGATGAATTTGAAAGCCTGCTAATTAACCTGCAAACACCTAAAACTTTAGATCCGGCGCACCCTACAGGCCTATACCTTTCTAAAGTAACCTACCCCTATTTAAACCTGCCACCCAGAACCGAGTTTTTGCATAGCACGCAAGGAATTGAATGGATTTCGGTTAAACTGTAGCGTTTTGCTTTCAGCTTCCGTTTAAGGAGTATGAAAGCTAAAATCTCCATCCTTTTATTTACCCTTGGCCTATCATTGGGCTGTAAAAAGCCTGATAAAGTTGATGTGGTAAACAATGGCGATTATACCGGTTTACTGGTGGTAACCAATAGTGTAAAATCGGTACCGAGCACCTACCCTATTGTTGCTTCTTTAAAGAACGGGCAGTTTAGTATCACATACAAAAACACCAATAAACCCACAGCAGGATCAGGTACATATACTTTTGACAAAGGGCTTGCTGTTTTTGTTAATGAAGGTATTTATACCGCCGATTTTGACTGGAATATGATTTTAAATGGAGAATACGAGGTTAAAAGCAATGCTACCGACCTCACGCTCAAAAAGAAGTTTAAGCAGGCTGCTACCGAAAATTCACCAGCTACCTCATACGCTTACCTGCAATATGAATACATTTTGAAAAAAATTAACTAGCAAGAGAATAAAAAGTTAGGTTTAGGTTGCCTGGGCATCGAAAATGATCTGATTTGATGACCCAGGCTTTTTTATACCTTATTTAAAGCGGATTGCCTTTAATGGCGAAACTTTACTGATTAAAAGCGAAGGGATAATCAACACAGTTAAACATACCACTACGGTAACTACATTGAGTAGCAGCACATCAATAAAATGAAATTCGATTGGTACATAGGCTAAAAAATACGAAGCCTGGTTGAGTTTGAAAATGTGCGTAGCCTCCTGAAAGAAGCCAAGGCCCAGGCCTAAAATATTACCAAGCAATAACCCAATACCAATCAGGTAAGCAGCATTGTAAAGAAAAATCTTCATGATGCTCCAGTTTGTTGCCCCAAAAGATTTAAGCATCCCAATCATGTTAGTGCGTTCTAAAATCATAATCAACAGGGCAGTAACCATGTTAATTACCCCTACAATCAACATTAAAATGAGTAACACATTTGTATTTACATCTAGCAACCCCAGCCAGGTAAAAATATTAGGGAAATTTTCTTCAATAGAAAAAGAACGTAGATTACGTGGTAGTTTTTCGTAAATCTCATCCGCAACGGGCTGAAGCTTACTAAAATCTTTAATCCTGATTTCTACCCCTCCAATTTCGTTAGGTTCCCAGTTATTTAAGCGTTTAACAATATTCAGGTTGCCCAATACAAAACCTTTGTCGATATCTTCTACACCGATATCGTAAATACCCACAATTTTAAATTTCCGCGGGCGCAACTGGTTCTGCACAAAGTACATGATAAAATCATCGCCTGTTTTTAATTTTAAGCGATTGGCCGTATAATTTGAAATCAACAGTTCTTGCATAGCCCTGGTACTATCAGCAAAATTGATGGTAGTACCGCTAATAAGGTGTTGTTTAATGTAATTCCAGTTATAACTTTTATCTACCCCCTTAAAATTAATCCCTTCTATTTCGTTATTGGCAGAAAGAATAGCTGGCTTAGTGGCGAAGGGATAAAAATATTCGATATTGGGATTGTTTTTTAGATCGTTATTAGCGGTATCACTTAAAGCAAATGGCGAATGCTCGAAAGAATTATTCAGGTCGTAGCGCGTAATTTGTACATCGCCTAAATAACCACGCACTTTATCCTGAATTTGGGTTTTAAAACCTTTAATAATGGCTATTGAAAGGATCATAACCGCCAAACTCAGCATTACGCCAGTTATCGCAATGCGAACAATGAGCTTTGAAAAAGTACGTTCTGATTTAACGGCTATCCGCCCGGCTATAAAATATTCGAAATTCAATTTTAACAGGTTTCTAAGTAACAAAAATGCTCAATTCCTTTTTAAAAATGGCATTTTCAAAAATAAATAACCAACTTTAAAAATAATGTAGCCTTGGCATAAAACAAATACCAATAACCATAATCAATTGTTTTATAGCAATTGCAACAGATTATAACAATACCTGATATGAAACAATACCTCAGCTTTGCTTTAACCAGTTTAATTGCCTTATCGGCCTGTGGCCAACCCAAACCGCTTGAACAAGAAGTTGCCGGTGGCAAGGGTCTTGGAAACAAAAAACTGATGATCAGGAAGATGAAACTTCCATCTGAACTTAAAACAGGTGCAGAGCAAACAGAAAAATATCTGCCCCTTTTAAAAGGCAAACGGGTGGGCATGGTAGTTAACCCTACTTCCGTTATCGGGGCACAAACTTCGGTAGATAGCCTGTTAAAATTAGGCGTTAAAATCCAGAAAATATTTGGTCCGGAGCACGGCTTTAGGGGAAATGCCAGTGCCGGTGTTACGGTTAACGATGATGTAGATACTAAAACGGGTATAAAGGCGATCTCACTTTATGGCAAACACAGTACGCCTACGGCAGAAGACCTTGCCGATATCGACATCATGGTTTTCGATATACAGGATGTTGGCGTTCGGTTTTACACCTACATTAATACGCTGCAACATGTAATGGAAGCTTGTGCAGCCAACAAAAAAACTTTATTGATTTTAGACCGGCCAAACCCGAATGGTTATTTAATTGACGGACCAATTTTAGATCCTAAATATAAATCGGGTATCGGCATACAGCCTATTCCCATTGCACACGGTTTAACCGTTGGCGAATATGCACAAATGTTAAACGGCGAGGGCTGGTTAAAGGATAAGGTGAAATGTAAGATTACAGTTATCCAAAATGCCAATTATAACCACGATATGGAGTACACTTTACCGGTTAAACCTTCTCCAAACTTAAATACACAACAAGCTATTTTGCTTTATCCATCTACCTGTTTATTTGAAGGTACTTACTTAAACCATGGTCGGGGTACTCAATTCCCGTTTACAGTAGTTGGTGCACCCTATCTAAAAGGTAAATTCGATTTCAGCTTTACGCCTAAAAGTATTAAAGGCATGTCAGAAACGCCACTGTTTCAGGATCAGGCTTGTTATGGACTGGATTTAAGAACCTACGATACAGCCGAGCTGCGCAAAAACAAACAAGTTAATATATCGTGGTTAATCTCATTATATCAGGCATCGCCTAAAAAAGAAGATTTCTTTAATTCTAAGCTGAGCAAAGAAATGGGTACCATTGAAAGATTGGTGGGTGTTGGTGATTTCAGGCAACAGATTATTGATGGAAAAAGTGAAGCCGAAATCAGGGCCAGCTGGGAACCAGGCCTTAGCGCTTACAAAACCATGCGTAAGAAGTACCTTCTTTATCCGTAACTATTGGATGAGGGAATGATTGGAGGATGGAATATGAGAGAATGATTGAATGACTGATTGATTGAATGGAAGAATGATAAAACAATTTTTCAAACTTAACAGATTAAGCATTGTTATTAAATAGAGTACTTCGTTGGGTGTTATCAACATTAAAACCTTAAAACATTCAACTTATCAGCTTAAATATTCAAAATTTATTCATTCAATTATTACCAAAATGAGCGGTCCAAAAGTTAAAAGTACTAAGCCCGGAAGTAATTACCAGGAAGAGGTACCTAAAGGCAGAGAGCCTGTTGATCACAAAACAGTAAGAAAAGCAAACGACAGTTTACCCAATAAACCTGTTAGAACGAATAATCCGGCTCAACAGCGCGAAAATGAAGAGCAGCCGGTGCACCCGATCAAGAAAGCCCCGAAAGCATAAATAATCGTTCAGGTCGCAGTAACTGTATCATCTGAACGATTTTATTTTAAGCGCAAAGAAAAAAGTAGCTCCTTGCCCGGCTGTACTTTCTACCCAAATCCTGCCACCCTCGCTTTTTATAATTTCGGCCGAGATGTAAAGGCCTAAGCCTAGCCCTGGATAGGTATGCTGTAAATTTCCATCTACGCGGTAAAACTGATCGAACACAAGGTGTTGCATATCTGCCGAAATTCCGATGCCGTAATCTTTAACACTTAATATAACTTCTCTATCCTCAATAAAAGTTGCTACAGCTATCTCACTGGCATCTGTTGAGTATTTAATCGCATTAGATAGAAAATTGGTAATTACCTGCCCAATGCGCTCTTTATCTGCAAAAACAATTGCATTACCTGCCAAGCCGCAAATAATTTTGTGCTTAGAACTGATGTGCTGCATTTCTTCTACAATTTCTTCAACCGCAGCATCAAAGTCAAATTCTACCGGATTAAAGGTCATTTTACCCGACTGGATTTTGGTTACATCCAGCAAATCGCCAATCAAGCCTGTCAACCGGTTTAACTGCTGATCCATTTTACGCACCATATTTGCCTTTTTCTCGTCGCCTTCATTCCTGATCATGCGTTCAAGAACCTGTGCGTAGGCTTTAATACTGGTTACAGGTGTTTTTAATTCGTGGCTCGCAATACCCAAAAACTCGTCTTTTTGCTGTTGCAACTGCACTTGCTTAGTTACATCCATCGCTGCATGAATAATAGCATACACCTCACCATCCGAATCTTTAAGAGGTTTATATGTAAAACTGAACCAGCGTTTTTCTTCCTTACCGTTAACCAACATCCTGGCTTCTTCCTGATCGGCATGATAAGTAATTCCGGTACGGTAAACATCCTTTAAAATCCCTACAAAAGGCTGCACGTTTAATTCGGGTATCGCCTCTATAACGGTTTTACCAATTACACTTTTATCCTTACCCCAAAAACGAAGCATTTCATCATTTGCCAGCCTGATAACAATATTTTCGGTTTCATAATAAGCGGTAGCCATCGGTATATCATAAAGAAAATTGCGAAAACGTTCTTCACTTTTGGCCGCGTCCATTTTTGAAATTACCTGGGCGGTAACTTCGTTTGCAACCACCATAATACCAGAAACCTCTCCATCCTGCCCAAATATCGGATCGTACACAAAATTGAAATAGAAATCGCCTAAAATGCCATTACGCTCCAACCGAGCCATTGTTTCGTAGCCATAATGGGCAACACCGCTATCGTAAACCTCTTGTAAAAGTTCAGGAAAAGGCTGACCAATAATTTCGGGCAATCCAGCTAAAAGGTTTAACCCGATTACTGCTTTACTTTTTCCCCATATTTTTAACAAATCATCGTTGGCCTCTTCAATAACGAGATCCCTTCCCCTCAAAATGCCTATGGCCACAGGCGCATCGTAAATCATCTGCCTGAACAGGGCTTCACTTTGCTCAACTTTAAACTTCGCATTTACCAGTTCGGTAACGTCGGTAGCATTATTTAAAATACCCCATACCTTACCGTCGGTATCCATTAGCGGTTTGTATATGAAATCGAAATAGAAAGTTTGGAGTACATCATCGTTTAAAAGTAAAGCCTTATCTTCTTTGGCCTCGTAAGCAACGCCCGTAGTTCTTACCTGATTAAGTATATTCAGAAAGGGCTGGTCTTTTAATTCAGGCAATGCTACGGCCAGTTCTTTACCTATTACTGATGCATCTCTGCCCCAGGCTTTAAGCATAGCTCTGTTTGCTACCTGAATAACCATATTTTCGCCAACATAAAGCGCTATTGGCATTGGAGACTCTTCTATAAGCGTATTAAAAATATTGGCTTTATCGTCGAGATTGATTTGCATAACAAGATAAAAAACAAATATAAACGGTTTTTCTACTTGCTGTTAGCTTTTAAAAAAGATAATAACACTTTTTCGTTGTGCTCCAGACTAATGTTACCCTTAAGCGAATTGTTGTTCATCTTTTTAAGGTATTTTTCCAGCTCATTGTTCTCGTAAGCGGTAAGCAAAAGCGGGTAAACGTAAGAACTCTTACACACCGCCCGGGTATTGCCTAGTTTTTTAGCCACACAATCTAAAACGGCAACTATTGTTTTTTTACTGTTTAAATCGGCATTTTCATTAAGCTGGCACTGGGCAAACTGCCGCATGGCTTCGAGTGTTCCTCCCCAGGTCCTGAAATCTTTTGCGGTAAAATCATCCCCGGTAATTTCTTTAATATAGGCATTTATTTTTCCCGAATCGATGCTTTTATGTTCGCTGCCATTGGTGTAAAACTGAAAAAGCTCCTGCCCGGGTATGTCCCTGCATTTTTTAACCAATCGGGCTAATGTCCGGTCGTTCAGTTCTACTTTCTGCTGTACCCCTTTTTTACCTACAAAATCCATGGTAATTTTACTTCCTTGTATTTTTACGTGCTTATCGCGCAGAGTGGTAAGTCCAAAAGAACCATAAAGCTGCTTATAACTTTCGTTCCCTACCCTGATGAGTGTTTTTTGGAGTACATCAACCGAAATGGCCAATACCTTACATTCGTCGAAATCTTTTCTGCGCAGGTCTTTTTGAAGGTTTTTCCGGGCTCTGGTCAGGGCTTTACCAAATTCGAGTAAGCGAAAATATTTATCTTCAGATCGCCGACTGGTCCATTTTTGGTGATATTTGTACTGTTTTCGCCCTGCCGCATCAATTCCTGTAACCTGCAAATAAGCGTTAGGTTTATTTGCAATCCAAACGTCTTGCCATGCAGGCGGAATTACGAGGGCTTTAATCCGATCGAGATGTTTATCTTCAGTAACTTTATCCCCGTCTTTATCCACATAATGAAATTTACCGGGTTTACCCTTCCGATATATACCAGGCATACTGTCGGTTACATACACCAGTCCACTTGCTTTTACAACATCTTTACCTTGTACCATTTTTACCTATAAGTATGGGTTTATTTTTAGTTATTTTGCAAAACTTTAAGTGGCTAGCCACGTTATTTTAAAACACAACACTTTCTTATGAGAATAGTTTTTATGGGCACGCCCGATTTTGCGGTAGCTTCGTTAGATGCACTGGTACAAGCAAATTTTGATGTTGTTGCGGTAGTAACTGCACCAGACCGGCCGGCCGGCCGCGGGCAAAAGCTTAACGAAAGTGCGGTAAAAAAATATGCGGTTGAAAAGAATATTCCGGTGTTACAACCCGAAAAACTAAAGAACGCCGAATTTCTCGAAACCTTAGCCAGTTACAAAGCCGATTTACAGGTGGTAGTGGCTTTTAGAATGTTACCCGAAGTGGTATGGAACATGCCACCTAAAGGAACCATTAACCTGCACGGATCGCTTTTACCACAGTACCGTGGGGCTGCTCCTATAAATCACGCCATTATAAACGGAGAAAAAGAAAGTGGTGTAACTACCTTTTTCCTTACCCATGAAATTGATACAGGCAATATTATTCTTAGCGACAGTGTTGCCATTGCCGATGATGAAACCGCCGGCGACCTACACGATAAATTGATGCACATTGGCGCCAACCTGTTGGTAAAAACACTTAAAGCAATTGAAGCAGACGAGGTAAGCGAGCAGCCACAGCCACAAAGCGGCGATTTAAAGCATGCGCCTAAAATTTTTAAAGACGACTGTAAAATAGATTGGAACAATCAGGCGCAAACCATTTATAATTTAATTCGTGGGTTAAGCCCATACCCTACCGCCTTTACTTTTTTAAACGATAAAACATTAAAGGTATTTAAGGCTGAATTAGAAAATAAAGAGCCGGGCATTGTTGCCGGAGGCTTTTTAACAGATGGCAAAACCTATTTAAAATTTGCTGCTAAAGATGGCTTTATTAAACTATTAGACATCCAGTACGAAGGTAAAAAACGGATGTTGATTGAAGATTTTTTGAGGGGAATGCGCTTGTAAAGCTAATTTACAAAGTTTGAAATAAAATAACCAGACAGGCTTAATTAGGCGCTGTCTGGTTATCATTTTAAACACTAGCGGTTATAATTATCGACAGCCCTCTCTATATTTTTTTTACCAGATTCGCCGATAAAATAACCACCTATACTAAAAGCGGCGCCAAGCCCCAGCAAAACAAAACTACCTGTATAACTGCGGTCAGCATATTTGGGCATACCGCCGAATGAGGTACCTATTTGTTTACCCTCCGACATCAGCGTAATCCCACTGGCAATAACTGCAGCCCCAGCTGCTACGTACATGGCAATGCTGGTAATTTTAGTGTTTCTGTACCGCCTTAACAGCGCTAAACTCTTCGGGTTATCGGCCATGGCCTCGTTTAAATTCCGGTAATTTACTTTTTTCAGGTCGGTATAGCTTTTGTTCATAAACATTCGGTTGTTCACCACTTGTCGCCTGTAATCTCTAAAGCCGTAATATTCCGCTTCAATGGGAACATCATCGTAAACCACTTCCTGATAAATATTGATTTTACCTTCAATTATCCGCTCGGCAAAGGAAGCTTGCCCCAAAAGATTGAGTTTCCGAGTATTGGCAAAGAAACCATCCTCATTGTTAAAAAATTTGACCTGCGCTATCGGCACCCGCCTTGAATCGGCCCGGAGCGACCACCCGCCGCTAAAATCGGGGCGTAAGCTGATCTTTTTTGCATAAACTGTAGAATCTGAATAGAAGTACAGAAAGTTTCTGGATTCGTTCAGCTGTTGTGAACGGGCGTTCAGGCCATAGCAAGCCATTACGAGAATGAGTAATTTTTTCATTTCGGTTAAATTTGTGTGTGTAACCAATAATACTAAAAATATAGTTCAGGCAAACACAAATCGGCAGAAATAAAACGTAACATCAACGAAGCAAAAGAAATTTGCCTCATAAACTTATCACTGATTACGACTATAAAGCGTTCAGCTTATCGATTAAAACCTTCGAAACTTCGTTAAAATAGCGTTTACGACCGTAGCCCATCACCCATTGTATGCCCTGAGTGGCATTGGTAATAAAAACTTCCTCGGCTGCTTTTAATATTTCAGGATTAATCTGCGCTTCGATTAATGGAATATCGTTCATTTTGCACAACTGCATAATGGCTGTGCGCATAACGCCACTTACGCAACCTTCGGTTAATGCAGGGGTGTACACCTGCTTGTTATACACTACAAAAACATTGGCGCTAATGCTTTCGCACAGAAAACCCTGTTGGTTTAAAATCATGGCTTCATCCAAACGGTTCTGGCTTTTAAAAAGTCCGGCCATTACGTAAAGCAGTGCGTTGGAGGTTTTAAAATTAGACAGCTTGTTAATTGGCTTGGTCATTTCGTCGAAAACGTCAATAATGAGGCCTTTGCTGTTTAATTCGTATGTTGAAGCAGTTAAGGGAAGCCCTTCCAAAACATATCCGGCTTTATTGATTTCGGGAGTATAAACGCCTGCCCCTTCCCTGTAAACCGAAAGGCGAAAGCGCACATTACCGTTCCACTTGTTCTTTTTGGCCAGGTCGGCAGTTTTCTGACGTAAAAAATAATCATCCATTAAGGCATGCCCGTCCATTTTCAGGGCTTTCATACCTGCGGTTAACCTATCGGCATGTAAATCTGCAAACTGCAGTTTATTATTAATCATCCGCATGCTTTCAAACAAACCATCACCAAATTTGAAAGCACGGTTAGAAGCGTTTAAAACAGGAGTATCTGTCGCATGAAATTCATCATTAAATAAAAGGTACTGTTGAAGCATATTTTATGATGTAGCGATATAATTTTCCCATTTAGTTAAACCTGCTTTAAAATCGTCTGGCAAAGGCGATTCAAAGTACATATATTCTTTCGTTGTTGGATGTATAAAACCTAAACTCTGTGCGTGTAAAGCCTGTCGGGGCAATAACTCAAAACAGTTTTCAACAAACTGTTTGTACTTGTTAAACGTAGTTCCTTTTAAAATCTTATCGCCACCGTACATGGCATCGCTAAACAGCGGGTGACCAATGTGCTGCATGTGCGCCCTGATTTGATGTGTACGGCCAGTTTCGAGTTCGCAGCTAATTAACGTAACGTAGCCTAAACGCTTTAAAACTTTATAGTGGGTTACCGACCATTTGCCTTTTTCTTCATCATCATAAATATCCATCACACGGCGATCTTTCGCACTGCGGCCAATATAGCCCGTTACGGTACCATCATTTTCGATATCGCCCCAAACCAATGCAATATACCTACGCGTAATGCTGTGATCGAAAAACTGACGGGCCAGATGCGTAATCGATTTCTCGTTTTTACTGATGAGCAACAAACCCGAAGTATCTTTATCAATGCGGTGCACCAAACCGGGGCGGCCATCATTGCCCGGCAACTGCGGTAACTGCTCAAAGTGAAAAGCCAAAGCATTAACCAATGTGCCAGTATAATTGTTAAAACCGGGATGCACCACCATACCCGCAGATTTATTTACCACCAGCAAATCGCTGTCTTCGTAAATAATATCCAATGGAATATCTTCCGGGTAAACTTCGGTATCGCGGGGCGGATGTGGTAAAACAATCGAAATCTCATCAAAAGGCTTTACCTTATAACTCGATTTGATTTGCTTCTGGTTAACCAGCACATTACCTGCATCAATTGCATTCTGAATGCGGTTTCGTGAGGCATTTTCTACACGAACCATCAAAAATTTATCAATGCGCAACAAAGACTGCCCTTTATCGACAATAATTTTTAAATGTTCATATAATTCCTGCTCTTCCGATTCCTGCAATTCGACCACATTTTCCATGGTGCAAAAATAAACTTTTAACAGCAAGAATTATTTAATGATTACAGTTTTGCGAAAAACAGCTCTATCTTTACTCTAAATCAAATTATTATATATGAGAAAATGCTACGCTTTAAAGGCATTATGTGCCTTATTTTTATTGGTAACAGCTCAAAAAGTAAGTGCACAACAGGATGTTGGAAGCTTATTTGTTTCGGGTCCTGCCGATGCTACCAAATTAATTAATGCCTATTTCGATCCTTTGTATAAAGGTTTGGGCTTGGGTTTAACCGATGGCTGGACAAACACCGCCAAATCGAAAGGATTTTTAAAGTTTGATGTGCGGGTATCGGCATCAGCCTCCTTTGTACCACAAGCGGGCAGAAGTTACGATGTGAATACCCTGGGTTTGGGCAACATTAAACCTGCTCCCGGAGCTTCTTCAATTGGCCCAACTGCTTTTGGCGATGACCACGAAGGCGGCAAAATGCAAATTTACACCAGCAATGGTATTCCTACGGGTAAATTTTTCAACCTGCCACAAGGTGTGGGTTTCCATGTGGTACCTGCACTGCAAATACAGGCAACACTGGGCTTACCTAAAAACATCGATGTTACCTTAAGGGCCATGCCTAAAATAAAACTGGGCAGCGATTTAGGAAGTTTATCGATGATCGGTTTTGGGGCAAAGGTTGAACTTTTACCTTTGTTTATGGGCTCAACAACCGAGAAACTGTTTCCGGTAGATGTTGCCATAGCAGGAGGTTTTACACAGTACAAATATGATTTGCCTTTAGACATCAACAATACGGGTAATTCTAACCAACGCATTGACGCGAAATTTAATGGAGTGAACTTTGACGCCATTGTTTCGAAGAAAATCTTATTCTTCACCCCTTTTGCCAGCGTAGGCTACCAAACCTCCAACACCAATTTAAAAGCTTTAGGTACCTACCAGTTTACCGACGGAGGAACCAATGCCACCTACGTTGACCCGATAGCGGTTAAACAAACCGATATAGATGGTGTGCGGGGAAGTTTAGGTTTCCAGTTAAAATTCGGCTTCTTTAAATTTTACACCTCTTATACTCAGGCCAAATACAGTGTAGTTAATGCAGGTTTTGGATTCGGCATGGGTAAGTAAAACCATAACCCACCGGTTACAAACCGAGCTATTAAATAAAAAACACCCGAAATACCCGGGTGTTTTTTATTTTTACATGTGTTTAAAAAAATCTATAGTCCGGTACAAAAAGTAAGCTTTGCTCCATTTAACCATTTATCGGTAAAGCGCGACGACCTGATAGACCCCTATATTTCGGGCAATAAATGGCGTAAACTGAAATACATACTGGCCAAAGCGAAAGCCGGAAACAAAACACATTTGGTTACTTTTGGCGGAGCTTATTCTAACCATTTGGTGGCCACCGCCGCTGCCGCAGCAAGATCGGGCTTAAAGTCAACAGCTTTTGTGCGTGGCGAAGCTGTAAAAAACGAAATGCTGTTGCTGTGTAGCCTATTCGGTATGGAACTTATTTTTACCGACCGTGAAAGTTACCGGGATAGGCACAAGCTTTTTGAAAGTCGCTTTGCAGATAATGCGGAAGTCTGTTTTGTAGATGAAGGTGGTGCATCAGTAGAAGCTACTCTTGGCTGTGCCGAAATAATTGGCGAATTAACGGAAACCTATGATCATATTTTTTGTGCAGCAGGCACCGGAACTACTGCTGCCGGCTTACTCAAAGGCTTACAAGAACAGCAACTACCAACCAAACTTCATATTGTACCAGTTTTGAAAGGTGGCGCGTTCATAGGAGACGAAATCGCCCGATATACTACAACAGATAAACAATTAGAACTGCATTTAGACTATCACTTCGGCGGCTACGCCAAAACTACTCCAGAGCTGATTCATTTTATTAAAACCTTTACTGCACAAACCGGACTACTTTTAGACCCTGTTTATACTGCAAAAATGTTTTATGCCATTTGCGATTTAGAAAAACGTGGTCAATTGCACCGGGACGAGCGTATTTTGGCTATCCATACCGGAGGCTTAATGGGCTTATTTGGCATGCGGGATAAATTTTAGGCAGGAGATATTTAACCACTGCATGGTCAAGAGAATAAACAACAAAGGCTCCGCATTGCTGTGGAGCCTAAATAAGATTTCTAAATCGTCCCGTTGATTTGATTCTTGATATAAATATATTACTCATTATGGTTTAATGCGACAAAAATAGACCAACACCATAAATTAATAGATGTAGTATGAATATTTATACACATTACAGAAAAAATGTTAATAAAGTCGTGGATTACAGAATCTTGACCTCTACACCAGCATACAAAAAATCATTAAAATTAGCCGCCCAACAGACAAAAAAAGCGATGATTTAAATAAGCTAACTTGTATCAAATTTGATTTTCTCTGTTTCATTGCATAACTTCAACATGAATCTTATCCCTCACCGAAATATCCGTTATGAAAACATATATTTTTAACATTCTTTTGGCACTTTCTTTTGCAGCAAAAGGTCAGTCAAATACTGTTAATTATAAATATTTAATTGTTCCTGAGAAATTCAGTTTTCTCAAACAACCCAACCAGTATAATCTGAATACCCTTGCAAAGGCACTTTTTGAAGATAAGGGTTTCACCGTATATTACGATAACACCGAAATACCTTCCGAAATTGCAACCGACAGGTGTAAGGCTTTAGTAATTGATGTGGAGGAACACAATAGCATGTTTGTAACCAATCTTACCTTTGTGCTTAAAGATTGTAAAGGAAACGTTGTACTGAAAAGTAAAGAAGGTAAAAGCCGGGAAAAAGAATACAAGCAATCGTACAATGCTGCTATGAGAGATGCTTTTAGCTCTTTCGGCGACATACATTACGAAGCTGGCAGCACACCTGCAGCAAATTTTACAGTAACTACTACACCAGCACCGGAAGTAAAAACAGTTGCACCCACCCCTGTCACTCAACCTGCCGTAGCTACCACTAAACAATCAGAGGCGCTTTTATATGCACACCCCATTAACAATGGCTACCAACTGATTGATTCGGCCCCTAAGATTGTACTCACCTTGCTAAAAACAACTGTGGCCGATTACTATATCGCCAGCAATACCAGTACCAATGGAGTGGTTTTAAAAAAAGACGGTAACTGGTTTTTTGAGTATTATAAGGATAACGCCCTGGTATCGGAAAAACTATCGATCAAATTTTAAACCAGTACATTCGATAAAAACTTACTATTAGACAGTTTCTAATGAATTTAGATTTAAACTTTCAGCTTAAAATATTATTATAGGAAAATCGTAAGACTACCACTATACTGTTTACAGTCAGGAGCCAAATTGATTACATAAAAATAAACTCCTGCTGCTATTACTCTGCCATTCGTCTTTCCATCAAATTCCTTTTGATAACCCTCAGAGGTAAAAATCACATTACCATTTCTGTTAAAAATTTTTATACTGGCCTTAGGGTATTGATCAATGTTCGAAATTCGCCAGGTGTCATTAACTCCATCATCATTAGGGCTAATTGAATTCGGAATTTCTATTGCCTTTTCTGAAAATATAATTGGTACAACAGCCCTTTCACTTTCACAGGTTCCGTTAGCTAAACTCATAAAGAAAGTAGAAGATTTTAATATATTCAATTTAAAAAAACCGGTTTCATTACTGGCTAGTAACTTTCCATTTGTAGCCTTATCATATAGATTAAACATTCCCGAGGTATTGGCATTAGCCCTAATAATACCTTCGCCTTCTGCACATAATAAAGATGGATAAACGATAGGTGGACTAATGATTTCTCCTGAATTAGAAATTGTAAAGTTAAAGCTTTGCTCGGAGCAGGTAGAATTACTATTATCTGTTATCGTTAAAAAGTAAAGACCTTCCTTAACATTATCCAATCCAATATTTGTAGATATAATTTCACCATCAGTATTTCTCCAAGTATAATGATACGGTAAAATACCACCTTTTATAGAAATGTTTGCGACAGAACCTACACCCATGCCGCATCGATCATTTGTAATGTGCGTACTTTCAGGATCGATTGAAAGCGGTGTAATTCTTTCAATGACGTATGTTTTGTAGAGAATTTCACATTTGTTTTCATCCCGGAGATAAAGTTGATAATCTCCTTCACTTAAATTTAAAATTTCATTGCTGTTGCCAATTTCTTTTCCTTCCCTATCTAGCCACCTAAACTCAATATTTTCATGATAATCTGCAGTATTTATTTTAACTGAGCCATTATTTAAATTGCAGGTTGCAGGTGTAATCATAAATGGAAAGTCAGGATAAGTTATGGAGCTTTGACGGATAATATTAAAAGTACGGTTTGCCGTGCAGTAACCATTATCAACGATTAAAGTATATTTTCCGGCAGCTAAATTTTCCAGGTCTTGTTTATCCCCTACCTGTATACCTGATTCATTGATCCATTTGAAACTAAAACCAGTTGATGCAGATGTAATATTAAGCTTTTTAATATGACCATTATCTGCAATACAGCTCGCATTTTGTATATCTGCTGTTTGATCATCTATAGTTATAGCATTTAATATGGGAATTTCAAAATCGTAAACCGCAGCGCCACATATCCCCTCATCACTTACTTCAAGAAAATACTTTCCACCAGGAACGTTAACCAGTTCACTTTCCTGACTAATGATGTTTTTTTGTTCATCTTTCCAAACCAATTTAATTTTACCCACACCTGAAACGATAACATTCGTAATACTCCCATTTGAACTACCGCAACCAGCTTTAGTAATATTAACCTTAACTTTATCGATTAAAGGCACACCCTTGGCTGGAATTTCAAAAGGACCAAATGTTGCCACACAATCATCAGCAGTTGTTAACTGTAGTGTGTATTTACCACTTTTTACATTACTAAGAATCAAACTATTTCCCTTTACTTCCCCTTTTTCATCTATCCATTTAAATGATTTTGTAGTAAAATCGTTTTGATTAGAAATAAAAAGATTTTTAATCCCACCATCTTCCTTGTTACAGTTCTCCGGACTAATGAGCATAATGCCTGTAAATAGTTGCGGTTGGCCATCTTTCACTGAATAGGATAAGGTTTGCGTTTTACAGGTGGTCCCCAAAAAAGCCTGAAAGGTATAAATATCTGGTTTAACATTTATTAATTCTTCTGTATTCCCAACTAAATTGCCCTTACTATCTTTCCATTCTATACGCGTTGCCCCAATAACCTTTAAACCTTTAATATATCCATTGTTTAGACCGCAACTAGTATTTTTAACAGAAACATTTCCTGCCAGAAAGCTAAGCCCAAGGAATTTAGATGTTCGGTTGTTTATACTGGCTGAAGCGGTGAAACCTATATCAGAAGGGATAGTAATGGTCCATTTCCCCGAGGCATCTGCCATAGTGTTTGCTGCATAGGCTTTAGCTTCACACTGCATACATTCGCCATCCGTATATACCTCAATTTCAGAATTTGGAGTTGCCGTTCCGGTTAATACACCATTACTGTAATTTGTGATATTTATCACAGGAAGTTCTACTTTACTATTTTCTGGTTTGTAAACAATACTTTGTGCTGTGCAATAAATCGAATTTCTCTGCAAGAGAATATCTCCACAATTAGTTGCATAAATACCTGGCCCAAAACCCCCATATTTATTATTAGCTAAAATATTGGCTTGTCCTGCATCTTTACCGCCTATCAATACATTATTACAAGCATCGAAATCAAGCAAAGAATGCGCGTAAGATCCTTGAGTATTTAATGCGCCAACCCCAAAACTGTTTCCTTGAATTAACATCCCCACCGATATATCCTTAAAACTGAAACCGGCGCTCATGGAAGTAAAATTATTAAGCAATTCTACTTTTTTAAAATTTTGAATGATATGGGGATCTGATAAGCCCCCTTTAAGTAACTCATCCCCGAAAACATTATTTTTAATAACACATATCTCTCCTCTTTGCTGTACACTTTGTGTAGATGGATCAATACCTGTAATTAGCATACCCCTATAAATATATCCACACTGATTGCCTTCGGCTTTGGTATCTCCTCCAATTAAAATATTATCGCACTGATAAAATCTTAACATAGAGCCAAAAGCTGTTCCCAGTAGCTCCGTACGCTCCGGATTGAAGGCAAACCAATTGTTTGAAACTTTGATCTTATTACATTTAAACATGCTAAGATTAACATCGATGTTACCATATACATTTCCTTTATTTGGTGCCCCGATAATAATATTTTCACAATTATTGAGTGAAATGGGTGTAGACGATCTTGAAGCCGCATTAGCAAAAAATGAAAAGTAAAAACCATAGATTTCCAGGTTTTTTAAACTCGTGCCTGAGAAACCAATAGGGGTTACATCGGAAACATAAGAGACGCTGGTTTTCAGAGTTACCTTTGCACTGGATAATCCCAAAGCAGGCCCGGGCAAAGTTGTGGCATCAATCACCAAGTTTGAAGAAAGTATTAATGGACTCACTATGCTAATCAGAACAGGCTGATTAGTAATATTAAAATAAATATAGTCTGTTTCGGCGCTACCATTAGCTGCAGCCAATTGTAGCGCTTCTCTTAATGAGCCTATTCCACTATCTGCACTACTACTTACTGTAAAAATAGCAGCTCTTGCAACATACGAACATAAAATAAAAACAAATACAAGAGCGATGATCTTTCGCATATTTAATAAGAAAAATTAGATACACAAATATATCAAAACCTCATCAGTTTATAACCAGCAATGCGATGAGTTTACAATGAGCATCCATTCTTAGAAAGAAAATTTAAATTCAAGTCTATAAGAAGCTTTTCCTGAAAAAGTTTTCCACATCTGTGAAGTCCAAAACACAAATTTGTCTATAAACATACTTTAAACAGTTTACAAGACTCTCAAAAAAACCAAACATAAAAATCACAAATAACTGATTTTAAAAACATTAAACAAAACATAATTTTAATATAATTGTGATTTTTAACTGTGTATTTCAACGAAACTGGCCACCTCGTTTCGGGCCAAACTGGCCGCCAATTTGATTGCCGAGCTATAGCGTAAATAGTTCCTTTCCCTTTGAACTGTCTCGTCCTGAAATTA